>NZ_JBHTND010000043.1:0-25276 GCF_042679825.1 Methylobacterium marchantiae | reverse complement strand
GCGGCTCGCGCTCGCTGGTGGTGCAGGCGCTCATGGCAGCGAGCGCGAGCAGGGCGATGCCGGCGGACACCGCGGGTCGAGACGAAACGACGATCACTTCACGTCCTTGGAAGGAGGGCCGGACCGCGCCTTCAGGGCAGCCGCATAGAGATCGGACGCGTCCTTGTGAAAGGCCGCGCGCGAATCGGGCCGCGAATAGAACATATGCCCGCCCGGATACACCGCGAGGTCGATCCGCTTGCCGTCGCCGAAGGCCGGCAGCTGGTCGATCAGGAGCTTCGAGGTGAAATAGGGCGTCACCAGATCGGTGAAGCCGTGGGCCACGAGCACGCGCAGGTTGCCGTCGAGGGCCATGGCGCCGCGCAGGGCACCGAGGGATTCCGGCGCCATCCGTCCGCCGCCCCAGCTCCATCCCCGGCTGACCGAGCCGTTGAGGAGTTCGTAGCGCAGATCCGGCACGCGGTAGTTCAGCTTGGTGCCGTAGAGCTCGATCATGGCGCTTGTCAGCGGCGCCTGCATGGCGGTGAGGAGGGGGTCCTCGAAACCCGAGAAGGTCGCGGCCGGGTCCGGGTCCCAGCCGGTGATGCCGGTATCGTAGGCACTGGCGACGCGGCCCTCGTCCTGGCCGATCTCGCGCTGGACGCTGGTGGAATTCAGGCGTCCGGCCTGACGCCGGACGAAGGCGGGGTCGAGGCCGGTGATGGCGCCGACCCTGTCGCCGAGACGGGCGATGGCGGTCCGGTCGGCCGGCCCCTTCAGGAGATCGGCGAGGTAGTCCCCGGTGGCGTAGACTTCCGTCTCCGCCAGGGCCTTGCGGCTCGGCGTGCCGCCTGCCCGCTCGATGGCTGCGGCGGCGAAGGAGGGCAGCTTCGTCACGTGGCCCCAGGGCGTGGTGCGCGGCGATTGCAGCCAGGCGAAATCGAGCACCGGCGACAGCAGGACCATGCCCGACAGGCCGACGCCGATCTCCTCCTGAAGCTTCGCCGCGATCAACGGCCCGCGGAACCCGCCATAGCTCTCGCCGACGTAGAATTTCGGCGCCGCCATCCGGTCGTTCGTCCGCAGCCAGCGGGCGATGGCCGAGGCCAGGACCGACGCGTCGGCATCGACGCTCCAGTAGCGCTTGGCGTCGCCATCGGCCGCGCGGCTGTAGCCGGTCCCCACCGGATCGAGGAAGACGAGGTCGGTGAAATCGAGCCAGGTGCCGTCGTTCGGGACGAGGCCCACTTGGGTGGACGGGCTGATGCTGGTGCCGTCGAGGGGCAGGCGCCACGGGCCGATCGCGCCGATGTTGAGGTAGGCCGAGGCGGCGCCGGGGCCGCCATTGACCGCGAAGGTGACCGGCCGGTTCGCATCGCCCGCATCGGCGAGGCGGTAGGCGATGAAGGCGATCTCGGCCTGGAGCTTCCCGCCCTCCTCCACCAGGGGCAGGCTGCCGGCGGTGGCGGTGAAGCGCAAATTGCGCCCGCCCGGCAGGGTGACGCTGTGCTCGGTGGTGACGTCGGGCGGAAGCTTGCGCCCTTCCGGGCCGCGCTGCTCGGCGGAACGCCGTTCCGGAGGCTTCTCGCCGCCGTGCGGCGCCTGCGCCATGGCCGGTTGGACAGCGACGAGAAGGATGGCCGATATCGCGAGGGCGAGGCGCCCGACCCGACGGGGCACGGAGAGCGAGCCCGGCCCCTCGGCCCGTCCCTGCCCCGCCGGCTCAGGGACGGTCGAGCCTCGAACCATGCCTCGGATCATGCATCTGCCTTTGCGGTGATGAGGAGGACGGGCGTCCCGGTCACGCCTTCTTCTGCCAGCGTCCGGATTCGTCCTGCTGCCAGTAGGCGATCGTATGGCCCGCCTCCTTGGCCTGTTTCCACTGGGCGCGCGCGCCGAGCAGCGCATCCTGGTCGTTGCCGTCGAACAGGATGCAGATGCGCTGGTAGTCGGAGGCATCGGGCGGCAGCGGCGCACCGTCCACCAGGAAGCGGATGGCGGCGCCGTTGGGATTGTGACCCTGCAGGGTCAGGACCACGGGCTGGGTCGCGGCCTGCGGGTCCCGGTCGGTGCCGTGCGGCAGGAAGCTGTCGTCGCTGTAGGTCCAGAGATGGTCGTCGAGGGCCTGGAGCCGCTCCTCGCCGGACGCCTGGATGGCCGCGCGCCACTGGCGCTCCAGGGAACGCTCGACGAGATTCGGCAGCACCTTTTCGAGGGGCTGCTGCTGGAGATGGTAGAACAGGATCTCGGTCACGCGGCCCAGGATAGGCCAATGCCGGCGATTTGAAAGCGACGGGTTGCCGCTCTCAGGCCGGCTCGATGACGTGCGGCACGAACAGGGCACCGTTGCCGGTGATCGGGCCGGCACTCTCCCGGACGCAGAGACCCACCGGCTCGTTCCCCACGATCCAAGAACCGATGACGGGGCGTCGTCCCTCGAAATCCGGCAGTTCGGCGAGGGCCTGGCGGATATGGCGGCCGCCGCCATAGGGGCCGTGATCCTGCGCCAGCACGGTGCCGTCGCGCACCACGAGGATGTTCGCGCCCTCCCGCGAGACGAGGGGCTTCTTGACGAAGGACGTCCCGAGCGAGGCCTTCCGGGGATCGTCCTCGAAATAGGCCGGCAGCAGGTTCGGGTGCCCCGGCTCGCGGGCATGAAGATGCGCCAGTAGCCCCTTGTTGGACAGGATGGCCTTCCAGGGCGGTTCGAGGAACCGCGTCGTGGTCTCGTGGAGCCGGTCACCGAAGGCGTCGGCGAAGGCCCATTCCCAGGGATAGAGCTTGAACAGGGCCGGGATCGGCGCGTCGACGCGGTCGACGAAGCGGCCCGCCTCGTCCCGCCCGATATCCGAGAGATCGAGGAACCGCGTCGCGAGCCCTGCCTGCCGCGCGCAATCCTCGAGATAGGCCACCGTGCCCCTGTCTTCGGGCGCGTCGGCATAGGCGGTGAAGGCCATCGTGCCATCGCCGCGCAACGTGCGGAACCGGGCGATCAGCCTCTCGTGGACGGAGTTGAACTGGTCGGACCCCTCGGGCAGCGAGCCGGAGCGCAGCCCCTCTTCCAGCCAGAGCCACTGGAACACACCGGTTTCGTACAAGGCTGTCGGCGTATCGGCATTGTATTCGAGGAGCTTCGCCCGGCCGGCTTTGTCCCCGCCATAAGAAAAGTCGAGGCGGCCGTAGAGCGACGGATCTCCCCGCTTCCAGCTCGCGCGGACCGCGTCCCGGGCGTGTTCGGGAATGTCCAGCGAGGCGAGGATCCGCTCGTCCTCGACGGCATCGGCGACGAAGGCGAGGCAGAGCGCTTGGATCTCTCCGCTCGGCCCTTCGAGATCGCGCTCGATTTCGTCGAGGCCGAAGGCATAGGCGTGGCTCTCAGACCAGTAGGGCGCCCCGTCGAGCGTATGGAAGGTGAAGCCGTGCCGGCGGGCGGTGTCCCGCCAGTCCGGTCGCTCGCCGATGGCCACGCGCCGCATCAGCCGCCGCTCCCGTGGCCGGACCCGCCATGCGAGGAGAACCCGCGTCCGGTGCTGCCGAAGCCGCCGAACGCGACCCTGCGCACGGCCGAAGACGCGACCCTTGCGCTCGAACTCGCCCCTCCCGACGAGGTCGTGACCCGGCCGCCCCAGCCGGTGCAATAGCCTCCGCCGCTCGATCCGCCTCCGGTGCCGACGCCGCTGGCGGTGCGTTCCTTGGGCGCGTGATCGTAGAGCGGCTGCGGATCGAGGTCCTGGTCATCGCGACGGCCGATCACATAACCCGCCATCATCGGCACGAAGCGACCGGTCGCGCTCGACGCGACGCTGGCGCCCGGCAGGCAGTGCAAGGCACCGTGATGCGCCTCGCAATCGATCATCGTGGCATAGCGCGGTGCGGATTCGGGATAAGCCGCGCGGGCGGTCAGGTACTCGCTCCGGCACTCCGCCTCCGTCCGGACCCGGCCGGCGATGCAGGCCTCGGGGTTCGCGTAGACGAGCACGTCTTCCTCGTCCTGCGACGGATCGACATGGGCGAGCCCGAAGGCCGCGGCTCCGGCACCCGCCAGCATGACGAGGGTGACCGTCTGCGAGCGCATCACGCGCGGAGGTTTCACGGGCGTCGGCGTATCGGCCTTGGATGGCATCCCAGCATGGACCGCCTTGCGACGACCCGCTCCCTCACGGCACGACGCCGCATGGAGTTTAATCTAGGAGCGAGCTTGACCGTTTGAAACCGGCGCGCCGCGGAAATGCGCAGGCGCCGGCTCAATAGGTCATCGAGGCCGCGTTGACGATGCCACCCGCCAGGGACATGGCAGCGAGCAGGATGGCGGCCGCGATCTCGCCGGCTTCGATGCGCCGCGACAGGTCCGGCAGGATCAGCCGCACGACGAAATACAGCAGGATCTGCACGATGAGGGCGACGAGGCCCCAGACGATGCAATCGAGGATCGATTGCGCATTGTAGATCGCGACCGAGAGCGGCAGCGTATAGCCGATGAGACTGGCGCCGAGGGCTATCGCGGCGGCCGCGTTGTTGGCCCGGATGAGCGCGATCTCGCGGTGCGCGGTCGCGGACAGATAGACCGCTAGATAGACCGCCACGAGCCCGAAGGCCGTGGCCACATAGGCGAGGAAGGCGGGCAGGCCCGAGATCGAGACCATCGTGCCCGCCCTCCCCTCAGACCAGCCGGCTCTGCACGATCGCGGCGGAGATGAAGCTCTTGAACAGCGGATGCGGCTCGAACGGGCGCGACTTCAGCTCCGGATGGAACTGCACGCCGATGAACCAGGGGTGCCCGGCATGTTCCACCGTCTCCGGCAGCAGGCCGTCGGGCGAGAGCCCGGAGAAGCGCAGGCCCTTCGCCTCCAGCCGCTCGCGATAGGCCATGTTGACCTCGTAGCGGTGGCGGTGGCGCTCCGAGATCTGGGTCTCGCCGTAGATCTCGGCGATCTTGGTGTCGGCGCCGAGGGTCGCCTGATAGGCGCCGAGGCGCATGGTGCCGCCGAGATTGCCCTCGGCCGCGCGCCGCTCCAGCTCGTTGCCCTTGAGCCATTCGGTGAGGAGCCCGACCACCGGCTCGTCCGTCTCGCCGAATTCGGTGGAATTGGCGTCCTCGACGCCGGCGAGCGAGCGGGCCGCCTCAATCACCGCCATCTGCATGCCGAAGCAGATGCCGAAATACGGGATCTTGCGCTCGCGGGCGTAGCGGGCCGCCCGGATCTTGCCCTCGGCGCCGCGCTGGCCGAAGCCGCCGGGCACGAGGATGCCGTTGATGCCTTCGAGGAACGGCGCCGGGTCCTCGCGCTCGAACACCTCGGATTCGATCCATTCGAGGTTCACCTTCACCCGGTTGGCGATGCCGCCATGGGTGAGCGCCTCGGACAGCGACTTATAGGCGTCCTTCAGGCCGGTATATTTGCCGACGATGGCGATGGAGACCTCGCCTTCGGGGTTGCGCACCCGCTCCGAGATGGTGGTCCAGCGCACCAGGTCGGGCTCGCCCTTCGGCTCGATGGCGAAATGCGCCAGCACCTCGCGGTCGAGGCCGGCCTCGCGGTAGGACAGCGGGACGTCGTAGATCGAGGCGACGTCGCGGGCCTCGATGACCGCCGTCTCGCGCACGTTGCAGAACAGGCCGAGCTTGCGCCGCTCCTCCACCGGGATCGGACGGTCGCAGCGGCAGAGCAGGATGTCGGGCTGGATGCCGATCGAGCGCAGTTCCTTGACGGAATGCTGCGTCGGCTTGGTCTTCAGCTCGCCGGCCGAGGGAATGTAGGGAAGCAGGGTCAGGTGCACGAAGGCGGTGGTGCCGCGCGGCAATTCCTGGCCGAGCTGGCGGATCGCCTCGAAGAAGGGCAGGCCCTCGATGTCGCCCACCGTGCCGCCGATCTCGACGAGCACGAAATCGAACGCCTCGTTGCCGTCGAGGACGAACGCTTTGATGGCGTTGGTGACGTGCGGGATCACCTGGATCGTCGCGCCGAGATAATCGCCGCGCCGCTCCTTGGTGATGATGTCGAGATAGATCCGGCCGGTGGTGATGTTGTCGGCCTTCGTCGCCGGCAGGCCGGTGAAGCGCTCGTAATGGCCGAGATCGAGGTCGGTCTCGGCCCCGTCGTCGGTGACGAAGACCTCGCCGTGCTGCGTCGGGCTCATCGTGCCCGGATCGACGTTCAGGTAGGGGTCGAGCTTGCGCAGGCGGACCGTGTGGCCGCGCGCCTGGAGCAGGGCCGCGAGGGCAGCCGAAGCGAGGCCCTTGCCGAGCGAGGAGACCACGCCGCCGGTGATGAATACGTACCGCGTCATGGGCTTCGGCTCATAAACAAGGGTGGATGATTCGCCAAACTTCAAAACACCCCGCCGTATCGAACGGCAGGGCGGTTTCGGCGCGGTCCATGCGAGACGCGGGATCGTGACGGTCCGGACATCGTCCGGACCCTCGTTCCTCGCCGATCAGCGCGACTGCGGCGCTTCGGGCGTCGCCGGCTGGGCGGGCGCCGCCGGAGCGGGCTGGCCGGTGCCTTGCGTCGCGCCCTGGCTGCTACCCTGGCCCGGACGCAGGGTCTCGAGCAGGTTGCCATTGGGCACCGCCGGCTGCGTCGTCGCGGCACCGTCGAGGATCGATTTCGGCGCGGCGCTGCGATGGGAGATGATCGCGAGCGTCATGCTGGTGGTGAAGAACAGGGCGGCCAGGATGGCGGTGGCCCGCGTCAGGGCATTGGCCTGTCCGCGCCCGGTCATGAAGCCCGAGACGCCGCCGCCGCTGCTGCCACCGCCGAGCCCGAGTCCGCCTTCCGAGCGCTGCAGCAGGACCACGGCGATGAGGGCGAGAACGACGATGAGGTGGATGGAGATCAGGACGGCATTCATGTCGATCGGGTCCGATGTTCCTGGTGCGTGACGCGCGAGAGCCGCGCTTCGGCGGCCGACGAGGTCCGTCGAGGAACGTCTGCAAAGCGCAGGCTCCTACACGAGATGGTGTCCCGCGCCAAATCCTGCACGGGGTCTTGACGGCGATCGTCTCAGGCGTAGGCGGCCGCGATCCCCAGGAAGTCCGCGGCGACGAGGCTCGCGCCGCCCACCAGCGCGCCGTCGACATTCTCCACCGACATCAGCTCGCGGGCGTTGCCGGGCTTCACAGACCCGCCGTAGAGGATGCGCACCTTCTGCGCCTCCGGTCCGATGAGCTGGCCGAGCATCTCGCGCAGCGAGGCATGGACCTCGGCGATGTCGGCGGGGGTCGGGGTGAGGCCGGTGCCGATCGCCCAGACCGGCTCGTAGGCGATGACCGTGTCGCTCGCCTTGGCGCCTTTGGGCACGCCGATGGCGAGCTGGGCCCGGACGATGTCGAGGGCACGGCCCTCCTCGCGCTCCTCCTGCGTCTCGCCGACGCAGATGATGCCGCAGAGGCCGGCGCGGCGGGCGCCGAGCGCCTTGGCGTGCACGCCGTCATCGGTCTCGTGGTGATAGGCGCGCCGTTCCGAATGTCCGACGATGACGTAGCTCGCACCGAGATCGGCGAGCATCTCGGCGGAGATGCTCCCGGTGAAGGCGCCGCTGGCCTTGGCGTGAAGGTTCTGGCCGCCGATGGAGACGGCCGACCCGTAGACGGCGGCGACGCACGAGGAGATCAGCGTCGAGGGCGGGCAGATGAGGACGTCGATCCGGGAGGTGAGTTCAGGCGAGAGCCCGTCGCGGATCGCCTCGACCACGGGGACCGAACCGCGCAGGCCGTTCATCTTCCAGTTGCCGGCGATCAGCGGCCGCCGTCCCGACTTCGTCATCGAATCCCTCGTTCCCAAAACCTGATGGACCGGCTTCACCGGATCGTGAGCTGGGCCGTAACAGAGCCGACTTGCCGGCGCAAACCTGGGCCTGCGAATTCCACCGGCCTTTGCTGGCGGGCGCGGATGGTCTATCGCGGGCGGCTTGGAGCCGTGCCCCGGCAGGCCGTCACGACGGATATTCGAACGTTCCGATGCTGCAGAACATGCGTAGCGCCAGCCAGCATTGGCTCGGCAAGATCATCCTCACGGTGGTCTTCACCTTCCTCATCGCCGGCGTCGCGATCTTCGGCGTGGAGGATTTCTTCCGCTCGAATTCTGCCACGACGGTGGCCACGGTGGGCAAGACGCAGATCACCGCCGAATCCGTGCGCTCGGCCTATCAGCTGCAGCTTCAGCGCTATCAATCGCAGCTCCAGCGCAGCCTGACCCCGGAACAGGCAAGGGGCCTGGGTCTCGACCGGCAGGTCCTGTCGCAGCTCATCAGCGAGGCCTCCCTCGACCAGCAGACCCGCGATCTGGGCCTCGTGATCCCCGATTCGGCGGTGCTGCGGGCGATCCAGGAGGAGCCGACCTTCAAGGGCGCCAACGGGACCTTCGACCAGAACCTCTTCTTCCAGACGCTGCAGCGGGCCGGCATCAACGAGGCGATGTTCGTGCGCGACCAGCGCGCCGCCGCCGGGCGTCTCCAGATCGCCGAGGCCGTCGCTTCCGACGTCCATGTTCCCGCGGCCCTGCGCGAGGCCGTGCATCGCTACACGACGGAGCGCCGCGCCGCCTCCTTCCTGATGCTGCCGCCCTCGGTGGCGGGCGACGTCCCGGCCCCGACCGAGGACGAGGTGAAGTCTTTCTACGAGGAGAACAAGACCGCGTTCCGCGCGCCGGATTACCGCGCCGTGACCCTCCTCGCCCTCGATCCGCAGGCGATGGCGAAGCCCGACGCCGTCACCGACGAGGACGTGCAGAAGCGCTACGACCTCGGCAAGGCGCAGTACGGCACGCCGGAGCGCCGGACCATCCAGCAGATCGTGTTCCCCGACGAGGCTTCCGCCGAGGCCGCCCGCAAGGAGATCGAATCCGGCGAGAAGCCGTTCGAGGCGGTGGCGCTGGCCCGCGGCGTCGATGCCAAGGAATTGTCGCTGGGCAACCTGACCAAGGCCGAGCTGTTCGATCCCGCCGTGGCCGATGCCGCCTTCGCCCTGGCCCAGAACGCCGTGAGCACGCCGGTCAAGGGCCGCTTCGGCACCGTGCTCCTGCGCGTCACCGCCATCGAGCCCGCGACCAGCAAGCCCCTGGCCGAGGTGGCGCCCGAGATCCGCAAGACCATCGCCCTCGAACGCGCCAAGACGGCCGTCGAGAAGGACCACGACACGATCGAGGACGAGCGCGCCAACAGCAAGCCGCTCGCCGACATCGCCAAGGAGCGCGGTCTCACCCTCGTCACCCTGCCGGCGGTGAGCGCCCAGGGGCTCGACCCATCGGGCAAGCCCGTCGAGGGCATTCCCGACCGCGACACCACGCTGCCCATCGTGTTCCGCTCGGAGATCGGCAGCGACACCGAGGCGCTGCGCCTGAAGACTGGCGGCTATGTCTGGGTCGACGTCACCGGCATCGACCATGCCCACGACAAGCCCCTCGAACAGGTGCGCGACCAGGTCGCCGCCCAGTGGCGCGCCGCCGAGGTGGCCAAGCGCCTCTCTGAGAAGGCGCGCAGCCTGACCGAGCGCCTCGACAAGGGCGAGTCCATCGACACCCTCGCGGACGAGGTCGGCGTGCAGGTCCAGACCTCCACCGACATCGCCCGCAACCAGGGCAAGGACGGGCTGTCGGCGGATGTGGTCAACCGCATCTTCTCGACGCCGGTGGACAAGTCCGTCTCGGTGGAATCCGGCGAGTCCCGCGTGGTCGCGAAGGTCACCGCGGCCTCGATGCCCGCCTTCGTGCCGGGCAGTCCGTCGGACGAGGCCATCTCCAAACGGTTCCAGGCGACGCTCATCGACGACGTCCTCGGCGAGTACATCGCCGACGTCCAGAAGACCGTGGGGATCACCGTCAACCAGACGGCGTTCCGGCGCGCGATCGGCGGCGAGTACTGAACGGACCATGTTTCAGGAGCCGGATTACGCCGCCTTCGCGGAGGCCTACGAAGCGGGTCGCCCGACCCTCCTCAACCTGACCCTGGTGGCCGATCTGGAGACCCCGGTCGCGGCCTTCCTCAAGCTGCGCGCCGTCCATGCCGGACCGGCCTTCCTCCTCGAATCCGTCGAGGGCGGTGCCGTGCGCGGCCGCTACTCGATGATCGGGCTCGATCCCGACCTCGCCTGGCGCTGCCGCGACGGTCGCCCGGAAACCGCGCGTGGCGGCGACCTCTCGGCTTTCGAGCCCGACCCTGCCGCTCCCCTCGACAGCCTGCGCGCGCTGATCGCGGAGAGTGCCATCGGCATCGATGACGGCGCAGCACTTCCGCCCATGGCGGCGGGCCTGTTCGGCTATCTCGGCTACGACATGGTCCGCGCCATGGAGCGGCTCGGGGAGCCGAACCCCGACCCGCTCGGCGTCCCCGACGCGATCCTCGTCAGGCCGCGCGTCATGGTGGTGTTCGACGCCGTGCGCGACATCATCACGATCGTCGGTCCCGTGCGTCCGAATCCGGGCGTGTCGGCCCGCTCGGCCTACGAAGGTGCCCTGACCCGGCTGGAACGGGTCGCGGAGGTTCTGGAAGGTCCGCTCCCGATCGAGGCCCGGATCGATCCCCGCACCATCGCCCATCCCGAGCCGGTCTCGAACACCTCGGCCGACGAGTACCTGTCCATGGTGGCACGGGCGAAGGAGTACATCGTCGCCGGCGACGTGTTCCAGGTGGTGCTGTCCCAGCGCTTCGAAGCGCCCTTCACGCTGCCGGCCATCGCCCTCTACCGCTCGCTGCGGCGGACCAACCCGGCCCCCTTCCTGTGCTACCTCGATTTCGAGGATTTCCAGGTGGTGTGCTCGTCGCCGGAAATCCTGGTGCGGGTGCGCGACGGGCGCGTCACCATCCGCCCCATCGCCGGCACGCGCCGGCGCGGCGCCGATGCAGCCGAGGACAAGGCCCTCTCGGACGAACTCCTGGCCGACCCGAAGGAACGCTCCGAGCACCTGATGCTGCTCGATCTCGGACGCAACGATGTCGGCCGGGTCTCGCGCATCGGCAGCGTCACCGTGACCGGCTCGTTCTTCCTCGAATATTACAGCCACGTCATGCACATCGTCTCCAACGTCGAAGGCGAACTCGATCCGCGCCACGACGCGCTGGGTGCCCTCTCGGCGGGGTTTCCGGCGGGCACCGTCTCCGGCGCACCCAAGGTCCGGGCCATGGAGATCATCGACGAGCTGGAGCGCGAGAAGCGCGGACCCTATGGCGGCTGCATCGGCTATTTCGGCGCGCGCGGCGAGATGGACACCTGCATCGTCCTGCGCACCGCCATCGTGAAGGACGGCCGGATGCACGTTCAGGCCGGCGCCGGCATCGTCTACGATTCCGATCCGGCCTCCGAGCAGCAGGAATGCGTGAACAAGGCGAAGGCCCTTTTTCGCGCGGCCGAGGATGCGGTGATGTTCGCGAGCCGGGCGCGGCGGGGGCAATAAGGCTTCACCGGTTTCCGCGAAGCGCGAGCCAGCGGCCGAGTTCCAGTCCGATGAGGACGAAAGCAAGACTGAGTGCGAAGGGACCAATCAGATAATAGTTGGCCGCACTTCCCCAGAACAGAAGATCACTACGCCAGCCGAACGAGATTTTGCGGCCCGGTAGGGCGAGTTGGAGATGAGCCGTTAGTCCGTGAAACTCTGGACAGTCTCGCAGGATCGAGGCCTCGAAACGATAGGGGCCTGGAATGAGACCTTTCGGCTGAGCGATCATCCTCCAGATCTCTTTCTCGGCATGGCTATCGCCGCCGAAAGTGCTTCCCTCTCCCGACGCCACTCTTCGTCCAGACGGATCGCTCAGCGACCATCGTATCGGGACATCCGTTCCCGAAGGTCGGGTCCGCAATCCATCCTTTCCAAAAGGAGAAAACTTTCCAACCAAGACCATCGCTTCTTTGCGCGGACGTGAGCCGATTGAGAACTTGAAGCTCAGTTCGTGGGGACCATCCATCCTGACCCGAATGGTTCGTTCCACGTGGCCGGCAGGCGAGAGCGAGATCGGTTCGTCCAGGGGCGCGTCGGTCATCTCAACCGACCAGAGTGCGAACCCGCCCAGCCAAACCAGCAGGACGAGCAGAAGCGACATCAAGACACGACGCCTGTTGAAGAAATCGATCATCTGCTGAAAATCGGCCCTGATGACACGCTATCGGAATGGCCCGAGCATCCCGTTCTTTCGGTGTAGAGCGACAGACCACAAAGGATTGCTGCCTCTCTCAGAATTGTCTGTCCATTCCGGTTGTCGACGAAGGCTGCTTGAAAGAATCTATCGATAGCGGATCAATCGTCCCGGGCGGAGGAGAGGATGTGATGGCGAGGAGCGAGATCGATGTCGTTCGGGCCCTGCTCGCCGACAGTCCGAGATCGTCCGATCTGGCGCAGCGCCGCGAGCGGCTCGACGGGTTCGGGACGCGCTATCCCGTCGCCGCGGATGTCGAGGTCGTGCCCGTCGATGCCGGCGGGGTGGCAGCGGAATGGACCGCGAGCCCGACGGCCGATCCCTCCCGAATCGTCCTGTTCCTGCATGGCGGCGGCTACGTCTCCGGCTCGATCGCCAGCCACAGGCACATGGTGGCAGAGGCGGGGCGTGCCGCCGGGGCCCGGACCCTGGCTCTCGGCTATCGCCTCGCTCCGGAGCATCCGTTTCCGGCGGCTCTCGACGACGCCCTCGCGGGCTATCGCTTCCTCCTCGATTCGGGGATCGGCCCCGGCAGGATCGCCCTGTCCGGCGAGAGTGCGGGCGGCGGTCTCGCCCTGGCGACGGCGATCTCGCTCCGCGACGCGGGCCTGCCGCTGCCGGGTTGCCTCTGGCTGACCTCGCCCTGGGTCGACCTCGACATGTCCGGGGGCAGCATGGATTCCAAGGCCGCGGTCGATCCGTTGATCCACCGGGACTACCTGATCGAGTTGGCGACGGCCTATCGCGGCGGGAGGAACGCGTCGGCGCCGCTGATCTCGCCGCTCCATGCCGATCTCGCCAGCCTGCCGCCGATGCTGATCCAGGTCGGCTCGGCCGAGACCCTGCTCGACGACGCGCTGAGGCTCGCCTCCCGGGCCGCCTCCGCGGATCTCGCCGTGACGCTCCAGGTCTGGCCGTGCATGATCCATGCCTGGCACCTGTTCTACCAACAGCTCGCCGAAGGGCGCCAAGCGCTGGCGAGTGCCGGTGCCTTCATCCGCGCGCGGACGGAGACCTGATCGGTGAAAGAGCCCGCTCGGGGCCGCCTCGTCGTCGGCGCGTCCTGCCTCGGCATGCTCTGCCTCGGGGCCAACGGGACCGCGATCATGGCGGCCCTGCCGACTATGCGCGAAGAGCTCGGCCTCGGCGCTGGCGAGGTCGAATGGGTGGTGAACGCCTACCTCCTCGCCTCGGCGGCCTTCATCATCCTCGGCGGCAAGATGGCGGATCGGTCGGGAGCCGGCCGGGTCGCCCTCGCGGGCCTCGTCCTCTTCACCCTGGCCTGCCTCGTCATCGCTCTGGCCGGCTCCGCCTCCTGGGTCCTGCTCGGCCGGGCGCTTCAGGGTCTCGCGGCCGCCTTCGCCGTCCCCGGCACGCTGACTTTGGTGGGCAGGGCCGTGCCGCCGGAGGGACGTGCGGCGGCGATCGGCGCCTGGGCCGGGTTCCTGATGCTCGGCTTCAGCCTTGGCCCGCTGATCGGCGGGGCCCTCACCCATTTTCTCGGCTGGCGCGACATCTTCCGGGTCAACGGCGCGGTGATGCTCGTCTCCGCCATCGGCGTCGGCCTGTCGGCGCCGCTCCGGGCGCCGGAGCGAACCGGCTCCCCTCCCCGCATCGACGGCGGCGGCTTCGTCCTGCTGGCGATCCTGATGGTCTCCGCCATCGTCACGCTCCAGGGAGTGAGGACGGTGTTCGAGGCGCCCGTCCGGTTCCTCGCGCCCCTCGCCGTGGCGACGGCCTCGCTCCTTCTCTTCGTCGGAACCGAGCGGCACCGGTCCGACCCGTTCGTCGATCTCGCCTTGCTCGCGCATCCCGCCTTCCTGCGCGCGACCGCCACCGGCGCCGTCGCCATGTTCTGCATCCTGCCCCTGCTGATGTTCCTGAACCTCGACGTCCAGGGAGCGGAAGGCCTCGCGCTGAGTCCGGTGGAGGCCGGCCTCGCCACCCTGCCGATGAGTGCCGGATTGCTCGCCGTCTCGCTCTCCGCGCCGGCGCTGGTGCGCCGCTTCGGAGCGCGCCCGTCGATGATGGTGGCGATGCTGGCGATCGTCGGCGCGAGCCCCGTCATCGCCCTGGCCGCCGGGGACCGGACGCTCGCTTTCCTCGGGATCGGCCTGCTCCTCGCCGGGGCGGGCCTCGCCTTGCCCTACGCCACGGCGCCGCGCCTCGCTCTCGCCGCCCTTCCTCCGGATCGGGCGGGTCTGAGCTCCGGCCTCGTCAATGCCGGGACCTTCCTGGGGGGCAGCCTCGGCGTCACGCTCAACGGGCTGGCCTTCGCGGCGGGCGGCCTCGGCGCCGTCATGGCGGTGATCGCGGCGGCCGGGGCGGTCGGCTTCGCCCTATGCCGGGCCATGCCGGCAGATACCTCTCGACAAGACACCGCGCAGCGATAGGGCGCGACGCGAGGACGCTTGACCCTCCGTCCCCGCGTCGTCACACGAGGAGGACAAGAGAAGCGCGATCATGTCCAACGTCCTCGTCATCGACAACTACGATTCCTTCACCTGGAATCTCGTCCATCTCATCGGGCCGCTCTGCGGATCGATCGACGTGGTGCGCAACGACCGGATCACCATCGACGAGATCCGCGAGCACGCGCCCGACGCCGTGGTGCTGTCGCCGGGGCCGTGCACGCCCAACGAGGCCGGCGTGTGCCTCGACGTGGTGCGCGATCTCTCCGGCGAGGTGCCGATCTTCGGTGTCTGCCTCGGCCTGCAGGCGATCGGACAGGCCTTCGGCGGCGACGTCATCCGTGCGCCCAAGCCGATGCACGGCAAGGTCTCCAGCATTACGCACCACGCGACCGGAATCTTCCGCGGGCTGAACGGTCCGTTCGACGCCACGCGCTACCATTCCCTCGTGGTGGAACGCGGCGGCTGCCCGCAGGATCTCGTCGTCACGGCGGAAGCGGACGGACTGATCATGGCTCTGGAACACGCCACGCTCCCGGTCCACGGGGTGCAGTTCCACCCGGAAAGCATCCTCTCGCATCACGGATCGCAGATCCTGCGCAACTTCCTCGACATCGCCGCCGGCTGGAACGCGGCACGTGACAAGCGCGGGCCCGGCGTGCATTGACGCTTCGATCAACGTTGATTGACGCGTTCTAATCCATGGACACCTTCAAGCCGCTCCTCGCGAAAGTCGCGGCCGGGTCGAGTCTCGACCGGGTGGAGGCGCGCGCGGCCTTCGACCATCTGCTCTCGGGCGAGGTCACGCCCGTCCAGGCCAGCGCCTTCCTCATCGCCCTGAAGGTTCGCGGCGAGTCCGAGGACGAGATCGTCGGCGCGGTGGAGGCGATGCGGGCGCGGATGGTGCGCGTGACCCCCGTCCCCGGCGCCATCGACATCGTCGGCACCGGCGGCGACCATTCGGGCAGCTACAACGTCTCGACCCTGGCCGCGATCCTCGCCGCCGCCTGCGGCGTGCCGGTCGCCAAGCACGGCAACCGCGCCGCCACCTCGCGCTCGGGAGCCGCCGACGTCCTGGTCTCCCTCGGAGTCAGGATCGGCCTCGATCCGGAGGGGCTGGCGCGCTGTCTGGCGCAGGCCGGCCTGTGCTTCATGTTCGCCCAGACCCACCACGGCGCCATGCGCCACGTGGCGCCGATCCGCTCCGAACTGCCGGTGCGGACGATCTTCAACCTGCTCGGGCCGCTCTCGAATCCCGCCGGCGTCGAGCGCCAGCTCCTCGGCGTCTCGACCGCCGCCTGGGCCGAGCCGCTGACACGGGTGCTCGGCGAACTCGGCGCGACGCGGGTCTGGACCGTCCACGGGTCCGACGGGCTCGACGAGATCACCGTCACCGGGCCGACCTCGGTGGTCGCCCTGGAGAACGGGCGGATCGAGCGGTTCACCATCGACCCGCGCGAGGTCGGCCTGCCGCTCTGGACCCTCGAGGATCTGCGCGGCGGCGATCCCGACCACAACGCGCACGCGCTGAACGCCGTCCTCGCCGGCGAGCGCAACGCCTATCGCGACATCGCCATCCTCAATGCGGGCGCCGGCCTCGTCGTCGCCGGCGCCGCACAGAGCTTGAGCGAGGGCGTGGCGCGGGCCGCATCCGCCATCGACGACGGCACGGCGAGGGCGACCCTCGCGCGCCTCGTCGCGGTCTCGAACACATGAAAGAGGCCCCGATGAGCGAGGCGAAAGCGATGGCGGATGCAGGCCCTGCACCGACGACGACCGACCGCCGCGACGTGCTCGCGCGGATCGAGGCCTACAAGCGCCGCGAGATCGCCGAGGCCAAGCTGCGCGTACCGCAGACAAAGCTCGAGAAGCGCATCGAGAAGGCGGCCCCGGTGCGGCCCTTCGCCGATGCCATCGCGGCCCATATCGCGCAAGGGCGACCGGCCCTCATCGCCGAGGTGAAGAAGGCCTCGCCGTCGAAGGGCCTGATCCGCGAGGATTTCGACCCTGCCACCCTGGCGGCCGCCTACGAGGCCGGAGGCGCCACCTGCCTCTCGGTGCTCACCGATACGCCGTCCTTCCAGGGCAAGCCGGAATTCCTGACGGAGGCGCGCGACGCCTGCTCCCTGCCGGTGCTGCGCAAGGACTTCCTGTTCGAGCCCTATCAGGTCTACGAGGCACGGGCCTGGGGCGCCGATTGCGTGCTGGCCATCATGGCCTGCCTCGACGACGACGAGGCGCTGGCCATCGTCGAGACCGCCCACGATCTCGGCATGGACGTTCTGGTGGAAGTCCACGACGAGGAGGAGCTCGTCCGGGCCATCCCGCTCGGGACGCGGCTGCTGGGCATCAACAACCGCGACCTGAAGACGTTCGAGGTCTCCTTCGACACGGCGATCCGCGTCGCCAAGGGCGTCCCGGCGGATCGGATCGCGGTGGCCGAGAGCGGCATCACCGGTCACGACGACGTCCTCCGCCTGGAAAAGGGCGGGCTGCGCACCATCCTCGTCGGCGAGAGCCTGATGCGCGAGGCGGACGTCACCAAGGCGACGAAGCGCCTGCTGTTCGGCAAGGCCGGCAAATGAGCACGCTCACGCATCTCGATGCGGCGGGCGCCGCCAACATGGTCGACGTCTCCGACAAGGCGCCCACCACCCGCACGGCGCGGGCCGAGGGCGTGGTGGTGATGCTGCCCGAGACCCTGCGCCTAATCCGCGAGGGCGATGCCAAGAAGGGCGACGTGATCGGCACGGCGCGGCTCGCCGGCATCATGGCCTCGAAGCGCACGCACGAACTCATTCCGCTCTGCCACCCGCTGCTGATCTCCAAGGTCAGGGTCGAATGCGAGCCCGACGATTCACTGCCGGGCCTGCGCGTCACCGCCGAAGTGAAGGTGATCGGCCCGACCGGGGTGGAGATGGAAGCGCTCACCGCCGTCTCCGTCGCCTGCCTGACGATCTACGACATGGTGAAGGCGGCCGATCGCGGCATGCGGATCGAGGGCATCCACCTGCTCGCCAAGGATGGCGGACGCTCGGGCTCCTACCGCGCCGAGGACGCCTCGTGAGCAAGCTCATCCCGGTCGAGGAGGCGCTCGCGCGCATCCTCCGAAGCGCCGCCGAACCGGTCGAGGCCGAGACGGTCCCGGTGGCCGAGGCCTATGGGCGGACGCTGGCCGGGGACGTGGCCGCCCTGCGCACCCAGCCGCCCTTCCCGGCCTCCGCCATGGATGGCTATGCGGTGCGCGCCGAGGACGTGGCGGCGGTTCCGGCGAGGCTGAACCTGATCGGCATGAGCGCCGCCGGCCATGGCTTTTCGGGCACCATCGGCCCCGGCGAGACCGTGCGCATCCTCACCGGTGCGCCCGTTCCGCAGGGCGCCGACGCGATCCTGATCCAGGAGAATGCCGAGGTTTCGGACGGAAGCGTCACCGCGGTCGAGTCGGTCGCCGCCGGTCGGCACATCCGGGTGCCGGGCCTCGATTTCCGGTCCGGCGATCCGCTCCTGCGGGCGGGCGACAGCCTCGATGCACGCCGCCTCGCCCTCGCGGCGGCCGGCGGCCATGCGACCCTCTCCGTGCGCCGAAGGCCGCGCGTGGCGATCCTCGCCACCGGCGACGAGCTGGTGGCGGCGGGCGAGCCGGCGCGCTGGGACCAGATCGTCGCCTCGAACGGCCTCGCGGTGGCGAGCCTCGCCCGCGAGGCCGGCGCCGAGCCGATCGATCTCGGCATTGCCGGCGACAGCCTCGCCTCCCTCGAAGCGGCCCTCGGTCGGGCGCGCGACGCGAAGGCGGACCTCCTCGTCACCCTCGGCGGCGCGTCGGTCGGCGATCACGACCTCGTCCAGGCGGCTCTGCACCGCGAGGGGCTGGAACTCGGCTTCTGGCGCGTCGCCCTGCGGCCGGGCAAGCCGCTGATGCACGGGCGCCTCGGGCCGATGATGGTGATCGGGTTGCCCGGAAACCCCGTTTCCGCCGTGGTCTGCGGCCTGCTCTTCGTCGTACCGGCGATCCGCGCCCTCCTCGGCGACCCGAAGGCGGGAGCCGACCGCAGCGAGGCCGCGATCCTCGGCGCCGACATGCCGGCCAACGATGTCCGCCAGGATTACATGCGGGCCCGGATCGAGGCCGCGCCGGAAGGCCCGCCGCTGGTCTTCGCGGAGACCCGCCAGGATTCGTCGATGCTCTCGGTCCTCGGCCAGTCCGAGGCGCTGCTCATGCGCCCGCCCGGCGCCCCGGCGGCGAAACGCGGCGATCCGTGCCGGATCATCCGGCTCGACCGGACGCTGCTCTGAGCGGAAGCGGCCGGAATCCGATTCTCACTTCTTCTCCGTGACTATGGCAGGCGGCTTCGTGACGAGCGTCGCGAGCCAGCCGACCTCCAAGACCCGCGAGCCGAAGACGCGCTGCCCCGTCGCCTCATGCAGGACGAGGAGGATGATACCGGCAAGGCATGCGGCCGCACCTACGCGCTCACGTCTTCGGGGCCGAAGACGAAGTCCATCGCCTGCGCCACGATCTCCGGCCGGTAGGCGTGCGGCCCGTCATATTCCACCGAGGTCACGTCGTAGCCAGCCTCCCTCAGCCGTGCGGTGTGCACCCTGGCGCTGCGGTCGATGGGGATCTGCTCGTCCCGTGTCCCGTGCGAGAGGAAGATGTGCGGCGAGCCGGATTGCAGGTGGACCGAGAGGAAGCCCGCCGAGGAGACGATCAGGTGGGTCACCACATGGCCGTTGGCGAGGCCGGTGGAGAGGGCGTAGCTGCCCCCGTCCGAATGGCCGGCGAAGACGATCGTCAGCGGATCGAGCATGTAGCGCGAGGCGACGTCGGTGAGGGCGAGGTCGAGCCGCTCGCGGTCCGGCCCGTGGCCGCCGATGACGAGGTCCCAGGTCGGGAACAGCGATTGCGGAGCGAGAAGGAGGAAGCCGCGCTCCGCCGCGTGAGCCTCCAGCATCGGCAGGATCTTCTCGGCACTGCCGCCGCCGCCATGGAAGAGCACGACCAGGGGCGTCGGCCGGCGCGGATCGATCCCCGGCGGCACGATGAGCATGGCGTCGCGCTCGTCGAACAGGCCGAGGGCGTTACGGCCGGGAGGCAGCGGCTCCCGGTTCGGCAGGCGATGCGCGAAGGTGAGCCGCCCGGCGAGTTGGGGATCGATCATGCTATGGACCTCGCGATGGTCGGTGGCGTGATGGGGGCGGGCATTCGGCTTCCCGCCCCGCTGCCTAATCCTGCCTGGCTTCTGTCACCGGCTTGATCTTCAGCTGGTCGATGATCCAGAGCCAGCCGCCATTGTCCTGGAGCCGCGCCGTCTCGACGGAGATCGTCCCGTTGGGCAGCCGGGCGAAAGTCATGGCGATCGACCCGTTGCGGAGGCTCGGCAGGGCCTCGGCGGCCGGAAACTCGGATCGGCGCGCGAGCAGGTCGGTGTAGAAGCCGCGGATTTCCGCATGGCCCGTCGCCACCACCTTGCCGGCGGCGAGGACGGCGCCGCTCTCGTAGAGGGCCACCAGTCCTTCCACATCGCCGGCATTGGCCCGCTCGTTGAAGAGGCAGGCGAGGTCTTCGGGGGAATGTGCGAGCGAGCGCTCCATGGCGTTTCCTTTTCTGGGTTTGTCGGATCCCGTGATCCTTAGATCCCGTGATCCTTGGATCCCGGCTTTCGTTGCCGGATTCGCCGAGAGGAGCCGGTTGGTCTGTCCCGGTTCGACTATGTCAGCAGCGTACCGTCCGAATCACGGACGGCGACGGTGACCGGAATTCCCGCCTTCACGCTCTCCGACACGGTGCAGAAGCGCTCGAACTGCTCCAGCACCTTGTCGATGCGCGGCAGGGATTCCGCCGGAGCACCGAGGGCGATGCCGACCTCGATCCCGGCGATCCTGAGCCGTCCCTCCTCGTTGCGCTCGACGCGGAAACTCGACGTCGCGGCGATCCCGGGTGCGTCCTGCCTGTACTTGCCGAGGGCGAAGACGAGACTGGCGCAGAGGCAGTTGGTGACGCCCGCGACGAGGATCTGCTCGGGGAAGGGCCCCTCCCCTTTGCCGTAGGGCGCTGCCTCGTCGGCCAGGAGCCTCGGGAAGGCCTCGCCGAAATCGATCTCGAACCGATAGCCTTCGATCTGCCTGATCGTGATGCCGGGGCTGTCGCCCATGGGGATTCCCTCCTTGGGACCGTCTTCAACGACGCGCGTCCCCGTCGCTCACGGTCCGTGCCGGTGAATCGGCAACGGGGTCGAACACGCCATCGCCGCCCGCCTCGCCGTCTCACCCGTGTTGACACTCCGCTATCATTGGCATACCAAATACCAACGACACGCACACAGAAAAAGCAAGTGAGTGGCGCATCTCTTGGAAAGGAACCAACCTTTCCGCGAAGTCGAGGAAGCGATAACGATGGTGCATCGCAACATTCGCAACCGCAATATGTCGACGGCCAAAGTTTCTCTTTTGGCCGTGACTTGGAGTGTACCACGGCGCTTCGGCAGCGAACAATCCTGGTGACGCCGCCGCCCGGCTCGACTGGTGCATGCCGTGAAGCGAGGCTTGGCCGATGACTTCGGTCGAGGCGAGCAGGATCAGACCCCGTTGGATCAAGCTATGCCGGCGATGATCGACATCTCCGAACTGGTCGAGGCGGCGGGCGATGCCATCGTCGTCTCGGATGCCGAAGGGGCCATCGTGGTCTGGAACGCGGCGGCGGAACGGATCTTCGGGTTCTCGCACGCCGAGGCGATCGGCCGGTCCCTCGACCTGATCACGCCCGAACGGCAGCGCCAGCGTCACTGGGATGGTTACGCCAAGACGATGCGGACCGGCGTCACGCGCTACGGCACCGAGGTGCTGCGCGTGCCGGCGATCCACAAGGACGGCCGATCGCTCTCGATCGCCTTCACCGTCGGCCTCCTCCATGGCCCCGACGGGACGGTAACCGGCATTCTGGCGATCATCCGGGACGAAACGAAGCGCTGGAACGACGAGCGTCAGATGCGCAAGCGCCTGACCGAGCTCGAAAGTGCCGTCGCCTAGATCGAGGATTTCGCCGGACCAGTGGCCAAGAACAGTTCCGGACCAGAACCGGGCAGCCGAACTATCCGATCCATAATTGTAGCTAGACGATCGAAAGGGAGAACGTCGAGATGAGCAAGCCGCTTGAAGGCACCAAGATCATCGATTTCACGCACGTCCAGGCGGGACCCGCTTGCACCCAGTTGCTGGCCTGGTTCGGCGCCGACGTGATCAAGGTCGAGCGCCCCGGCTCCGGCGACGTGACGCGCAACCAGCTGCGTCACGTGGAGGATGCCGACGCGCTCTACTTCACCATGCTCAACTCGAACAAGCGTTCGCTGACGCTGGACACCAAGACCCCCGAGGGCAAGGAAGTCCTCGAGAACCTGATCAAGCAGTCCGACGTCATGGTCGAGAATTTCGGCCCCGGCGCCCTCGACCGCATGGGCTTCTCCTGGGCCCGCATCCAGGAGCTCAATCCGGGCATGATCCTCGCCTCGGTGAAGGGCTTCTCGGACGGCCACCATTACGAGGACCTGAAGGTCTACGAGAACGTGGCCCAGTGCGCGGGCGGCGCCGCCTCCACCACCGGCTTCTGGGACGGCCCGCCCACCGTCAGCGCCGCCGCGCTCGGTGATTCCAACACCGGCATGCATCTCGCCATCGGCATCCTCACGGCGCTCCACCAGAAGAACAAGACCGGCAAGGGCCAGAAGGTCGCCGTGTCGATGCAGGATTCGGTGCTCAACCTCTGCCGCGTCAAGCTGCGCGACCAGCAGCGCCTCGATGCCCTCGGCTATCTCGAGGAATACCCCCAGTATCCGCATGGCGAGTTCACGGACGTGGTGCCGCGCGGCGGAAATGCCGGCGGCGGCGGCCAGCCCGGCTGGGTGCTGAAGTGCAAGGGCTGGGAAACCGACCCGAACGCCTATATCTACTTCACCATCCAGGGCCATGCCTGGGCGCCGATCTGCAAGGCGATCGGCAAGGAGGAGTGGATCGACGACGCGGCCTACAACACCGCCCGTGCCCGCCAGGACAAGATCATGGACATCTTCGGCACGATCGAGGAATGGCTCGCCGACAAGACCAAGTTCGAGGCGGTCGACATCCTGCGCAAGTTCGACATCCCGTGCTCGCCGGTCCTGTCGATGAAGGAACTCTCGGTCGATCCGTCCCTGCGCGCCAGCGGCACCATCGTCGAGGTCCAGCACCCGAAGCTCGGCTCGTACCTGACCGTCGGAAGCCCGATCAAGTTCTCGGACATGCCGGTCGAGATCAAGTCCTCGCCGCTCCTCGGCGAGCATACCGACGAGGTCCTGCTCGACCTCGGCTACACCCAGCAGCAGATCGAGCGCCTGCATCAGGCACGTGCCGTCTGAAGCGGGACCGAACGCCGAGATCGGAAACGGCGCGCCCTCACCGGGCGCGCCGTCTTCGTTTCCAATGCGACCGGGTCCAATCTCGCGGCCACGCTCCATACGAGGTCCGTCAGCCGATGCGCCTGTTCCTGCGCCGCTTCATTCCCGACGCGTCTCCTCTCAGCCATCGCGAGCGCATCCGCTCGGCCGGCGGCGCCCTTGTGGGGATCCTCGCGACCGGGCTGATCAGCCGGGCGGCGATCGGCTCGGGGAGCGCGCTGCCGGCGATGATCGCGCCCATGGGCGCGTCGGCGGTGCTGCTCTTCGCGGTGCCGGCGAGTCCCCTGGCGCAGCCCTGGTCGATCGTCGGCGGCAACCTCGTCGCGGCGCTGGTGGGCGTCACCGCGGCGGCTTGGGTGCCCGACCCGTTCCTCGCCGCCGCCCTCGCCATTTCCTGCGCCATCGCCCTGATGATGGCCCTGCGCTGCCTGCATCCGCCGAGCGGCGCCGTGGCCCTCACCGCCGTTCTCGGTGGCCACGACATCCGCGAGCTTGGCTATGCTTTCGCGCTGTGGCCGGTCGGCGCCAATTCGCTGCTGCTCCTCGCCATTGCGCTGCTGTTCAACAACCTGACCGGGCGCGCCTATCCGCATGTGAGCGCGCGAGCGCCGGCGGATCACGGCACGAAGGACCCCGCGCCCTCCGCCCGTGCCGGCATCACGGCCGCCGATCTCGATGCGGTGCTCGCCGATTACGACCAGATTCTCGATGTCCGCCGCGGCGACCTCCAGGCGATCATCCTGCAGGCGCAGATCCATGCCTACCGCCGCCGCACGGGCAAGGTCACCTGCGCCGACATCATGTCCCGCGACGTGATCGCGGTGGCACCCGGCGATTCCCTGCGGACCGTGCTCGATCTCCTGCGCAAACGCCGGGTGAAGGCCCTTCCCGTCACAGACGAAAGCGCGCGCGTGCTCGGGATCGTCACCCAGACCGACATCCTCCACAAGACGGTCTGGGAGATGCGCGGGCCGCGCCTCGGGCTCGCCCGGCGGATCGGGCTGACCCTGGCGCGGGGCCGAGCGCCCCATGGCAGCGTCGAGGACATCATGACCGCGCCGGTGAGGACGGCGCGGCCGGAGACGCCGATCGCCGACATCGTCCTGTGGATGTCGGATGCCGGGCTTCATCACCTGCCCGTGGTCGGGCAGGACCGAAGGCTCGTCGGCATCGTTTCGCAGACCGACCTCGTCGCCGAACTGCTCGCCGAGATGTCGGGACATTCCGACCCGCTGCCCCAGCAGGAGGTCGCGATTCCGGCGAACAGGAAGGCCGTCGTCGCGACGGCCTGACACCGTCACGGCACACGATCCGGGAAGAACTCCGGCGACAGCGTTTACCGACCGGGATCACGCTAGCTTCGCTGGTCCCCAGCAATGCGGGCATCCAGAACGCCACAGTGGCCCTGTGCAATCCCGGCCCGTCGAGCCTGGCCGACAGCACGGTGGCGTCGGCGGGCCGCGACCCGATCACGGACTTCTCGCAGATCCAGCACGACCGCATCGATCTGCGCCCGATCGACGCGAATGCCGATCTGGCGGCCAATCAGGTCTTCAGCTTCATCGGTGCCGCCGCCTTCCACAAGATCGCGGGAGAGTTGCGGGCGGTGGAGAGCGGCGCGAACACGCTGGTGAGCGGCGATCTCGACGGTAACGGCACGGCCGATTTCAGCGTGCTCCTGCGCGGACACCTCGCGCTTCAGGCGGGCGACTTCCTGCTCTGAGCCGCGGCATCGGGGTCGCCTTCTCCGTCGAAGGGCCGCCATCCCGTGAAGGGATCGAGGGCATCGTCACCGGTCTCGCGATACCACCGCCAGACCTGATGCGACCGGCTGGGGGAGTACCACCGTCCGCTCCGTCCCTCGGCCAGGATCGCACCCAGGGTCAGGTGGTGCAGCCAGATTCGGTCGACGATCTGAGGTGCCGTCGTCATGGGGCGCCATAGGGCGGTCTGAGGCATGGCCGATATCCCGGTCGGCTGTGAGGAAGGGTCCTGGCTGTCGCTTGGGCCGGTTCGCGCGCGAGGAGAGGAGTCGTTGGCGACCGGCTCGCGGAAGCTGCTGCTATCGACGAGGAACGCCGCCCCTGTCGCGGGGCGGCGCTCGGTGGTTTTCACAGGGGGCGGAATGGTCCCGCCCCCTTGGTTTCCCGCGTTTCTCTGTCCCGTCTCAGGCGGTGACGGTGCGGGCGGCGGCGGGCGTCTCGGAGGCCGCGAGGGCCTGGGCCACCACCTTCTTGCGCCACGGCTTCAGGACGGCGATGGCGAGGAGGGATGCGAGGACGTTGGCGCCGGCTGCGACGAGGAAGACGCCGTCCCAGCTTCCGGTGCTCTGCT
>NZ_JBHTND010000042.1:0-25542 GCF_042679825.1 Methylobacterium marchantiae | reverse complement strand
CCTTGTCGAGGTCCAGGGCGTAGACGATGTTCGGGAAGGGCGTGTGCACGTACATCATGTTGCCGACGACGAGAGGAGAACCCTCGTGGCCGCGAAGAACGCCCGTCGAGAACGTCCAGGCAACCTGAAGCTGCTTCACGTTGCTGGCGTTGATCTGGTCGAGCTTCGAATAGCGCGTGTTGGCGTAGTCAACCGTCTGAAGCACCTGCTGGGCCGGATCGGCCGAGCGCTTCAGGACGTCGTCATTGGCGAAGGCGGGGGCCGAAGCCACCAGACCAGCGCCGAGTGCGAGAAGATGGACCGCTCTCATGCATTCCTCCGACAAGTCTTTAACACGCCTGGAGAGCAGTTCGACTGCACCCGTTTGTGCGACCTGTTGTTTGCGACAGGGATAGATCACTTCGATAGGGTCTCGTAAGCAGTCGTTCCTGCGAAGCCTTTCACGGAAACAACCACTTCCTCTCCCGGTCGCCGCTACCCCTTTGCGGCGCCCCTCGGAACCGAAGCTTGAATGAACTCTAAGAAAAATCGCGGCGGCGTCAACTCGATTGAGCAAGCTTGAGCTCAGGTCGCATCAAGTCCTGGTGAAGGAATGTCTTCACCTCCGCTGGCCTTTCGCGTATGCACATAGAAATGCTGCACCGCAAAATTCGATATCGACAAGACAAAAGCATTTAGAAGACGAAGACGTTTCTTATGCGATTCACGCATACGAACGCTCTGGCATGCCAGAAACCAGACATTGAGCGAGTTTTGTTCGGAAGAACGGTCGCGACGTCCGGCATGCAGGAAAATCGACGCCGAGCGAAACTGCAGAATAATGCATTTTCGTCTCAGGAGTGCAGGCCTTCATCGTCCGCGATGACGCATCGATTGGGCGCTATTGGATCAAGCGCTGCGTTGTCTCGCCGCATGACAGCGTAGTCGCTACGGACCGGCCGAGATCTGTGAGCCCATGTGCATAATGTCGCGCCGGCGATATCCTGCCCGTCTTCCGTCGCGGAGACGGGCCTTCAGGCGGCGATGACGCCCGGAAAACGATTCGCGAGGCTTCTTCGTGTCGCTTCCGCCCAAGCCCTGTCACGCCCGCTTCGGGGACGATCGAGGGTGATCGCGGCGAGCAGGCTCGCCGGTCGCGCGGAGACGAGAAGGAGCCGATCCGCGATCTCGATCGCCTCGGCGACGTTGTGCGTGACCATGAGGACGCCCATCCCCTCCCGGCCCACGGCCTCCACCACGATTTCCCGAAGGGACGCGGCGGCCGTGTCGTCGAGGGAGACGAAGGGCTCGTCGAGCACGAGGATGCGAGGGCGGAGGGCGAGAGCGCGGGCCAGGGCCACGCGCCGCGCCATGCCCAGGGAGAGCTTGCCCGGATAGCGCCCGCGCCAGGGCGTCAGGCCGAGGGACTCGAACAGGGCGTCGAGATCGCGACCGCGCTCGGGGCGCGGCAATCCGAGGCGGACGTTCTGCTCGACCGTGCGCCAGGGAAGAAGGCGGGGCTCCTGGAAGACCATGGCGATCCCGGCCTCGCGCGTGTCCGGGGTCACCGCTCCCTCATAGGCGGCATCGAGCCCCAGCAGGATGCGCAGGGTGGTGGTCTTGCCGGCGCCCGAAGGGCCGATGAGGCAGGCGATCTCCGAGCGGCGGACGGCGAAGGAGAGGTCGCGCACCGCCTCCACCGGCTCAGGCCCGCCGGCTCCGTAGACCTTGCTGCGGATGGAGACGGACAGGGCGTCGGTCATCTCAGCGCCAGCGTCGGACATGGGCTTCGAGGCGCTGGAGGATCAGGATGTCGATGGCGATCATCACGCTCATGAAGACGACGCTGTAGCCGATGATGGCCGCCACGTTCAGACTCTGGACGAAGTAGAAGTTGATGGCGAACCCGACCCCGTTCGGACGCCCGAGCAGCTCGATCACCAGCACGATCTTCCAGGCCAGCGAGAGACCGGACCGGGCCGCGGCCACCACGAAGGGCTGGAGTTGGGGCACCAGCACATGGGCGATCCAGGTGCGTCGATCGAAGCGATAGGTCCGGGCCATCTCCTCCAGACCCGGATCGAGGCCGCGCGCGCCCTCGCGCACGATCACCGCCACGTTGGGCAGCTTGTTGAGCACCACCGCCAGCACCGCGGCCCCTTCGTTGAGGCCGACCCAGATGTAGGCGAGGACGGTGATGACGAGGGCAGGCGTGTTGAGCAGGATGAGAAGCGGCGTGTCGAGGGCGAGGTTCAGGCCCTTCAGCCGCCCCAGCGCGATGCCGAGCAGGACGCCGAGCCCCATGGCGATGAGGAAGGACACGCCCACCCGCGTGAGGGTGATGCCGACATTGCGCCAGAGGTCGCCGCTGGCGGATTCGCTCACGATGAAGTCGAGGATCGCCAACGGCGCCGGCAGGAGCCGCGATCCCGCCAGGCTCGCCGACATCTGCCAGGCTGCCAGCAGCAGCAGGACGGAGACGAGCCGGGTCGCCAATCCCATGGCGTTGGAGCCGGGCCGGATCACCGGTCGCCGTATCGATCGGAGAAAACGGTGAGGCTCAACCGTTTCCGGCCCCGTCGAAATAGAGGCCGGCGGGCAGGGTCGCCCCGCCCCCCACCAGGCGCTCACCGCCGAGCCTGGCCAGGACGCTGAACAGGCGCTCGCCGTCGCTGCGCTCCGTGGCGATGGCCCGGCGTGGGATGCCGGCGAGGAAATCGCGCTTCAGGGCCTCGAAAGTGGGCTCGTCCTCGGCCGACATCAGCGGCCGCACCACCTCCCACGTGGACGGGTCGTTGGCGAGCATGTCCTTGGCGGTCCGCGAGGCGCGGACGAAGCCGGCGATCACCTCGGACTTGCCGGAGACCGTGGCGCCCTCGAACAGGTAACCGATGAGGGCGATGGAGCCGGTGGCACCGAACGCGCGCATGATGTCGTCCGATCCGATGAGGCGCGTGAAGCCCTTCGGCTCGAGGCGGGCGCAATAGGTCCAGTAGAGCAGGGCGGCGTCGAGTTCGCCCTGTTCCAGTTTCAGCGCCAGGAGCGGCGGCGCGCCGTAGGCGATCTGGGCCTGCGATTCGAGGTCGATCCCGGCGGCATCCTTGGCCTGGGCCTTGAGCAGGAGCCAGTTCTTGTCGAGGGGTCCGCCAGCGATGCCGAGGCGCTTGCCGGCCAGATCCTTGAGGCCGGCGATGGCGCTGCCGGGCCGCACCATCAACGAACCCTCGGTGGTGGAGTAGGGCACGAAGCGTATCGCCCTGCCCTCGTTGCTGAGCCGGCCGGCCCAGATCAGGTCGCCGACGATGGTGTCGACCTGGCCGCCGAGGAAGGCGATGCGGGCCGCGTCGTTGCCGGCGAGCTTGACCACGTCGAGGGTGAAGCCGTTGGCGGCGTCGAGACCGCGCGCCTTGATGACGGCCATCTCCCAGGACACGGTGCCGAAGGGCAGGCTGCCGACGCGCACGGTCGCCGGTGCGGCCGCGGCCGTGCCGGCCAGGGTGCCGGCCATGGGCCAGAACGCCGCCGTCGCGAGCAATCCGCGCCGTGACAGCATGAGCATCGTCTCCCTGGGGATCGAGTTCTGGCCGGTTCCGATCCCATGGAAGGGGCCGCTAGCCTGTTATTCTTATTTAATAGGGTCTCGCATCACCGCCGTCCACCGATGCGGCTCGCGGTCCCGCGGTCTAGATCCGGACTTTCGACGACGACGCGTCGGACCGGGCGCGGCGCCAACCTGCGAGATCACGTGATCTTGCTCGAAACCGGCGCACGAGGCAGGGTCCGGTGTCGCGGACACATTGTCCCTCGTCACGACGACGCTGACCATCGAACAGGAGTACAGGCCATGGCCGGATCGCGCGAAGACGTCATCGACGACGCCACCATCGCGGAGCGTCTGGCCGCCGAGCTGCCGGCCTGGACCTACGAGGACGGATGGATCCGGCGGACCTACAAGACGGCGAGCTGGAAGAGCACGCTCATGGTCATCAACACGGTGGGCCATCTCGCCGAGGCCGCCTGGCACCACCCGGACCTCACCGCCTCCTATGCCTGGGTCGAGGTGCGGCTGATGAACCACGCGGCCAAGGGCATCACCGACAAGGACTTTGCCCTGGCCAGGAAGATCGAGGAGGTCGTGGGCTGGCAGCCGGGCACGGAAGGGCAGGGCCTGGAGGGCACGCCCACCGACGCGCGCTTCGCCTATATCAAGTACGACAAGTAGGGCTCATTGCGGCTCCTTCACGCGGCGGCATTCCGTCTTCAGATAGGCGGTCTTGCCGATCTCCTCGCTGAGATCGGTACGGGAGATGATCTCTTGCCAGCCGTTGGTGCAGCCGAGCTCGTTCGAAACCCGCACCTTTCGCACCTCGCTCGCCTTGTCGTCCGAGCAGGATTCGACCGGGATCGCATTGGCACAGACGAGCACGACGGCGATGAAGGTGTTCATGATGGCTCCGATCCGGGTGGGGGCAGCGCCCCTCCCCGCCCCTACGTAGGGCGGAGGGAATCGGTTTCTCGGGACGTGCCGCATCGGTCCCGACCGGACCGATAGGCCCTTAGATGAACCTATGGAGCCCGCGCCGTGGCGAAGCGCGGGATCATGGTGCCTCGATCATCGATTGCCGACTCACCACGGCGGGGACCATGATCGCTTTCCCCTCGGAGGAGGCATCCCGTGGCGACCATCAGGCTTCCACTTTCCGGCAATGTGACCCAGGCGATCTGGTCGGCGTTTCTCAGTCCGTTCAACAACCAGGTCGGTCTGATCAACATCAGCGTCGGCCGCTCCAGCGCGCCGGAGGTGGAAGAGCAGGTGCTGACCGAGGTGGCGAGCTATGGAAGGCAACTCGGCCGCATCGGCGATGCGCTCACGGTGCTGGTGCGCCACTTTCATCCCACCGAGCCGCTGACCAAGGACGAGGAGAAGGCCCTGACCGCTCTGCGCGCGATGCTCGACGAGATCGCCGACGTGAAGGAGCAGCATCAGCGGAAGGGATTGCGGGCGTAGGGCATTCCCGCCTCACCGATGCCCACCACCTCGTCCCGCTGCTGCCGGAGGCTCGCCGCCAGAGATCCCCTACCCCACCTCCACGATCCGCTCGGCCGAATACGTCCCGCCTTCCACCGGATTGGCGATCCAGCGGGTGCGGCCGATGTGCAGATCGTGGCCGGCGTGGAAATGGCCGGAGACCCAGAGGTCGGGGCGATTCCCTTCGGGCAGATCGTCGAGGGCGGTGGTGGCGTAGAAGGCCGGCACCCACCAGGGCACGCCGGGCGTGGTCCGGAATGCGTCGGCCGCGAGCGGGCTCGCCGGATGGTGGGTGATCACCACCGTTGGGCCGGGATGCGGCACGGCGAGGGCGGCGGCGAGTTCGGCCTTCTGCGCCAGATGCGCCGCCATGGCATCGGCCGGCGACCAGACCGAGCCGTCGCCCTTGCGGATCGAGCCGCGGAACTCGCGCGAGCCCGTCACCGGATCGGTCATCCGCGCGGCGGCATAGGCGACGGGATCGGCCGGACGGTCGGGCACGGTTGCGTCGAGCCAGCGGCCGGCGAGTGACCAGTCGCTCCACAGGGTGGTGCCGACGAAGCGAACCCCACCCAGGACGATGCTGCTGCCGTGGTCGAGGAGGTGGACCGGACCGCCCTCCCCCGCGTCGTTGATCCGGGCCACCTCCGCTTCGAGGGCGGCGATCAGCTCGGGCGCGGTGCGCGAATCGCCGGTCGGCGCATAATGCTCGTGGTTGCCCGGCACGAGGACGATGGGCCGTCCCTGCGCGATCTCGCGGAGCGCCGCGAGGCCGGTTTCGGGCCGGCCCTCGTAGAGGTCGCCGGGGCAGACCAGCACGTCGAACGGCGCGTCCGGCCGCGCGATCGTTTCCGGACGCCGGCGCTCGAGATGCAGGTCGGAGATCGGGAACAGGCGCATGGGAGACCTCTTTGGGCTTGGACCCGGTCCGATCCGGTGCATGGGCGCTGGTGCGCGATTGCGCTGGCGCTCCGCGAAGCAGGACGAGGTCCGGGCGACGGCATCATGCCTCGGGATGGGCCGCGCGCCACTCGGCGCGGGCGGCCTTGAGGATGTCCACCGCCGAATCGGCGTTGAGCACGGCGATTCCGGCCGCGACCACGAGATCGGGCCAGGGCGAGAGCGTCAGCGCCGTGACGAGGCCGGCGCCGATGATCGCGAGGTTGGCGTAGGCGTCGTTACGGGCCGAGAGATAGGCCGCCCGCGTCAGGCTTCCCCCACCCTCGCGGTGGCGGGCCAGCATCACGGCGCAGGTGAGGTTCACGGCGAGCGCCCCGAGGCCGGCGAGCGTCAGCGGCAGGGGAGCCGGGGGCGCCATGTCCGACACCTTCTCCCAGGCGGCATAGGCGGTGGCGAAGGCCGGCAGGAGCAGGATGAACGCCAGCACCATGCCGAGTCGGGCGCGGTTGCGCAGGCTCCAGCCGATCCCTGCGAAGATCAGCAGGTTGAGGGCCGCGTCCTCCAGGAAATCGAGGCTGTCTGCGATGAGCGCGAGGGAGCCGATCGCGACGGCCACCGTGATCTCGACGGCGAAATAGGCGAGGTTCAGCCCCGCCACCCGGAGGACGACGGGACGCAGGGAGGTCGGAATTGTCGGGGCGGATGCGGCGGTCATCGGCTCTCAGGATCGGCTCGAGGACAGGTCTTCGCCTCTTGGACCGGGTGCGCCACGCCTGTCGAGCGCCGATTTTTCGATCTCCGTGCGCTGGATTTGCAGCACCGCTTGTGCGACGCGACACGTCGGATGCGGGACCATGCCGCGCGAGCACGACGTGAGACGGGGGAGACCGACCGATGATGCCAGAATTGCGCGTCCTGTATTTCGAGGATCTCGAGGTCGGGCTGTCCGAGACCTTGAACAAGGAAATTTCCTCCTCCGACGTGGTGGGCTTTGCCGAGATCACCGGTGACCGCAACCCGATCCACCTCTCCGAGCATTTCGCCGCACGCACGCCCTTCGGCACCCGTATCGCGCACGGCCTCTACACCGCCGGACTGATCTCGGCTGTGCTCGGCACCCGCCTGCCCGGCCCCGGCGCCATCTACATCAGCCAGACCCTGAACTTCCGCGCACCGGTGCGCATCGGCGATACCGTGCAGGTGACGGTGGAAGTGGCCGAACTCGTGCCCGAGCGTCGCCGCGCGCGCCTCAAATGCACCTGCTCGGTGGCCGGCGAAGTGGTGCTCGACGGCGAAGCCCTGGTGAAGGTGCCCACCAAGGAAGAGGCCGATCCCCTGGCCATCCGCATGGGCGGACGGCCGGCGGGGGCTTGAGCCGCACATCCTCGCCCCCCCCTTTCCCCATCTAGGGGAAAGGGGGGCCCTCGCGTGAGTGAGGGGAGCGAGTCATCGGGCGAGGTCTCTCCACCGGGCTCGGCTTGGCAGGCCCCTCTATCGTAGAGGGGGAGGATCGTTCGCTCACCGCACGAAGTCCATGTCCACGATCCCCATCGACGACCCCGCCGATCCACGCATCGCCGCCTATGCCGCCATGCGCGAGCGCGACATCGTCGGACGCGAGGGTCGGTTCATCGTCGAGGGGGAGGTGACACTGAGGGTTCTGCTCTCGGGTGCCGCCCGGTTCACGCCCGAATCGCTACTGCTGAGCCATGAGCGCGCGGCCCCGCTCTCCGATGTCCTTGCCGCCCTGCCGGGATCGGTGCCGGTCTACACCGCCTCGAAAGCGGTGATGAGCGCCATCGCAGGCTTCCCGATCCATCGCGGCGTCATGGCGGTGGGACTGCGCGGTGCGGAGATTCCCCTCGCCCTTCCCCCCGCACCGGCCCCCGTCCTGGTGGTCGGCCTCGTCGGGTTGACCAACCACGACAATGTCGGCGGCCTGTTCCGCAATGCCGCCGCGTTCGGGGCCGACGGCGTGATCCTCGACCGCGCCACCTGCGACCCGCTCTATCGCAAGGCGATCCGAGTCTCGGCCGGCGCGGCGCTGATCGTGCCCTTCGTGCGGCTGGAGGCAGAGGCCATGCTGCACTTCGCCGAGGCCAACGACCTCGTTCCTCTGGCCTTCAGCCCGCGTGGAGAGCACGTGCTCGCCGACTTGGAGGCTCCATCGCGCGCGATGCTGCTTCTCGGCTCCGAAGGCCCGGGTCTGTCACCGGACATGATGGCGCGCGCCCGCACCGTACGGATCCCGATGGCGTCCGGATTCGACTCGCTCAACGTGGCCACCGCCGGCGCATTGGCCCTCCATCATCTGGCGATGCGGGCACGCGACAATCCGCACCCATTGTCCCGTCCCTGAAGCCGGTCGAGATTAGACGGCAAGCTAGGCCGGTGCGAGCGAACTCCCGGGCGCGGGGCTTTGAGCTTGGAACGAATATCGATACGCCTTCGTGCGAGGGGATTCCCCTCGACGAGGGCCTGTCGCCGAAGGAGTTGAAGGCGTTGCTTCAGTCACGGGATGGCATGCGGACCCTGTCCGGACGCCGCGTCATCGTCGTCGGCGCCGGTCCTGGAGGATTGGCGACGGCGCTCCTGCTCGCGCGTGCCGGCGTCCACGTCACCCTGATCGAGAAGGACCCGGCCGTGGGAGGCCGGACCAAGACGGTGGAGGCGCCGGGCGGCTACCGGTTCGACATCGGCCCGACCTTCTTCCTCTATCCACAGATTCTCGCGGACATCTTCGAGACCTGCGGTGAGCGGCTCGAGGACCACGTCAAGCTGGAACGGCTCGATCCGCAATACCATCTCGTCTTCGAGGGAGGTGGTGAGATCCAGGCCACCAACGACATGGACAGGCTGGAGGCCGAGGTCGCCCGCATCGCACCGGACGACGCCAAGAACGTCCGAAAATTCTTCGCCGACAACCGGGTGAAGCTGAAGTTCTTCAAGCCGGTTCTGGAACAGGCCTTCCACACCCTGCGCGCCATGGCCTCGCCGGCCATGCTCACGGCCCTGCCCTATCTCCATCCCGGCCGCAGCGTCGACAAGGACCTGCAGCGCTACTTCAAGGACCCGCGGGTTCGCCTCGCCTTCGCGTTCCAGACCAAATATCTCGGCATGTCGCCGTTCCGGTGCCCGAGCCTGTTCACCATCCTGTCGTTTCTCGAATACGAGCACGGGGTCTACCACCCGGTCGGCGGCTGCGGCGCGGTATCGGAGGCGATGGCCGGCCTGGCCCGCCGCATGGGCGTGGACATCCGGCTCGACACGGCGGTCGACCGGGTGATCTTCGAGGGAAAGAAGGCGACGGGCGTGGTCTGCGGGGCCGAGACCCTGAAGGCCGACGCCGTGGTGATCAACGGCGATTTCGCCAAGGTCATCAAAGATCTGGTGCCGCAGACGCACCGTCCGCGCTGGCGCGACGCCAAGATCGACAAGGCGCGGCTCTCGTGCTCGACCTTCATGATGTATCTCGGAATCGAGGGGAAGGTGCCGGCGAGCCTCGGCCACCACACCATCTTCCTGTCGGAGGAATACGCCCGCAACATCCGCGAGATCACCGAGGGCACCCTGCCGATGCAGCCCTCGCTCTACGTCCAGCACGCGGGCTACACCGATGGCGGCATGGCGCCGGCCGGCCATACCAGCCTCTACGTCCTCGTTCCGGTGCCCAACCTGAAATCCGGGATCGACTGGCCCGCCACCCGCGAGAGCTACCGGCGCCTCGTCCTCGACCGGCTGAAGCTGCTGGGCCTCACCGACATCGAGGACCGCATCCGCTACGAACGTATCGTCGACCCGACGCAGTGGCGGGACGATTTCTTCGTGCACGAGGGTGCCACCTTCAACCTCGCCCATGACCTGATGCAGATGCTGTATTTCCGCCCGCACAACCGCTTCGGTCCGGGGCTCTACCTCGTCGGCGGCGGTACCCATCCGGGTTCCGGCCTTCCGGTGATCTACGAGGGGGCGCGCATCACCGCCCGCCTTCTCATCGAGGAACTCTCCGCCGGGCGCGTGGGCGCGGAGGCTGCCGGCATCCCCACCACCCAGCCGCTCGCCACCTCGGGCGAGACCTCGTGACTCACCCCATCGCGAAAGGCCTCGCGCTGATCCTCGGCATCGCCTGCAGCCCTGCCTGCGCCGCCACCGTCGAGGTCGTGGTGGAGGGGATCGAGCCGGGAGCCGGCACGGTCTACGTCGCCCTGTGCCAGGACGGCCTGTCGGAGGCCGAGTGCCGCAGCGGCCAGGATGTCGCGGCGGACGGCCGGAGCCAGCGGGTGGTCCTCACCGGGATCGCACCCGGCATCTACGCGGTCGCCGCCTACCAGGACCTCAACGGCAACCGCCGCCTCGACCGCACCGGTCTCGGCCTGCCCCTCGAACCCTATGGCTTCTCCGGCGAGACGACGCGCACCCGGCCGGATTTCGCGCGCGCGCGGTTCACCCTGCGCGAGCCCGGGATCGCCCTGCGGGTGCGCCTCGTCCGCGCCCTGCCGCCCCGCTGAACCGGCCAGTCATGAGTCCGGAACAGGAGCCCCTGGTCGCGATCCGGGGCGCCGTCCTCGCCTATCGCGGCCATTGCGTCCTGCGCGGCGTCGATTGCCGGATCGAGGCGGGCGAGACCCTGGCGCTGCTCGGGCCCAACGGCGCCGGCAAGAGCTCGCTGATGCGCCTCGTGGCCGGACGGCTGCCACCAGGGAGCGGCACCGTGCGGATCGCCGGTGCCGACCCGTTCCGCGAGCGGGAGGCCCGGCGCGCCATCGGCTGGGTGCCGCAGGAGATCGCCCTCTATCCGCGCCTCACCGTGGCCGAGAACCTGTCGGTCTTCGCCCAGCTGTCCGGGATCGGCCGCAGCGAACGCAAGGCGGCCGTCGCCACCGCCCTGGAACTCGCCGATCTCGGTGAGGTGGCGCGCCGCCCCGTGGGACATCTGTCGGGCGGCTACCAGCGCCGGGCCAACATCGCCGCGAGCCTGATGGCGCGGCCGCGCCTCGTCCTCCTCGACGAGCCGACCCAAGGCGTGGACCTGCACGCCCGCGCGGCGATCCATGCAGTGCTCGCGCGCCTTCGGGCGCAAGGCGCCGCCATTCTCATCGCCACCCACGATTTCGCCGAGGCCGAACGCCTCGCCGATCGGGTCGCCATCCTGGCGGACGGCCGGCTCGTCCACGAAGGCCGGCTCGCGATCCTGCTGGAACGCATCCGCGCGGAGGTTCCCGAACACGAGGTGGCACTCGCGAGCCCCGCCGATCCTGCCGCCGAGGCGGCCTTGCGCCGGGCGGGGTTCGTCCCCGTCGATACCGGGCTGACCTGGCGGGCCAGCCATCGGGCAGGTCTCGACGGGACCGCCCTCCTCGGCACCCTCCGGACGGAGGGCGTACCGGTGGCCGAGATCCGCATCCGCACGCCCGGTCTGGAGGCGATCTATCGCGAGGCCCTGGACCGCGCCGAGCCGGATCGGCCCGTCCAACTCCGTCGGACGGGGAACGAGACATGATCGCCGCCGCCTTCCGGGTGATGCTGATCAGCCTCCGGCGCGACCGCGCCGCCCTGGTCATGGCCTTCGTCCTGCCGACCGTGATCTTCATGATCTTCGCCGCGATCTTCTCGGGCGCCATCGGCGACCGCATCCGCATCCATCTCGGTCTCGTCGACCTCGCCCGTACCGAGACCACCGGGCGGCTGATGAATGCCCTGGAGGCCGACCCGTCCCTGCGCATCGAGCGCCTGAACGCGACCGATCTCGCCGAGGCGACGAGCGCAGTCCGGCGCGGTGAGGTCGACGCCGCCCTGGTCCTGCGCGGCGATCTCGACGCACCGGCGACGGGAGCTCCGCCGGAGGCCGCCCAGCCGGTGGTGCTGATCGAGAACCCGGCCCGCGCGCTCGCCACCCCGATCGCGCTCGGCCAGTTGCAGCGCGTCCTCAACGAGTCGCTGCCCGACGTGGTGCTCGCCCGGATCGTCGCCGACGTGGAGCGCTCGGGCAAGATCGGGCCGGACGAGCGCGCCTTCCTCAACCAGGCCTTCGCCGAGCAGCGCGCCCGCAAGGAGCCGTTCTCCTTCGCCTCGCTCGTGGAGCGCAGGAGCACGGCTTCGGGTCGCACCAACGAGCGGGTGAGCTACTATGCCGGCGCCATCACCGCCGTGTTCCTGCTGTTCGCCGCCATGCAGGGGGCGATGTCCCTGGTGGAGGAGCGGCAATCGGGCCTCGCCGACCGGCTCATGGCCGGGCCCGGGGGGCTGGCCGTCGTGGTGCTGGGCAAGTTCCTGTTCCTGGTGATCCAGGGGATGGTCCAGGCCGGATTGATCTTCGCTGCCGCCGCCCTGGTCTACGGGGTCGAGATCGGCCCGCACTGGCCGGCCTGGATCGTCACCTCGCTCCTCGTCTCGGCCATGGCGGCGGGGCTGGCGCTCGCCGCCTGTGCCGCGGCCAACACCCGCCAGCAGGCGCATCTCGCCTCCACTTTCGGCGTGCTCCTGCTCTCTGCGGTGGGCGGCAGCATGGTCCCGCGCTTCCTGATGCCGCCCTGGCTGCAGCAGGCCGGCTGGCTCACCCCCAACGCCTGGGCCATCGAGGCCTACCAGAATGCGCTCGGCGAAGGCTGGTCGGCGGCACTGCCGTCCTGGGGCGTGATGATCACCGTGGCGGCGCTGGGACTCGTCGCGGCGGTGGGGCTGGTGTCGCGGCGGGTGGTGTAATGCCGGCACCGCCCTGAGGAGGCGAAATCGGCATAAAAGTGGTGTATCTTACCCTTCAGCGGCCGGAATTTAGGCCTGAAGCAGGACTTTTGCGGATGCTCCACCGCCTGGAGATCGAGAACTTCTCCTCGATCCGCGATCCGCAGATCATCGATCTGAGGACGAGCGGCCATGCGTCGAACGACGGGAACCATCTCGCGCCGATCCACAGCAGCGCGAAGGAACTGGCTCCGAAGGTCGTGGCCATCTTCGGGGCCAATGCTTCGGGAAAATCCAATGTGCTGAAGGCGCTGTCCTTCGTGAGCTGGTTTGTCAGGGACAGCTTCTCGGCACCGCGTGGCACACGGATGCCCTTCGATCGGTTCAACGACTTAGCCATGCTGGAAGCACCATCTCGTTTGGCGATCCATCTGAGCGGCCTTGAGGATATATCACAGGCCGAAGACCCAAATGCACTTCAATGCACATATATCTATGAAGTGATTCTCGGCGGAAGTGGTTCTGCGTCAGTCCTGAAAGAGATTTTATCGTACAGTCCGTCTCATGCCAGCCGTAGACTCAAGCTGTTTGAGCGTGACTCCAAGGGGACCGTCACAGCCGCTCGGGCTTTCGGGCTCGCAGGATTTAGGCAAGCCCTTCACAAGGTGCTCCGTCCCGATGCAAGTGTGATCGCAACGCTAGCACAACTCGACCATCCCTATTCAAAATCGATCTGGGAATCTGCAAATAGGGTAACGAAGAATATTCTTTTTGAAAGAATAGATTCACCAGACGATCTTGTCACACGACATTACGCCGAGAGGCCGGAACTCATTGATGCCTTAAATGGAGAAATCGAAAGAATAGATCTCGGAATTGACTCGATGCACATCCAGTCAAACCAAAATGGACCGTTGGCTGCCATGTTTACTCATCAGGGTCTCGCCTACTCGATGCCAATGGTATACGAAAGTCACGGTACACGTCAGTTTATAAAACTCTACCCTTCTCTATTTAGTGCTCTTGAGGTGGGCGGGATCGCCATCATTGACGAGCTCGACTCAGCCATCCATCCCCTGATCCTTCCGGAAATCCTGAGGTGGTTCCGCGATCCGGTACGAAATCCACGAAATGCCCAGCTCTGGATGACCTGCCACAACGCCTCACTGCTCGAAGACCTCAGCAAGGAGGAGGTCCTATTTTGCGAGAAGGACGGACAGGGCCGCACCCAGGTCTACGGCCTCAGCGATATCCAGGCGCTCCGGCGCGGCGACAATTACTATCGGAAGTACCTCGGCGGGGCCTTCGGCGCGGTGCCGCAGATCGGATGAGGCAGCGCCGTCCCGCGATCCCGCAACGCCGCCGCATCTTCCTCGGATGCGAAGGAGAGAGCGAGCAGAGCTACGGCGTCCTGCTCGGACGGCTGATCGAGGCGCGGCATCGGCGCATCCACATCGACGCCGTGCTTCTGCAGCCCGGCGCAGGCGATCCCCTCGGCCTCGTCGAGCGGGCCATCCGCCAGATCCGTGATCGCACCATGCGGACGGGTGCCTATGCCGGAGGAGCCATCCTTCTCGACAGCGACAAGCGAGGGCTCGTGCCCGAACGTGATGCGAAGGCCGCAACTCTTTGCGCTCAGCACCGGCTTCACCTGATTTGGCAGGAGCCCTGCCACGAAGCCTTTCTGCTCCGTCATCTGGTACGATGCGAAACGCTGAGGCCGGCGGGGACTCATCAGTCCCTGGACGAACTCCGCCGCCGTTGGCCGGATTATCGAAAGGGCCTCGCGGCGACCCGGCTCGCCCTAACGCTAGACGAGGCCTGCGTCCTGCGCGCAGCCTCTGTCGAGGCGGCCCTCAACGCCTTCCTCGAAACCATCGAGTTTGGGCGTGATTGAAGAGGCATCATCGCTTCGGCGCGACCGGTTAGCGCGTTGACCATCGGCCGATCCGGTCTAGCTTAGTTCGAGAGGACGCGGCGTTATCCGCGTCCGGGGAGTGATGAGAACATGCGGGTCGGTTCGTCGGTCGCCGTCGTCGGCGCAGGGTTGGGCGGGCTGGCGGCCGCCTGCGTGAGCGCCGCGCGCGGCCACACGGTAACGCTCTACGACAAGAACGACTGGCTCGGCGGCAAGGCCGCGGTCCTGCACGAGGGCGGGTTCCGCTTCGACATGGGGCCGACCATCCTGACGGTTCCGAAGGTGCTGGAGCGGATCTTCCAAGAGGCCGGACGCGACATCCGTGACTACCTCGACCTGCGCCGCCTCGACCCGCAATGGCGCTGCTTCTTCGACGACGACACCCGGATCGACCTGATGGCCGACGTGCCTGCCATGGCCGCCGACATGGAGCGCTTCGCGCCCAATACCGGGGCCGGCGAAGGCTACAAGAAGTTCCTCGAAATCTCCGAGCACCTTCACGGCGTCTCCGACCGGTTCTTCTTCTGGAAGCCGGTGGAGGACCTGTTCGACACGATCAACATCCGCGCCAACATGAATCCCGGGACGCTGCGCGACGTGCTGTCGCTGCGCATGGGCTCCTCGGTGGCCGGCACCATCCGCTCGAAAGTGAAGGATGCGCGCCTCGCACAGATGCTCGACCATTTCGTGCAATATGTCGGCTCGTCCCCCTACGGCGCGCCGGCCGTGCTCTGCGCCATCGCCCACATGCAGACGGCCGAAGGCGTCTGGTATCCGATGGGCGGCACCCGCGCCGTGGCCGAGGCGCTGACGAAGCTCGCGGGCGAACTCGGCGCCACCCTGCGGCCGGGCAACGAGGTCACGGGGCTCGCCATCGAGAACGGCACGGTCAAGGGCGTGAAGACGGCCGCCGGCATCACTCCGTTCGATGCCGTCATCTCCAACATGGATTCGGTTCGGACCTACCGCGAGCTCGTCGGCGGCGAGGTCGGCAAGGCCTACGAGAAGAAGAGCTTCGAGCCGGCCTGTTCGGGCGTGGTGCTCTATCTCGGTCTTAACAAGCGCTACGACCACCTCAACCACCACGATTTCGTCTTCTCCCGCGATCCCGAGGAGGAGTTCGACTACATCTACCGCAAGGGTGAGCCGGCCCCCGATCCGACGGCCTACCTCGCCGCGCCCTCCTCCACCGATCCGTCGGTGGCGCCGGAGGGTGGCGAGGCGCTCTACGTCCTCGTCCACACGCCGTATCTGCGGCCGCACCACGACTGGTCGACGATGTTTCCGGCCTACCGTCAGGTCATCCTCGACAAGCTCAAGCGCACCGGCCACATGCCCGACCTGGAAGAGCGCATCGTCGTCGAACGCCACCTCACGCCGCAGGACATCCACGAGCGCTACAAGGTGCTCAACGGTGCGATCTACGGCCTCGCCTCGCACGGCAAGTTCATGGGTGCGTTCAAGCCCGGCAACCGCTCGCGGCAGGTGCGCGGCCTCTATCTCGCGGGCGGCGCGGCCCATCCCGGCCCCGGTATGCCGATGGTGATGATGTCGGGCTGGATCGCCGCCGACGCGCACGATTCCGACGCGCAGGGCGGGGACACCCGCGGCGAGGTGCGGCAGAGCGCGTGAGCCCGCCGGCTCGCCCCACGCCGCGCCATTCGCCCCCGATCTGGCGGTTCATGGTCTGGTATTTCGACCGGTTCCTGCGCCGCCACCTGAACGCACTCCGGCTCGCCCGCTGGGGCGTGCCGGAAATCGGCGACCATTCCGGTCCCATCGTCGTCGTGCTCAACCATCCGGCCTGGTGGGATGCGGCCGTAGTCATCCTGCTCGCCGGCCGCCTGTTCCCGGACAGGACCAGCCACGCCCCGTTCGACGCGAAGGCGCTCGAGAAATACGCGATCTTCGCGCGGATCGGCGCATTTCCGGTTGACCTCGACTCCGGTCGCGGCGCGGCGCAGTTCCTCAAACATTCACGTGCCGTCCTCGGCGCGCCCGGACAGGTGCTCTGGATCACGGCGCAGGGGCGTTTCGTCGACGTCCGCGCCCGGCCGCTGGGCCTGCGCGGCGGTGTCGCGAGACTGCCCGAGATCGCCCCCGATGCCCTGTTCGTGCCGCTGGCCCTGGACTACGCCTTCTGGGAGGAGCGCGGCGCGGAAGCCTTCGCCGCCTTCGGCACACCGGTGCGGGGAGGCGAGCTTCTCGCCCTGCCCCGGCCGGAGCGCCTCGCGCGGATGGAGGCCGACCTGACCGAGACCCTGGACCGGCTCTGTGCCGACGTCGTCGCCCGCGAGCCCGAGCGGTTCACGACGCTGACCTCCGGCGGAAAGGGCGTCGGCGGCATCTACGACGGCTGGCGCCGGATGCGGGCCGTACTGGCCGGGCGTCGTTTCGACCCCGCCCACCATTCCGAGGAAGACCGAGCCCCGTGACCCTCGCCCTGGCGCTCGTCGCCCTCGCCTTCGCCCTCCTGCCCGCCATCCTCGCCTGCGCGAACCTCATCGCCTTGCGGACTCCCGAGCCCAGGGACGCGCAGGAGGGACTGGTCTCGATCCTGATTCCCGCCCGTGACGAGGAGGCCACCATCGCCGCGACGATCCGAGCGGCGCTGGCGAGTACCGGCATCGCCGTGGAGGTGCTGGTGGGCGACGACCATTCCACCGATGCCACGGCAGGCATCGTCCGTGCTCTGGCGGAGGCCGATCCACGGGTCCGCCTCGTCTCCGTACCCGCTTTGGCCGAGGGCTGGACGGGGAAGAACCACGCCTGCGCCGCCCTCGCCGAACGGGCGAAGGGCGAGCACCTCCTCTTCATCGACGCCGACGTCACCCTCTCGCCCGGGGCGGCGGCCGGTCTCGTCGCCCATGCCCGCTCCTCGGGAGCAGCCCTGGTGAGCGCAGTGCCGCGCCAGATCATGCGCAGCCTCGGCGAGCGGCTCACGGTACCGATGATCAACTTCCTCCTCGTCGGCTACCTGCCGGTGCCGATGATGCGCGCCTCGCTCCGCCCGGCGCTCGGCGCGGCATGCGGGCAACTCGTCCTCGTCGATCGCTCCGTCTACGTCGGGACCGGCGGTCACGGTGCCATCCGCGGGCGTCTCCATGACGGCGTGTTCCTTCCCCGCATCCTCCGCCATGCCGGTCACCGCACCGACCTCGTCGCCGGACACGGGCTCGCCACCTGCCGGATGTACCGGAGCTTCGCCGAATCCTGGGCCGGATTCTCGAAGAACGCCCACGAGGGCATGGCGACGCCCCGCGCCCTCCCCGTCTGGACCTTGCTGCTCCTCGCAGGCCATGTCCTGCCGCTGCTCCTCGTGATCGCGGCCGCCCTCGGCCTCGCCACATCCACCGCGGGGCTGGTGGCGCTCGCCGCCCTCATCGTGTCGCTCGCCACGCGTGCGGCGATCACCCTCATCACCGACGAGCCGGCCATCACCATCCTTCTCCACCCCCTCGGCGTGGCGGTGGCGCTGGCGATCCAATGGAACGTTCTGCTTGGTCCCAGGCGCGCCGGCGCGGCGGTGTGGAAGGGGCGGAGCTATCCATTGAACGGGGCATAATCCCGGGATCGTCGGGTCCGGGCCACAGATCCGGGGCCACAAGTGCCGGACGCTTCGCATTTGCGACAACGGATCCGGCGCGATCCTGAGCCATCCCCGCCACGGCACCTGCCGCTCCGGCGCGAGCGGGAACGAAGCCGGCCGAGCGTTGGTTTTTTTGAAGCAACGCTCAAAAAATCTTCATTTAATAAATTATGCAGATCGAATACTCGGAGCTGGCGGCAGGATAGTGTCCTCTCCAATGGAGATCTGATCGTATCCTGCCCATGTATTTGGAATACCAGCTTGAAGTTTCGAGCCCTCGCCCTTCCACCGGCTCGCCGTAGATTCCGGCGATCAAGACAAAACGATTTTTCTCAAATGGTCGGATGAAAAATCGTTCTGGTTCGTGTGGCGGATTGCGATGGAGTTTCGCGATTTCCTGCAGGATTACCCCAATACATGCACTATGGTGCTTGCAAGCCCGTCTGATATGCCAAATACTACATACCAGAAGGCCGTTCGCAGATCCCGTCGATGATTCGCCGCGATCGAAGAGGGACGACGCGCCGGGATGCCTTCATCGCTGAGACCTCAAGTATCCACGCCCATGATCAGGGAGAAAGCTCATGGCCACGTCCGTAACCGCGCCCCCCGCGGTGCAACCTTCAGCCAATCGGTGGCTCCAACTCATTCTCGGCGTGGCCTGTATGGTCGCGGCGGCGAACATCCAATACGCGTGGACGCTGTTCGTCCCGGAGATCCAGAAGACCTTCGGCTGGGACCGGGCCGCGATCCAGGTCGCCTTCACGATCTTCGTGGTGGTGCAGACCTGGCTGACCCCGATTGAGGGCTATTTCATCGACAAGTACGGCCCGAGCCGCGTGGTGATGTTCGGCGGTCTGATGACCGGCCTCGCCTGGGTCATCAACTCCTACGCCACGTCGCTCACGGGCTTCTATCTCGGCTCCGTGGCCGGCGGCATCGGTGTCGGCTGTGTCTATGCCACCTGCATCAACAACGCCCTGAAATGGTTCCCGGACAAGCGCGGCCTCGCGGTCGGTCTCACGGCGGGCGGCTACGGCGCGGGCTCGGCACTGACCATCATCCCGATCGCCAACATGATCGCGCAGGGCAGCTACGCCCAGGCCTTCTTCTTCTTCGGCCTGATCCAGGGCGGCATCATCATGCTGGCGTCCATCGGCCTGCGCGGTCCGGCGAAGGGCGAGGTCACCTACTCGACCAAGGTGCTGCAATCACGGCGTGATTACACCTTGCGCGAGGCGCTGCGCACGCCGGTCTTCTGGGTGATGATGCTGATGTTCACCTGCACGGTGACCGGCGGTCTGATGGCGGTGGCGCAGCTCGGCGTGATCGCCCAGGATCTCGGGGTGAAGGAGTTCAGGGTCAACCTCTACTTCTTCGCCATGGCGGCCCTGCCCTTCGCGCTGATGCTCGACCGGATCATGAACGGCATCTCGCGGCCGCTCTTCGGCTACGTGTCGGACCGGATCGGGCGCGAGAAGACGATGTTCATCGCCTTCACGATGGAAGGTCTCGGCATCGTCGCCCTGGGTTACTTCGGCTCGAACCCCTGGGCCTTCGTGATCCTGTCGGGCGTGGTGTTCCTGGCCTGGGGCGAAGTCTACTCGCTGTTCAGCGCCACGGCCGCCGACACCTTCGGCTCCAAGCATATCGGCAAGATCTACGGCGTTCTCTACTGCGCCAAGGGTTTCGCCGCCCTGTTCGTCCCGGTGGGCAACCTGATCATGCAGGCCACCGGCACCTGGGCGACGGTGCTCTACACGGTGGCGATCATGGACCTCGTGGCCGCCTTCCTGGCCCTGGCCGTCCTCCGGCCGATGCTCAAGCGCCACCACCTCGCCAACGGCGCGGCAGTGCCCGCGGGCGCCCTCGCCCACGCCTGATCGACCGCTCGCCCCGCCCGATCGCGGGGCGAGTCGGTACAGGATTCGAGGGGATCGAATCACCGGATTGCGGGCTCCTTCGAGGTTCATTCCCGCTCGTCCGGCCCGATCCCCTCGCTTCCGGGACAATTTCTCGTCGATTCCTCGTCGACACGGCCACGACGCGCCATCCTGTCCGCCCGTCCCGTGTTGCCCCGTGCTCCGTCATGTCCAACTCTGCTCGGCGATCGCCGGAGTGTCCGAGATGAACATCGCAGCCATCCTCGCCCTGCAGAGCATTCCGTTCGCGGCCCTGGTCCTCGCCACGGCCGGCACCAACCGCGATCTCTTCGCGGTGCTCTACGTGGCGGCCCTGGGCCTGACCCTGTCGGTCATCATCTTCGGCGACGGCCATCATACGCTTCCGATGATGCCGGGCATGGCCGGCGCCCATCATCGGTGACCCGCTCTCCGAAGATCTGCACCGGCGGCATGGCCGCTCTTCGGAATGTGATATACCAAATATCATGGTGCAGTGCGATACAGGCCTCGTTGCAGTCGCACGAGAGGCTCCTTCCATGATCGCTTTGTTCGTTCTCGGCCTCGCGGCCGTCGCCATCGGCCCGGCTCTGGCCCTTCTGACGGATCGCGCCGAAGCGGCGCCGCCGGTCTCGGGCACGACCTCGGCCGGCATGTTCGTCGCCATCAACGACAACGCTCGGGCGACCTACCGCCGGGCGGCCTGAACCGGGGACGCCCGATCCGCGCCCCGCCAGTCAAGTCACACCTGCAAGGCACGGCCCCGGCGGCGTTTTTCATGCGCGGCGACGCCGAGGATCAGCCGCCGGTCTCGCCGAGGATCCACGCGGCCGTGTCCTCATCCGCCCCGCAGGTGGCCAGATGCAGGATGATCGGCGTCTCGTAGGGATGGCGCTCCTTCAGCGCGGCGGCGAGCGCCCCGGCGATCCCCTCCCGCGTCTTGAACAGGGCGACGACCTCCTCGCCCCGCTCCACCGCGCCCTTCCAGGCATAGACCGAGCGCATGCCGGGCAGCACGTTGACGCAGGCGGCGAGCCGCGCGCGCACCAGTTCCTCGCCGATGGCGAGCGCCGTCTCGGCATCGGCGAAGGTGGTGTAGACGAGGAGCGGACGCTCCATGCTATGGGTCTCCTGGTCTGCGGCGCGTTCCGACCGGAATGAGGCCTGCGGCGAGGCCCGGCGTCAACACGAGCGGACGATCATCCATGGCGCGGCGCTTCCACCGGATCGCCTTCATCGCGAGCCCCACGGCCGATGCGCGGGGTGCCGCGGACACGCTGATGCGGCGCTACGACAGCGTCGCCCCGGAGGATGCCGACGTGATCGTGGCGCTCGGCGGCGACGGGCTGATGCTGCAGGCGCTCCACCGCTTCATGCTGGCGGGCACGCCGATCTACGGCATGAATCGCGGCACCGTCGGCTTCCTGATGAACGAGTACCGCGAGGACAACCTCCTCGACCGGCTGGAGAGCACCAAGCGCAGCACCATCCATCCGCTCATGATGGAGGCGGTGGACGTGGAGGGGCGCCGGCACACGGCGCGGGCCATCAACGAAGTCTACATGCTGCGCCAGACCCACCAGACCGCCAAGCTGAAGATCTCGGTGGACGGGCACGTGCGCCTGCCCGAGCTCATCGCCGACGGCGTGCTCTGCGCGACGCCGGCCGGCTCCACCGCCTACAACCTCTCGGTGGGGGGGCCGATCCTGCCCCTGAACTCGCGGCTCCTGGCGCTGACCCCGATCTCGGCCTTCCGCCCCCGGCGCTGGCACGGCGCCCTGCTGCCGGACCATGCCCGCATCCATGTGGAGGTCCTCGACGCGGCGCACCGCCCGGTGGCGGCGGTGGCCGACCATACCGAGTTCCGCCGGGTCTGCACCGTGGAGACCTGGCTCGACCTCGAGACCGACCTCACCCTCCTCCACGATCCCGGCCACAGCCTCGACGAGCGGATTCTTCGCGAACAGTTCGGCTGAAGCGGCGGCGGCATGTCTGCGAGCGCCTGCAGGAATGCGGCGCTGCGCGACGTCCCGCGCTGGGCCCCGGATCGGGTTCCGCTTCGCTCCACCCGTCCGGGGAAGGGGCGCGGAGCGATCCCCGGCCTCGCTGAACCGGCCTGTCCCTGCCGGCACCTTTTCCGGGCGCCTGGAGCGCCAGCGGAAGGCGACCCGGAACCCAGCGTGAGATGTGCCGCGTCAGCGGTTCGCGAGATAAGAAACCGAATGAGCAAGCACGTGTAATGCTCTGAAAACAAAAGCCTTTCGCTATTTCACGCGGACCGGCTGCCGGTCCTCTCACCCCACCCGCCGCGCCCGGTACGCCCCGAACGTGCTGCCCACCGAGGCCGCCATGATGCAGGCGATGGCGGCGCCCTGCAGGGGCGTGAGGCGCTCTCCGAGGATCAAGAAGCCGGCGAGCGCGCCGCAGACCGGCTCCAGGCTCAGCAGGATGCCGAAGGTCTGGCGCGGCAGGCCCCGCAGGGCCACCATCTCCAGGGAATAGGGGATCGCGCTCGACAGGATCGCCACGGCGAGCCCCGCCACGATGATCGAGGGCGAGAGCAGCGCCATGCCGGCGCCCGCAATGCCGAAGGGAAGGATCACCAGGGCGGCGACGCTCATGCCGAGGGCCACCGCTTGGCCGCCGGGCAGGTGCCCCGCCCTCTGGCCGACGAGGATGTAGAGCGCCCAGCACAGGGCGGCGCCGAGCGCACAGGCGACGCCCACGGGATCGAGCCCGGCGCTCGCCTGCTGCAGCGGCAGCAGCAGGGCGAGGCCCAGGATGGCGAGGGCCACCCAGACGAGGTCGATGGGCCGCCGCGACGCGGCCACCGCCACGGTGAGCGGTCCGACGAACTCGATGGCGATGGCGAGGCCCAGCGGGACGGTCCGCAGGGAGAGGTAGAACAGCAGGTTCATGCAGCCGAGCACGAGCCCGTAGAGCACCACCACGCCGGCATCCCGCCGGCCGAGCGTCCGGCGCCAGGGGCGCCACACGGCGAGCAGCAGCAGCGCCGCCACGGTGACGCGGTAGGCCGAGGTGCCCTCCGCCCCGATCACCGGGAACAGTTGCTTGGCGAAGGAGGTGCCGATGACGAGGGAGACGATCGACCCCACCAGAGCGGCCACGGGAGCGAGGCTGGCGAGGCGTGTCCTGGTATCGGGTGCATGCATGGCGCCCTCATAGCCGCATGAGGGCGAGGGGGCGAACCGGCTCGGTCGGTCCCGGACGGTGTCTTCGGGACCGCCGCTCGCGCCGGCCTCCGAGGCGTCGGCCTGCCTTGTTTAGGCCGCCAGACGCATCCTCGCGCGGTCCGCGCGGTAGCTGGCGATGAGGGCATCGGGGATCGTGTCCAGCACCGCATCGGCCGCGTCTGCGGCAGGCTTCCCGACGGCGATGTCCGAGAAGTCCGGCACGCGGCCGACGGCGAATTCGGGCTGGGAGACGGCGATGGGCTGCACCTCGATCGTCACCAGATCGGCGGCGGTCAGATCCATCGGCGCTTCGGTGAGCGGACGGACCCCTGCCCTCGCCGCGCGGAAGCTCGCCATGAGCCCGTCGGAGAGGGAATCGAGCACGGCCTCCACCGCCTCGACCCGCTCGACGGCGAGCACAGGAATCTCGATCGCAGGAATCTCGACGGCGAGAAGCTCGACCGACTGGATCTCGAAGGCGGCGGGCCGGGCCGGCTGGTGGGAGACGAGCATCTGCGCCACGCGCCATTCGGCATCGAGGACCTGCATCCTGGTCCGGGTCTCCTGGCGGGCCTTCTCCTCCATCGCCTTGGCGGCGATCCGGGCCTCCTCGCGGGCGGCCTCCGCCTCGTAGCGGGAGAGGAGGGCCATGACGCTCTGCGCCTCGGCGAGCGGCATGCCCTCGCAGGCGGTGAGGGCGCGCTCGATCATCCGGCGCGACAGGGTCGCGTCGCCGGGCTCGGCGCCGCGTCCGGCCTCGCGCCAGGCCGAGAGGGCGGCGGTGAAGGCGGGCAGCAGCACGGGCGGCAGCCCGGCGCGGCGGTGGAGGGCAGCGAAACCGGAGGCGGAGGCATCGTGCATCAGCCCGGCGACGCGGTCGACCTTGAGCCCGGTGAGATCGGCCAGGGCCACTTCCGCGAAGGCCATGCGGCCCGACAGGATCGCCCGCAGGATCAGGCCGGCATTGAGCTGGCCCTGCACCCGGAGATGGGCGACGAGGCGGACGAGATCCGTCGCGTCGGCGCCGGCGCTCACCTCCAGGGTGCTGCGCTCCAGGGCCTCGCGGCTCGCCCGCTCGCCGCGGGCCGGGGTGAGCCAGCCCGACGCGATGGCGAAGGCCGAGAGCGATGCCGCCACGCGGGCGGTGATGACCTGGCGCACTTCGAGGGGAAGGTCGGCCCGTGCCAGCATGGCATCGCGCAGGCCGGTATCGTCGCCGTGGCGCTCCACCATGCGCATCAGGCTGCCGGTGGTGATGCCGGCGCCGCGGTTGCGCACCAGGGCGGTCAGCGAGGCGGCGCCGCCGATCTCGGCCATGGCGCCGGCCACCGCGTGCGAGAGGCCGAGCCGGCCGGCAATGGCGGTGCGGGTGATCTCGCAGCCGATGGCGATGCCGTCGACGAGGTCGGCATCGGTGAGGACGGACGAGCGCCGCAGCACCAGGGCGGCGATGTCGGGCTGGTCGCCGGCCAGGGCCACGACCAGGGGCCTCGGCGCCGTGGCGCAGCCGGCACAGGCCTCTGCGAGGGCCCGGCGCACGGAGGGAGCCGGGTCGTCGAGGAGCGCCAGGATCGCCGAGCGGGCGTCGCGCGCGGCCTCGGCGTCGAGCCCGTCATAGAGATAGGCCCGCGTCAGCGCCCCGGCGGCCTCCGCACGGCGGTCGATGGAGGCGTCGCGGGTCCAGGACAGGAATTGGCGGATGATCATTGACCGCTCCGGGTCGTGAAGAGTGAGAGATCGAGGGGTTTGGACTCGAGAAGCTTGGCGCCGAGGATGTGGGCCGGCCGCACGGCGGCGGCGGCGAGCTCCACGGGCCGGCGCGGAGGCAGCGGCGCGTTGACGAGGGCGGCGCTCGCCGGGATCGAGACGGACTGGGCCGAGACCGACGAGACCCGGGCCGGCTCCGCCGGGGAGGCGGTGGCCGCCACCGACTCTCCCGTCCCGTCCGAGCGCGGGAAATAGGTCGGCGCGCTCCGCACGGGCTCGTGCGGGAGCGAGGACGCGGCCGGGGTGGATGGGGTGCCCCTGCCTTGCCACAGGCGGGCGACCCCCTCCGACATCGCACCCTGGCGCTTGTCGGTCTGGAACAGGGCCCGCAGGCCGCCGCCGTCGATGGCGGCATAGGCGGAGACGGTGTCGGGCGAGGAAGCCGGATCGATGGCGGCTCCCGCCAGGGCGGTGGGGGCGGGCCGGGAGGCGGATTGGCTGGTGGCGAGCAGCGCGTAGAGCTCGGCCGCGCCACGGGGCCGGCCGGTCCTGTCGTAGAACAGGCCGCGGTTGGCGGCGGCCGCCTCCGGCATGTCGAGGGCGGCGGCGCGGGCCGGGCTCGCCTGGGCGGTGTTGATCAGCGT
>NZ_JBHTND010000041.1:0-29794 GCF_042679825.1 Methylobacterium marchantiae | reverse complement strand
GCCGACCCTGGCAGCCTGATCGTCCCGGCCCAAGCCGGTGATCGTGGTGGTCCTCACCGAGCTACACCACGCCCAGGCACACGACCGACGGAACGCGCGAGTCTCGCTCAACGAGGCTTGGTATCAGTTGTCTGCGGCGCGACGCGTATGCGCTTCGATCTTATGCCGAGAGGCCGGTGGTCGAATCGAACAGGAAATCGTCGGCGGCTGGGATCGTCACGGAGAGGCCCGAACCGTAGGCGGCTTTCGACAGGCGCCAAGGGCGTTCTACCTGGGCGCGGATGGCTTCCGAAGGGCGCAGCCGGCGAAAGGCCCCTTCCTCCGGAACCTCCTCGATGATGAGAAAGCCGTAGACCTGGAGGCGGGCGGCGATGAGCTTGGTCTCACGATCACCGGCCGCGACAGGCAGGGTACCGCTGGCATAGACCGCATCCATGAGCGCCCGCTGATCGACTCGACGTGCAGCGAGGGAAGGCGAGACGATGGGAGCTTGAGCCTGGGGCTGGGACCGGCCCGGACGCCGGAAGGGAACCACGTTGTCCGTCGCCGTCTGAACGCTACGCATACACCGCTACCCTTACAAACCACTCGCGGAAACCAGCAAACATGGCTGCTCGCCCGACAATGGCTAGGTTTCGACGAGTCGGATTAATGGGCGGTTTACGTTAAGCCTTCGACGTGTCTCAAAACCGTCCCCAGGCCGGGGTCCTTCCCGCGCGGAGAGCACAGGGCGGATGGCGACGCAGGATCCGACGGAAGCCCGGGCACGACGCAAAGGAACGGAGATATCTCTGAAGCGAGCCTGCCGTCGGCTCAGCCACAGCGTGATCGCTTCGGCTATACAAACGGCCGTGCAATAGAGGAATGATGTCTACGCCGTGAATCGAATCGTTCGGAGTGTATAAAATTCCGTCAACCTCGAACTGTATATCGAAGATCTTCTCAGAAGTTTGAATATTTCGGCGACATCGCCGTTCTATTTCGGACGCACAGGGAGATTCGAAGTCCGAGTACGATCCGTGGGGCATGGCAGAAATCATGGTTCCATCGTCTCGGTCTCTTCCCCCCCGCCATGAATCCTGGCGGAACTCCGTCTGGCCAGCATGCGTCATCGTCGGTCATCTGCAGGAGATTCCGGCTTGGTCTTTGCCGTCCCGACATCCGTTTTCGATCCCACCCGTTGCCATCTCGGCGAGGGACCGAGCTACGATCCGTTGGACGATATGGCTTGGTGGGTGGATATTCTGGAGCGGCGCCTCTTCTCGCGCCCTCTGTCGCAGGTCGGCGGGTCAGCACGGAGCCATGTCCTGCCGTTCATGGCGAGCCATGTCGCAGCGATCGATCCGGGCCGGCACCTGCTCTCGGCAGAGGACGGGCTCTACGTCAGGAATCTCGGTGATGGGAGCCTCCGCCTTCATTGCCCACTCGAGGCAAACGACGCGGGAACCCGCTCGAATGATGGGCGCGTCCATCCCTCGGGCACCCTCTGGGTCGGGACGATGGCATACGACGCGGAGGAGGGAAGGGGAGCGATCTACCATGTCTGCGGCGCTACGGTGACCCGTCTCTACGGTGGGATCACCATCCCCAACGGCATCTGCTTCTCGCCTGACGGCACCATTGGCTATTTCGTCGATACCGCGGAGGGCGTGCTGCGGCGCGTCTCCGTCGATGCCGCCACGGGTCTGCCGGCTGGAGAACCACGGACGCTTTACGATCATCGTGGAGGGGAGGGTGGCATCGATGGGGCCGTCGTGGATATCGACGGTCTGATCTGGACGGCACGCTTCGGCGCAGCCTGTCTCGACGCCTATAGTCCAGCGGGCGAGCGCGTCCGAACCGTACCTGTCCCAGCGCGCCAGCCGACCTGTCCCACCTTCGCGGGACGCGATCTCGACCGCCTGCTGGTGACGACGGCCTTCGAGGGCATGGATGCCGAGCAGCGCGAGGCCGACCCGGAGCACGGACGCACGCTCCTCGTCGATGTCGGAGCCCGGGGCGTACTGGAACCGGCTTTCCGCCTGACGGACTGAGCCGACGACGATCCACATTCCAAGGCCGCGCCGAGGCAGGCCTGAAGACGCGAACTCCATGCCCGGATCCGGTGACCGTCCCTGCCAGCCGAGCATTGGCACGAGCTGGATGCGGGACTTTGGGAGCCGCGCAAGCCGAAACAGCGCTATCTTCACGCCAGCCATCATGAATTGGGCCGCCCTCCACTGAGCGATCCGCCTGTTCGGCGAGAAGCCGGGCTGGTGCCAGGAGCGCAACCGGATTGTGTCTTGCGTAAGCGGCGAGGCCGTCCACCGCGACGGCTTTTATACGCAACTTATCGGGAGTGAAGATGTCGACGCCAGCTCTGTTCATCGCGCCGATGGTCGGATTTCCCGCCGACGAGGCTCATATTCTTCCACACGATCGACGTCGTCATCGAACGGTCGGTCACCAAGCGCTCGTCTACCGCTGCAAGGACGATGACGGATTACCCGACCGCGAGGGCAATTTCCTAATTTGTGCCTTCTGACTGGTTGATGCGTTTCTCTGGCTAGGGCGAACGGAGGCGCCCCGCGCCCCAGTCATCGCTGACACCCATTATACCAAGTCTCAGTGAGCCCGGCGGACGACCGAAGACGCGCAGGTAAGTCTCAATGAGTCACACTCATCGAGACTTGATATTAGCGTGCCCTACCGCAGCGATTGCCGTCCGCTCAACGGAATCGAGGGAGCGGCCGAATTGGTGCTCTCCTTGTAGATCGGTACGATCAGCCTCAGCCAGCCACGCGTCTCACGACCTCCGTAGTTGCGCTCGACCACATCCTGCGTGACGTAGGCCTGGATGTTCACCGGCCCGAAATTGTAGCCGACGAGACCGCCGACAGCGATCTGGCCCTGACGGCGATATCCGGGAAAGCGGGTGGGCAAGTCCGAGGAGGCGAAGGCCACGGGGCCGGCCTCCCATTTGCCGAACTTCTTGGTCGCGGTGAGATCGAGGTTGAGATAATCTGGATAGACAATGCCTTGGGCGGTCACCGGATCTACGAAGATTCCGTAGAGCAGGTTGGCGGTCAGGTTGAAGCCGTCGCCGGTGTAGCTCGCAGCGAAACGGTGGCTCAGCGAGGCATTCTGCGTGAGGAAACCGGTCTCGATCGGCAGGTAACCACCGAAGAGGTAGCTCACGCCGAAATCGTTGCCGAGTTTCCATGCGAACTGAGCGGCGAGCAGGGGCTGGCCGATGCCGCTCTGGTAGGGCGTGCCGCGTGGACTCGATGCGACGACCGGCTGAATCGCGGCCAAGTTGAGCCGAGCGCCGACTATCTCCCACGGTGTCGCCCACAAGAAGGTGGGCAGGTTGATGTTCGACTCGGAATCGAGGGGCCGGGTATCACGGACGCCGAAACTCGACGTGTTGACGAAGTAGAGTCCGACGGGAAGCTGCGCACCCACAGGAAGGCCGACCGTTTGACCCGGCTGCGCGGCAGATCCGGCATTGGCCGGCTTCAGAGGTATCGTCGTCAGGCTGAGGCCGACGCAGAGAGTGAGGCCGAACGTGCATGTCGCGTGGCGGAAACCGTAAATCATCCAGTGCCTCTTTGAAGGGCCGCGACAGGGAAAATGCCACGATTGAGCAAGCTCTCCTTCATCGACGTACCAGCTCTGGATCTCATTCCCTCGTATCAGCATCGTAACGATGGCTGTCACCGAAAGGCGACAGCCATATACCACGCGCATTAACCATGAGCTCGATCAGAAATAAATCGGACTTTGCTTATTTTAAAACAATCTTCCCGTTATTTGTGTTCTCGGCGCGAAGCGATTTTCCAACAATCCATCGAAATGATCGCATCCAGACTTACGGTATTCGTGTGCACCGATAGCGACGAGGCCTCACCATACGGATCAGGGCGTCGGTCTGGTGCCGGCGGGAGCCGGCAAGGCGGCCCGCTTCTCCGGATTTTTGAGTTGGCTGTATACGACGCTGGAAAAACTGCCGATGATCGCGTGCCAACCAGATTTGTCGTAGGCCGGATCGTTGCGGGCGGCTTGGCAGAACGCCGTCGTCAGCCCATTGACGATGTCGTCGTCCTTGGCTCCAGCCGCGCCTGCCTTCACCTTCGGAAGCAGGTCACCAACGACCGGGATGAAATTCTCCTGCGTCAGCCCCTTCAGGCTTTCTGCGCTGCCTGCATCGGCAATCGCCTTAGCGACTTCAGATTGCGCGATGTCCGCACAGGGCGCGGTTCCGGCGAGCATGGTCTGCGTTGCGGCGCGCGCGGTTCCGACGATGCCACGCTCTCGGATGACGGGCGCGTTGTTGCCCCAGGCGTTGCGCACATAGTCGGTGACGTCGGCCACCTCCTGGTCGGTCATGCCGGCGCCGACCGCAGGCATCGGCGCGTAGCCGTTCTGTGCGGACAGACCGCCGAGGATCACGCGGATCACCGTCTCCGGTCCTTCCGCCTGAACGGAAGTGTTGCCGGCCAGTGCCGGAATCGCGCCTTCCACCCCCTTGCCGTCGGGCTTGTGGCAGGATGAGCAGTAGCTGAGATAGGTCGCCGCGCCCGGCGCATCGGCCTGATTGAAGGCTTGGATGTCCTTGATCTTGTAGCTCTCCTTGGCCTTCTGCGTGCGCAGGTAGGCGACCATCGCCTTGAGATCGGCGTCGGTCATTTTGGAGAGCGATTCCTCGATCGTCTGTCGCATGGGGCCGGCGGCCACGCCGGGCCTGTTACCAGGGGCCGCGCCGGTCTTGAGATAGGTCACCACCTGATCGTCGGTCCAGGCTCCGATCCCGGTATGGTCGTCGGGGGTGATGTTGGGGGCGTACCAACCGTCGATCACACCACCGCCGAGCTTGCCGGCAAGGCCGCTGTTGCCGACGATCTTGTTGGCGTTGTGACACATGCCGCAATGGCCGAGCCCCTCCACCAGATAGCCGCCGCGGTTGACCTCGGCGCTGGCATTCGGGTCCGGCTTGAACTCACCCGCGGTGAAGAACGCGGTGCGCCACGTGATCAGGGCCGTGCGGATGTTGAAGGGAAAAGGGATCTCGGAGGGCTTGCGCGGTTCCTTGATCGGCTCCAGCGAGCGCAGGTAGGCGAAGATCGCATCCGAATCCTCACGCGTCACCTTGGTGTACCAAGCGAAGGGAAAGGCGGGGTAGAGATAGCTGCCCTCGTTGTCGATGCCTTCGTGCAGGGCGCGGTAGAAGTCGTCGGCGGTCCACTTGCCCAAGCCGGTCTCGTCGTCCGGCGTAAGGTTCGGGGTGCGAATCTTCCCGATCGGCGTGTTGAGCACGTAGTTGCCAGCGAACGGTTTCCCGCCAGGCGCCGAGTGGCACGCGACGCAATCTCCCGCGGTCGCCAAGTACTCGCCCCGCTTGATCTGCTCCGCATCCTGAGCCGACGCATAGTTTGCGGCCAGGATCAGACCGACCGAACCGAGGAGCAGGGCGGGAATGCGATGCATGATGCCGGTTCTCCGCACACGGGATCAGAGTGTAGAATTATATTGGCTATAAGAATGCCCGGGGAACGCGACGCTTTCGCTGCTTGTTCCGGGAATGGACACGTCCGGGTTGCGACGAATTGGCTCTCGGAGGCGAATGAACAGGTCGCCGAGATGAGCCAGCAGCGAGACGGCGAGGCAGCATGCGGTCGCGATCCACGGGGCACCCGTCAGGGCTGTACGGACGGCGAGCATGAGCGCAGCCCCGGACACGAGGGTGCACAGCAGGGGCCTGAGCGCCGCTCCGCGCCCGGTGTGGACATGCCAAGCCACAAGGCCGAGGGTCTCCAGGGCAACCAGCGCGAGGATCAGATCGATGATGCGACCGCTGGCGAACAGGTCGGCCATCATGCCCGGCCCCCGAGGATGGGAGAGGCTTGCCTGCGGCCGAACGGTCCGTTCAGCTTCACGATCGCTCGGTTGAGAAGAGTGGCGATGCTGACCCAGGTCAGGTAGGGGGCGAGGAGGAGCGCCGCCGCTCCCGAGACCCGGGCGGTCACCACGATCAGCGCCACGATCGAGAGCCAGAGCGCGATCACCTCGACATAGGCCCAGTCAGGCCGGCGCAGTCGGAAAAAGATGCCGCTCCAGGCGATGTTGAGGATGAGGTTGACGGCGTAGGCGCTCAGCAGGGCGCTACGCGCGGACGGGCTCGTATCCGCGTGCCAGGCCATGACACCGGAGATGGCGGTGAGGGTGAAGATCGTGGTCCAGACTGGACCGAAGGCCCAGTCCGGCGGCTTCCACGAGGGTCGCCGCAGGGAGTGATACCAAGGGCCGGTGGTGGTCAGGAGACCGCCGGCAAGGGCCGTGACGAGGGCCGCGCCGACCGCCACCAGGATCGGCCCCGATTCCATCGCGTCCGTCACGGCGAGACCCAGCGGAACAGATGGGCAAGATCCTTGAAGAAGATCCGGGCATGCGCAGCTGGTTTCGCCCGGACCAATTCCTTGTTCATGTACGAATCCCAGGTGAGCTGCTGGACGTCCTTGTCTCTACAGATCGAGACGAAGCGCTCGCGCAGGGCATCGTTGCGGTACCAGACCCACTGCATCATCCTGAGGATCAGGAAGACACGGCCGTGCAGACGCATGAAGCGCCGCCTCGCCTGGGCGAGAGCCGTCGCTTTACCGGTGGCCAGGAATGTGTCGGCTGCCTTCGCCGCGAGCCTGCCGCCGAGCATGGCGTAGTAGATGCCCTCTCCGGAGGCCGGGGCGACGATGCCGGCGGCATCTCCGGTGAGCAGCACGTCCCGGCCATTGTCCCACTTCTTCAGGGGTTTGAGCGGCAGCGGGGCGCCTTCGCGACGCACGGTCTCGCCTGCATCGAGGCCGGTGGAGGCACGCAGGGCGCGGATGGCACTGCGCAGGGAAAAGCCCTTGTGGGCGCTGCCGGTGCCGATGCTGATCGTGTCGCCGTGGGGAAAGACCCAGGCGTAGAAGTCGGGCGAGAGCTTGCCCTGGTAGTAGACGTCGCAGCGCGTGCCCTCGACGTCGCCGCTCCCATCTGCCGGCCGCCGAACGATCTCGTGATAGGCAAACACCTGCTTCATGGCGGCATGGCCGGGAATTTCCGCTCGGCCGACGACAGAACTCGCCCCATCCGCGCCGATCACCAGGCGAGTGCGGACCCGGTGCTCGGTCGCGCCAGAACGGTAATGCACGGTAGCTTGGCCGTCGCCATCGCGGACTATGTGGGTGAAGCTGCCGGCTCTGTGGTCGGCTCCGGCCAGAGCGGCGCGGTTACGCAGCCAAGGGTCGAAATGCTCGCGGTCGACCATGCCGACGAAACCGTCGCCGATGGGCATGTCCACGCGCTTATCGGCCGGCGAGACCATGCGTGCCGAGCGCACACGGGCGACGAGGAGTTCGTCGGGGATCGCGAAATCGCGGATCAGTCGTGGCGGAATCGCGCCGCCGCAGGGCTTGATCCGGCCCGGCTTGTCGAGGAGCAGCACGCGGCGCCCCATCCGCGCGAGATCGGTGGCTGCGGTGGCGCCCGCCGGGCCGCCCCCCACCACCACGACGTCGAAGATCTCCGGCTCCGGCATGGGTCTCACCTCAGCGATACGTGGGGTTGAAGCGCGGGTTGTTGCGGACGGGCGCCGCGACGCAAAAGCGTGGCGCTTGCGTGCTCGATCCTGAGAGCGAGGATGGCGCCCACCAGGAACAGCGCGGCCTCGGCCAAAAATACAGAGGCATAGGCGTGGACAGGTTCGTGGCTGACGAGGCGGGCGAGATCCACCGCCATGGTACCGAGGAACCCGCCGGCCCCGAAGGCGACGCCCTGCGCCGCCCCCCACACTCCCATCCGTGTCCCGCGCTCGGCTTCGCCACCAGCGCCGGCGAGTCCCATCATCGAGCCGATGGCGGCCACTGCGAACATGCCGTTGAACAGGCCGAGGGCGAAGACCGCGATGCGCAGAGGAAAGTCAGGACCGATGAGGCCTCCGCCAGCGATCGACGCCAGCGCCAGAGCCGAGCCGGCACAGCCGATGGCGGTCCACAGCTTGAGCGAGCCGAGATATGGGCCGCCTATCCCCATGGTGAGGCCGGCCACCGTAATCATGCCGGCGAGCACGCCGCCATGCTGGAGGCCCGAGAGCTTGGTGGTGACGCCCGGCGTCATCGCGAAGACGAGGCCGGCGAAGGGCTCGAGGATGAGTTCCTGCGCGCTGTAGGCCAGCATCGCCACGAAGATGAAGATGGTGAAACGGCGTGAGGCCGGCTCGTCCCAGACCCGGGCCAGCACTTCACGGAACGGCCGCTTCTCGGAAGTCTCCGAGGGGCCGGATGGAGATCGCGTCGGCTCGACGCCGCGAACCGCGAGCGCGGCCAGCGTGAAAGCCAGGAGCGAGACCGTCCCGGACACGGCCACCAGTCGGGCGCCGGAGAAAGGATCGAGGAAGTGTCCGGCGATCGGCGCGGTGATCGCAAAGCCCGCTATCATCATCACCCAGACGATGGTGGCCGCAGCGCCCCGGCGGCGCGCTTCGACACCGCCAGCCAGCAGCACGAGAAGGGAGGTGCCCGCGGCACCAGCCCCTATGCCGACGGTGAGGAAGGACAGGATCGCGAGAGCGATGCCGGCGGAGAGATGGGTCTCCATGAGCGCGGTGGCGGCCGCTGCGCCGAAACCGCCGAGGCAGAGCGCCGCCATGCCGCCGATGATCCAGGGCGTGCGCCGTCCGCCGATGTCAGAACCGTAGCCCCAGCGCGGTCGAAGGACCTGGACGGCGTAGTGGAGCGTGACGAGAGCGCCAGGAATCATCGCCGGCAACGCCAGTTCCACGACCATCACCCGGTTCAGCGTCGAGGTCATGAGGACGACGACCGAGCCGAGAGCGGTCTGGACGAGACCGAGACGGACGATGGCGAGCCAGCTTAAGGTCGATGCCATCATGCGGCTCCCTGAACGAGAGCGCGCAGGGCGAATGCCGCGACCAGCATGCCGAGCACATAGAGCGTGGTGCCGGTGCCATTGTACCAGGCGGCCCGTTCGCGAGGGCTCTTCAGCAGGCGGGACATCAGGAGAAGCTGTGCGACGAGCAGGGCCGCGATGCCGGCTGCGTGTCCGACGCAGTCCCAGAAGGACAAGAAAAGTATGACTATCAACTGGGGCAGGGTCATCACGAGGCAGGCGAGGCGTGCGGCCCTGTCGGTCCCGAGTTGGACCGGCAGGGAGCGCAAGCCCATGCGCTCATCTCCCTCCACCGACTTGAAGTCGTTGAGGGTCATGATGCCATGAGCACCGATGGAATAGAGAAAGGCGACGATGAGGATCCGGTGGTCGGGCAGCGCACCGGCCATTACAGCGGCGCCGGTGAACCAGGGCAGGCCTTCGTAGCAGAGTCCCACCGCCGCGTTGCCCCACCATCCATTCCGCTTCAATCTCAGCGGCGGCGCGCTGTAGATCCAGGCGAGGATCAGTCCGAACAGCGCAGCTCCGAGAATCCACGGCCCGAGCGCGGCGGCAACGGCGAGAGAAAGAACAGTCCAGGCGAGAGCGACGTAGAACCCCCAACGGCCGGGCATCCGTCCGGACGGGATCGGCCGATGCGGCTCGTTGATCGCGTCGACGTGCCGGTCGTACCAGTCGTTGACCGCTTGCGAGGTGGCGCAAACCAGGGGGCCGGCGAGTACGATGCCGGCAACGATGAGCGGCCAGCGCCCTTCGGCAGCCATACCGGAGGAGACCACGCCGCAGGCAAAGGCCCACATCGGCGCAAACCAAGTGATCGGCTTGAGAAGCTCGACCAGGGTGCTGGGGCTGGGGATGCCGACGGAAGCGGCGGGGGGGGTGGACGCCGACGTTGCCATGGCACCGAAGCTAGAGGGCGGCCCCATCGCGTGTCAATCTTGCTTGACACAATAAACGTCACAAAATTTTGACGACCTTAGTCGCAGGCTAGGCCGACAAATCAATCCTCGTCGGAGGCTTCAGCCCCGTCAAGATCGCCGATGCCGTAGCGGCGAAGCTTGGCATATAGGCCCTGCCGACTGAGGCCGAGCATCTCTGCGGCGGACGCGCGATTGTCCCGGGTTATCCGCAGCGCAGCCTCGATACAGAGGCGTTCGATCAGATCCGTCGATTCCCGCACCAGATTCTTCATTGAGACGCGGCCGACGAGCTCGGTCATCTGTTCGACGGAACGCGGCAATTCCCGCCCGCCCGGTGCAGCCGCGGCTCGGCGCGGGGTCGAGCGGATGGTGAAGCCGAGGCAGGGTTGCCCGTTGCCGGACACCGCGACCGCGGCGACCTCGACATCCTCTACCGAACCGTACTCGCCGCGAAGGCTCGTCGCAAAATGGCGCACGGAACCGTGCTGACCGAGGGTGGAGAAAAGTGCGGCTGCCTCAGTCTCCTCGCGGCCGAGCCAACGGTCGAGGGGCTCGCCACGCACCTGCTCTTCGGTAGCGAGTTGCACCAAGTCCAGAAAAGCGGCGTTGGCGGCGAGGATGCGACGGGACGGATCCGTGACGACGAAGCCTTCCGGAAGACTCTGGATCACGTCGAGGGCAGAGGTACCGGTACGATTCGGTCCTGCAGGATCCACAGGTCCGGAAGAGAGGCGTAAGAGAGCACTGGTGGCATTCTCCTGCCTGAACAGTGAGGCGGCGACACGTGTCTCGCCGCGACCGTTGCCGAGACGCGCGACGAGGTCGCCGGCTTGTCCGGTGATCCGCAAGCCAGCGAAAAGTGATTCGAGTTCGCGCGTGCTGCCGGCTTCGAACAGGTCGACAACATCCTGGCCGATGATGCGCTTCTCCGCCCGGCCAAGGAGACGCGCAGCGGCTGGGTTCACCTCGGTGACTCGACGTGTCGCAGCATCCACCACGAGCACAGGCTCGCCCGCGAGTTGGAACAACAGCCGGTAGCGGGTCTCGGCGCCACGCAGACGTAGATAGTCACGCTCCAGCGCCTGCTGAGTCTCCGCGAGCTTGCGCTGAAGCGCCGCCATCGCACGCAGATTGCGGCCGATGACGATGACTGGGCCGCCGGTCTCGAGCCGCAGGGCGGAATATCGCACGGGTAGGTCGATGCCGGTTGCGGAGGGATGGTTCACCTGCCGCCAGCGCGTTACCGCACCGGGTGCCGCATCACGCAGGAGTGCGGCTATCTTGGGTCTGCTCTCGACGGTGACGGTATCCACCCAGAGTTGGCCCAGCCAGGTCTCACAGCCTTCATCGGCAAAATCGGCATTGCCGAAGGCCGCGTCGCGGATGACTCCCTCAGCGTCGACCACCAGCGCGAGGTCCGTAGCGGCCGCGACGAGAAGACCGGCCGACTCTGCATCGAGTGGACCGAGAGCTTTGCGGAGCGCTGCGAAGGTTTCCGCCGCTGCGGGAAGTGCCAGACTGGTCAAGGATCACCACGATGTGACGACGTCAAGCCGGTCTTTCAGCAGGGTCTGGCCCGCGGATCAAGCAAGCTCTCGGCGATGGTTAAGGCAAGGCGTGCATCGCTCGCCGTCGCATCCGCGCCGACGAGTGCCGAATGATCGGGATTTTCCAGGAAGATCGGCCCGCCGACCATGACACGGACTGACGGATTGCGCGAGGCGCGCCGGAGCTCAGTCACTGTCCGAGTGAGAGCCGGCAAGAGAGTTTCGCATCCGAGAGACACTCCGATCACGTCGAACCAACCCGTGCTTGCGGTGCGGATCACATCGGAATGCGGCTCATGCGCTGCGCTCGTCACGTCCCATCCCGCATCGCGGAAGAAACGCTCGACGAGAGACAGGCCAAAGCTGTGTGTCTCGCCCGGGCAGGACATCAGGAAAATGCTGCGTCCATGCGGATCAGGCGCGGGCTCTGAGCGAAACCGGGCAGTGAGGTCGTGCATGATGCGCTGGAGACGGCCCATGGCGATGGTGAGTTCCGCGAAATCGCAGAGATCCTCTTCCCAAAGATGGCCGAGATGGCGGGCCGTCGGAGCGAGCAGGTCAAGGAGCAGGCTGTCGAGAGCGAGCCCGTCATCCACGAGGATCGCGATCCGGCTCTCGACATCCTCGCAATCCGGCGAAAGCACCAGGGTCGCGAATTCTGCAATCTGATCGGCATTTGGCAAGATACCGGGGCGCTCAGCACGACTATCCGCGCGATGGGCGAGCATCAGCCGTGGGATGATCTCGGCCTCGATCACACCGGCGAGATCGAGGTCCCAAGCGGCAACCCGAGGCTGGCGCGGGATCTCATGGTATATTGCACGTTCGCGCGCAACACGCCCGTCCCTCGACACCGGCTCCAGGATCGAAACCGTACGAAACTGCCAGACATCATCCATTGGGTCCTCCAATGATTTATGGCGGCTTCTTGATCCAGCTCGATCTTGACTGTCGAACCTGACGTCTTCGACTTCAAAAGCGTCGGACGCTGCTTGTGGTATACCAAGCGGGCCTTGATGATAACGATACGCTTCGTATGCGATTTGGCAATCCTCTGCCTCACATTATTATGCATCAAGACCGTAAATTTAAAATGACGTAAAGCTAGCTTGACACTCCTTGGGCTGGTTCCTAACCTTCATGAAACCCGCCGCCGACCGTGCGGGGCCAAGCCGGGATAGGGTGGAGCCGATGCCAGGAAGAGGGGGCCAGCCAAGACGACCTCTCTACTCGCCGGCCGAGAGGGCCAGGCGCGACGCCTCACGTTGGACCTTGGTCCAGGGCATCCTCGCTCCCTTACAGTTCATGGTTTTTCTGATCAGCCTCGGCCTCGTCCTGCGTACACTCGCGACGGGGGAGGGGGCACTCGCCGCCAACATCTCTATCGTTGCCAAGACCCTTGTCCTCTATGCGATTATGGTCACCGGCTCGATCTGGGAGAAGGACGTTTTCGGGCGCTACCTGTTCGCCCCGGCCTTTTACTGGGAAGACATGGTCAGCATGCTCGTTCTGGCCTTACACAGCGCCTATCTACTGGCGCTTGCCATCGGCATACTCGACACGACTGGCCTGATGCTACTGGCGCTGGCAGCCTACGCTTCCTACGCTGTCAACGCCGCGCAGTTTTTGTTGAAGCTGCGCGCCGCGCGACTCCAGGCTCAACCTCACCATGTCCTCTCACCGGAGGGCGCGCGATGAATGCCCACGCCCCGCTCGGCCCCTTCGATGCGAATTGCGGAGTCGAAATCCGCCAGGAGCGCGGTCAACGGGCGGTCTTCTGCGGACTGACCGGCATCGTCTGGCTTCATCGCAAGATCCAGGACGCCTTCTTCCTCGTGGTCGGCTCGCGCACCTGCGCGCATCTCATCCAGTCAGCGGCTGGGGTCATGATCTTCGCCGAGCCGCGCTTTGCCACCGCGATCATCGATGAGCGCGATCTCGCCGGCATCGCCGACATGAACGACGAACTCGACCGCGTTGTCGGACGCCTGATCGAGCGACGACCGGAAATCAGGCTCCTGTTCCTGGTCGGCTCGTGCCCTTCGGAGGTCATCAAACTCGACCTGTCCCGCGCGGCGCAGCGCCTGTCGCGGGAGCTGTCACCGGACGTCCGCGTACTGAGCTATTCTGGTAGCGGCATCGAGACCACCTTCACCCAGGGTGAAGATGCCTGCCTTGCTTCCCTCGTGCCGACCATGCCGAAAGCTGCGGCAGATGCAGAGCCCGAACTGCTCGTGGTCGGCGCCCTCGCCGACGTGGTCGAGGACCAGTTCGCTCGAATCTTTGCCGAAATGGGGATCGACCGAGTGCGGTTCCTCCCGGCTCGGAAGGCGGGCGAGATGCCCTCCGTGGGCTCGAACACCCGGATGCTCCTGGCGCAGCCGTTCCTCGCAGATACCGCACGAGCCCTGGAGGAGCGGGGTGCCCGGCGCATCGCCGCGCCGTTCCCGCTGGGAGCGGAAGGCACCACCGCATGGCTGAAGGCCGCGGCGGACGCGTTCGGCGTCGAGGCCCCGCGCTTCGAGGCCGCCACCGCGCCCGGATTGCGGCGCGCCGAACAGGCCTTATCGCCCTATCGCGCGATGCTGGGCGGCCGCCGGGTGTTCTTCTTCCCCGATTCGCAGCTTGAGATTCCGTTGGCACGTTTCCTGTCGCGCGAGATGGGAATGGACCTAGTGGAGGTCGGCACGCCCTACCTGCATCGCAGCCACCTTGCCGACGAACTCGCATGGCTCCCCCCGGGGACCCGCATCGTCGAGGGCCAGAGCCTCGACGAGCAGATGGACCGGTGCCGAGCGGCGAGCCCAGACCTCACGGTCTGCGGCCTCGGTCTCGCCAATCCTCTGGAGGCGGAGGGGCTGGCGACCAAGTGGTCGATCGAGCTGCTGTTCACCCCGATCCAGGGCTACGACCAAGCCGGCGACCTCGCCGAACTGTTCGCCAGGCCTCTCGTTCGTCGCACACGGCTGGAGGTCTGAAGGCCGATGCAGCTCACCATCTGGACCTACGAGGGACCACCTCATATCGGCGCCCTGCGCGTCGCCACCGCCATGAGCGGCCTGCACTACGTGCTGCACGCCCCCCAGGGCGATACCTATGCCGATCTACTGTTCACGATGATCGAGCGCCGCGATGCCCGCCCGCCCGTGACCTACACCACCTTTCAGGCGCGCGACCTCGGCTCGGACACTGCCGAGATCTTCAAGAATGCGGTCGCTCAGGCCTATGAGAGGTTCCAGCCCGAGGCGATGATCGTCGGCGCATCCTGCACCGCCGAGCTGATCCAGGATGATCCCGGCGGCCTCGCAAAGGCCCTCGCCCTGCCGATCCCGGTCATCCCCCTCGAACTCCCAGCCTACCAGAAGAAAGAGAATTGGGGCGCATCGGAGACTTTCTATCGGCTGGTGCGGGCTCTGTCCGTGACGGGGGCCGAGCCCGCAGGCAGGGATGGACGACGGCCGCTCTGCAATATTCTCGGTCCGACCGCCCTCGGGTTCCGCCATCGCGACGATCTCGTGGAGATCAGGAGTCTGATCGAGCGGCTCGGCATCGACGTGAACGTGGTGGCACCACTCGGCGCCAGCCCGTCCGATCTCGGACGCCTCGGCGAGGCCGATTTCAATGTGGTGCTCTATCCCGAGATCGCCCGGGCGGCCGCGCAGTACCTTCAGAAGACATTCGGCCAGCCTATGGTCGAGACCGTGCCGATCGGCGTCGCCGCGACGGTCCGGTTCGTGGAGGAGGTGGCGGCCGTCGCCGGCATCGATCCCGCCCCGGTGCTCGCCGGCGCGCCATCGCGGCTGCCCTGGTACTCGCGCTCGGTCGATTCGACCTATCTGACCGGGAAACGCGTCTTCATCTTCGGCGATGCCACCCACGCACTCGCCGCCGCCCGGGTCGCCGCCACCGAACTCGGGTTCAAGGTCGTCGGTCTGGGCACCTATACCCGAGAATTCGCCCGCGAGATCCGGGCCGAAGCAGCGCTCCACGGCATCGAGGCCCTCGTCACCGACGATTATCTCGACGTGGAGGCGGCGATCCAGGCGGCCACCGCCGAACTGGTGCTCGGAACCCAGATGGAGCGCCACATCGCCAAGCGACTGGGCATTCCCTGCGCGGTGATCTCGGCCCCCATCCACGTCCAGGATTTCCCCGCCCGGCACTCGCCGCAGATGGGGTTCGAGGGGGCCAACGTCCTGTTCGACACCTGGGTGCACCCGCTGATGATGGGGCTCGAGGAGCATCTCATCGGCATGTTCCGTGAGGATCACGAATTTCACGCCGACGCCGCGCCATCCCACCTGACGCGGCATGGCGCCGGCTCTCCGGCGACCCAGGTCGAGCGATCTCTCCTCGACGATAAAGAGAAGCCGCAAGTGGCTGGGCACCCCGCCGAGGCGGCTGTCCGCATCGTTCCCATACCTGACGACAAAGGGGAGGGGATCTCGATCTGGGATGCCTCCGCCGAGAAGGAACTGAAAAAGATACCTTTCTTCGTGCGCGGGAAGGCCCGCGCCAACACTGAACGGTTCGCCCGCGAGCGCGCGCTCTCCCTCATCACTGTCGAGACGCTGTACGATGCCAAAGCGCATTTCGGGCGCTGAGCGTCCGACCCTCCGCATCGTCGTCGTGACGATGGACAATCACATGGCGAGCGCCCTCGAGCGTGCCCGACGGCGGCTCCACGACGAGATGCCGGGGCTCATCCTCGGCTTCCATGCTGCTGCCGAATGGGACACCTCTCCCTCCGCGCTCGCCGCCTGCAAGGCAGACATCGCGAGCGCCGACATCGTGCTCTCGACGATGCTGTTCATGGACGAGCACGTCCGCGCCATCCTGCCGTCCCTGCTGGCGCGCCGGCCCCATTGCGACGCCATGATCGGCTGCCTCTCGGCCGCCGAAGTCGTGAGGACCACGCGCCTCAACCGCTTCGACATGGATGGCACCAAGCGCGGCGCCTTGGATTTCCTGAAGAAGCTGCGCGGCAAGCAGGGCGCACAGGGTAACGGCGCCCGTCAGATGGCAATGATCCGCCGGCTCCCCAAGATCCTCCGCTTCATCCCCGGCTCGGCTCAGGATGTGCGGGCCTACTTCCTCACCCTGCAATACTGGCTTTCAGGTTCGGACGAGAACATCGCCAGTCTGGTCCGCTTTCTCGTCGGCCGCTACGCCGCTGGCCCGCGCGAGGGCTGGCGCCTGATCGCCGCCGCGCCGCCACCCCTGAGCTACCCGGAAACCGGTCTTTACCATCCCCGAATGAAGGGCAGGATCGGCGAGGATCTCTCGCGCCTGCCGTGTCCATCGGCCACCATCAAGGGCCGCGTCGGCCTGCTCGTGATGCGGTCCTACGTCCTCGCCGGGAACACCGCGCATTACGATGGCGTCATCGCGGCCCTGGAGGCGCGCGGCCTTGCCGTGGTGCCAGCCTTCGCTAGCGGCCTCGACAACCGGCCGGCGGTGGAGGCCTTTTTCCACCGCGACGGGCGCCCGTGCATCGACGCCCTCGTCTCGCTGACCGGGTTCTCCCTGGTGGGTGGGCCAGCCTACAACGATGCCTCCGCCGCCGAGGAAACCCTGCGCGGCCTCGACGTGCCCTACCTCGCCGCCCACGCCCTCGAATTCCAGAGCGTGGAGCAATGGGAAGCCTCTGATCGCGGCCTCTCGCCGGTCGAGGCCACGATGATGGTGGCGATCCCCGAACTCGACGGCGCCACCGCGCCCATGGTGTTCGGCGGACGGTCGAGCCAATCTCTCGGCGCGAATGCGCGCGACATGAGCGTCCATCCCGAGCGGGCCGATATGCTGGCCTCCCGCGTCGAGCGCCTCGTCTCCCTGCGCAGGAAGGCGAAGGCCGAACGCAAGCTCGCAGTAGTCTTGTTCGGCTTTCCCCCGAATGCCGGCAGCATCGGCACCGCCGCGTTCCTCTCGGTCTATCAGTCTCTCCACAACACGCTGAAGGGCCTGAAGGCCGATGGCTACGACGTCGCCGTGCCCGAGACCGTGGACGACCTGCGCAATGCGGTGCTCGCCGGCAATGCCGCCCGTTTCGGCACTAACGCCAACGTCCATCACCGCATCCAGGCCGACGACCATGTCCGCCGCGAGCGTCACCTCGCCGAGATCGAGGCGCAATGGGGGCCCGCACCGGGACGCCAGAACAGCAACGGCTCGCAGATCTTCGTACTCGGCGCGCAGTTCGGCAACGTCTTCGTCGGCGTGCAGCCCGGCTTCGGCTACGAGGGTGACCCGATGCGGCTGCTGTTCGAGCGAGGCTTTGCACCGACGCACGCTTTCTCTGCCTTCTACCGCTACCTCCACGAGGATTTCCGCGCCGATGCCGTGCTGCATTTCGGCACCCACGGGGCGCTCGAATTCATGCCCGGCAAGCAGACCGGGCTGTCCGAATCGTGCTGGCCCGAGAGGCTGATCGGCGCCCTGCCCAACATCTATCTCTACGCGGCCAACAACCCGTCCGAAGGGATGATCGCCAAGCGACGCTCGGCCGCGACCATGGTGAGCTATCTGACACCGAGTCTCGCCCAAGCCGGGCTCTATCGCGGGCTCATCGACCTGAAGGCCTCGATCGAGCGCTGGCGCGGGCTGGAACCGGAGTCGGAGGCCGAGCGCCGCGACCTCGGCCAGATGATCCAGGCGCAGGCCGCTGGCCTCGACCTCGTTGCCGCCGAGCCGGCCTGGTCGGAAGACCTCTCCGCGAAGGTTCTGGCTCTCGGGCTCGCCATCAGCGAACTCGAACACACACTGATCCCGCACGGCATGCACGTGGTCGGGCAGGGCACGCCAACGGAGGAGCGGATCGACCTGCTGCTCGCCCTGGCGGAATCCTCCAGCGGACTTCGGCCCGACCGCGCCGGCATCGAGGCCCTGGTGGCCGGAGCGGCGATCGACCACGCGCTTCTAGCCGCAGGCTTCCCCCTCGACGACGAGCATCGCAGCGCCTTCGCGAGCTTGCGCGAGACCGATTCCCTGCTGGCAATGGACCATGAGGTCCCGGCCCTGCTGCGCGCCCTGGACGGCCGCTTCATCGCCCCCGTGGCCGGCGGCGACCTGCTGCGCAACCCGGCGGTGCTGCCCACGGGCCGCAACATCCACGGCTTCGACCCCTACCGCCTGCCCTCGGCCTTCGCCGTGGCCGACGGTACCAGGCAGGTCGCCCGCATTCTCGCCCGCTACGCCGACGAGGGCGCGCCCCTGCCGGAAAGTATCGCTCTGGTCCTATGGGGCACCGACAACCTGAAGAGCGAGGGCGGCCCGATCGCCCAGGCCCTGGCCCTGATCGGCGCGGGCCCACGCTTCGACGGCTACGGCCGCCTCTGCGGTGCGACGCTCATCCCCCTCGAAGAACTCGGCCGCCCGCGCATCGACGTGGTCGTCACTCTCTCCGGCATCTTCCGTGACCTGCTGCCGCTCCAGACCAAGCTGCTGGCGGAAGCCTCCTACCTCGCCGCGATCGCCGACGAGCCGTCCGACCGGAACTTCGTCCGCAAGCATGCGCTCGCCCATATGGAAGAGCACGGCATCGACATGGAAACGGCGGCGCTACGTGTCTTCTCCAACGCCGAGGGCACCTACGGCGCCAACGTCAACAACCTCGTCGAATCCGGCCGGTGGGAGGACGAGGACGAGATCAGCGAGACCTTCTCGCGCCGCAAGTCTTTCGCCTACGGCCGCACCGGCGCGCCGACAGCCCAGCGCGCGCTGATGAGCAGCGTACTCGCCAAGGTCGACCTCGCCTATCAGAACCTCGATTCGGTGGAAGTCGGCGTCACCTCCGTCGACCATTACTTCGACGGTCTCGGCGGGATGGGCCGGGCGGTGGCCCGCGCCAGGGGCGAGGCGGTCCCGATCTTCATCAGCGACCAGACTCGGGGCGAGGGCAAAGTCCGGTCTCTGGAGGAGCAGGTTTCCCTTGAGACCCGCACCAGGATGCTGAATCCGAAATGGACCGAGGGCATGCTCGGCCATGGCTACGAGGGCGTCCGCCAGATCGAGGCGCATCTCACCAATACGATGGGCTGGTCGGCCACGTCCAACGCCGTCGCGCCCTGGATCTACCAGCGCATCACCGAAACCTACGTCCTCGATCCGGCTATGCGCGAGCGCATGGCCGCACTCAACCCGACCGCCTCGGCCAAGGTCGCACACCGGCTGATCGAGGCGCATCAACGTGGCTTCTGGACCCCCGACGCGGAGACGCGCGATGCGCTCGACCGCGCCGAGGAGGAACTGGAAGACCGTCTCGAAGGCATCACCGCAGGGGTCGCCGCATGAACATCGCCATCCGAAATCCCGTCGTCGCGAGACGCGAGGAAGGAAGCCTCCAGGTCGAGCTCGACCCGGCTGTGAAGATCGGCACGGCGAAGGTCTTCGCCGTCTACGGCAAGGGCGGTATCGGCAAGTCGACCACTTCGTCGAACCTGTCGGTGGCCTTCTCGAAGCTCGGCAAGCGCGTCCTCCAGATCGGTTGCGATCCGAAGCACGATTCGACCTTCACCCTGACGAAGCGCCTCGCCCCCACGGTGATCGATGCCCTGGAGGCGGTGCAGTTCCATTCCGAAGAGCTGCGCATCGAGGATTTCGTCGCCGAGGGCTATAACGGCGTCATGTGCGTCGAGGCCGGCGGCCCGCCCGCCGGTACCGGCTGCGGTGGCTACGTGGTCGGCCAGACCGTGAAGCTCCTCAAAGAGCATCACCTTCTAGAGGATACCGACGTCGTCATCTTCGACGTACTCGGCGATGTCGTCTGCGGCGGCTTCGCCTCGCCGCTCCAGCATGCCGATCAGGCGCTCATCGTCACCGCAAACGACTTCGACTCGATCTTTGCGATGAACCGGATCGTGGCCGCGATCCATTCGAAGTCGAAGAACTATCCGGTGCGCCTTGGCGGCGTCATCGCCAACCGCTCGGCCAAGACCGACGAGATCGACCGTTTCAACGCCGCCGTTGGCCTGGAGCGCATCGCCCATTTCCCCGATCTCGACGTGGTCCGGCGCTCGCGCCTGAAGAAATCGACTCTGTTCGAGATGGAGCCGACGCCCGAGCTGATCGCGGTCACCGACGAGTACATGCGGCTCGCCGCGCATCTCTGGGCCGGCGGCAAGCCGCTCTCGGCGATGCCGATGAAGGACCGCGACCTGTTCGAATTCCTCGGGTTCGATTGAAGAAGAGGGTCGACCTATGGCCGAGGCAAGCTACGTCGAGCGCCGCTCGCAGCTCACCACCTATTTCGACCGCACCGCCGTCGAGGCCTGGGCACGCCTGACCTCGGATGCACCGGTCTCGAAGATCCGCGCCACGGTACGAGCGGGCCGCGACGCCATGCGGGCGAACCTGCTCTCCTGGCTACCCGACGATCTTACCGGCAAGCGTGTGTTGGACGCTGGCTGCGGCACCGGGGCTCTGAGCGTCGAGGCCGCGAGGCGCGGGGCCGAGGTGGTGGCTATCGACGTCTCGCCGACCCTGGTGGGTCTGGCGCGGGAACGCAGCATCGAGATCCTCGGCCCGGACCGCATCGACTTCCGTGTCGGCGACATGCTCGATCCCTGGCTCGGTCGCTTCGACCACGTGGTGGCGATGGATTCCCTGATCCATTACAGCGCCGCCGACATCACTCGGGCGCTCGCCGAACTCGGCCTGCGCACCGACGGTTCGCTGGTCTTCACGGTGGCGCCGCGAACCGCGCTTCTCACCCTCATGCACGCGGCCGGCCGTTTCTTCCCCCGCGGCGACCGGGCCCCGGCCATCGTCCCCGTCACCGAGGGAGGGCTACGCCGCCGCATCGGCAGGGAAGCGGCGCTCGCCGGTTTCGCGGTGGGACGAACGCAGCGTGTCAACAGCGGCTTCTATCTCTCCAACGCCATCGAGTTGACGCGGGCCTCTCCTCCGCCTTGCGGGGAGAAGCCGGAGCGGACCCGATGAAACCCGCCGACATCACCGCCCGCCTCCTCACGCGCCTCGGCCCCGGTATCATGCCGTTCCTGCCGTTCGCCGATGCGGCCACTCCGGAACTGCCCCTCGGCCGGCTACTGCGGCTGTCGCTGTTCCAGGTGACGGTGGGGATGGCGGCGGTGCTCCTCATCGGCACGCTGAACAGGGTAATGATCGTCGAGCTCAACGTCCCGGCCTGGATCGTGGCCGTGATGCTGTCGCTGCCGCTGATCTTCGCGCCGCTGCGGGCGTTGGTCGGCTTCCGCTCGGACACGCACCGCTCAGTGCTCGGGTGGCGCCGGGTGCCCTATATCTGGTTCGGGACGCTGCTGCAGTTCGGCGGCCTCGCCATCATGCCATTCTCTTTGCTGATCCTGTCCGGCGACACCACCGGGCCGGCTTGGCCGGGCCACGTGGCAGCGGCTTTGGCCTTCGTCATGGTCGGTGCAGGCCTGCACACCACCCAGACCGTCGGCTTGGCGCTCGCCACCGATCTCGCTCCCGCCCATGCCCGACCGAGGGTGGTGGCGCTCCTTTGCGCGATGCTTCTCGTCGGCATGATGGTCAGCGCCATCGTCTTCGGCGTCGCCCTCGCCAACTTCTCCGCGCTCCGGCTGATTCAGGTGATCCAGGGCGCCGCCGTCGTCACCGTGATCCTCAACGGCATCGCCCTGTGGAAGCAGGAGGCGCGGCAGCCAGGCAGAACGGCGAAAGACCTGCCGCGCCCGAGCTTCTCGCAATCATGGGCTGCCTATGCCGGGAGCGGCCTGGCGCGCCGACGCCTCGTGGCCACGGGCCTCGGCACCGCCGCCTTCTCGATGCAGGACATCCTGCTCGAACCCTATGGCGGCCAGATCCTGCACTTGCCGGTGGCCGCCACCACGGCCCTGACCGCGATGCTGGCGGCCGGCGGCGGGCTCGGATTGCTGTTCGCCGCGCGGTGGCTGAACCGGGGGGGGGATCCGTTCCGGGTTGCGGCCGCGGGAAGCGTCGTCGGGATCGGCGCTTTTTCGGCGGTGATCTTCGCCGCTCCGCTCGCCTCGGCCCAGCTCTTCGCCACGGGCGTCACCCTGATCGGCCTCGGCGGCGGGCTGTTCGCCCACGGCACGCTCACCGCCTCGATGGCGAAGGCCGGCCCCGAGGATACCGGGCTGGCCCTCGGCGCCTGGGGCGCGGTCCAGGCCAGTGCGGCCGGCATCGCCATCGCCGCGAGCGGCATCCTGCGGGACGTCGGCTCGAGCCTCGCCGCCTCCGGTGCGCTGGGAGAGGCCATGAGCGACCCGTCGGTGGGCTACCTCATCGTCTACCACATTGAGATCGCACTGCTTTTCGCGACGCTTCTCGCGATCGGCCCCCTCGTTCGCGATACCACCCTTCGAGAAAGCCGCCCTCTCGTCAGAGAGGCGCGCGCCCTCCTGCCGAACCCCGTTTCCCGCCAAGGAGCCTGATCATGCCAAGAGGTGAAATCACGGGCTATGTCGATGTCGCCCAAGTCGTGCTCTATGCGTTCTGGATCTTCTTCGCAGGCCTCGTCTTCTATCTCCGCCAGGAGGACCGGCGGGAAGGCTACCCGCTGGAGAGCGAGGCCGCCGGGCGCCTGAAGCGGCCCGACCCGATCCTGATCCCGAGCCCGAAGCAGTTCCTGCTCTCCAACGGCCTCGTGAAGCACGCCCCGCAGACCGACATGCAGCCCGCCTGGAACTACCAGGGCCACAAGCGCGAGGTCTGGCCGGGCGCCCCGATGGAACCGGATTCCGACGGCCTTCATGACCGGATCGGACCCGGTTCATACGCGGATCGCGACGACCATCATGACCGGACATGGGACGACGAGAAGCGGATCGTCCCCCTCCGGGTCGCCGAGCACTTCGTCGTCCACGAGGACGGCCCGAACCCGATCGGCATGACCGTGTTCGGTGCCGACCGGCAGGTGGCCGGCACGGTCACCGACCTCTGGATCGACCGCGGCGAATCGATGGTCCGCTACATCGAGGTCGAGCTCGGCTCGGGCGGGCGCCGGGTGCTGATGCCCAACACCTTCTGCCGGACCGGGCGGTTCTCGCGCACGGTGAAGACCGAGGCCCTGCTCGCCCATCAGTTCGCCGACATCCCCGGTCAGAAAGACCCCGATTCGGTGACCCTCTACGAGGAGGAGCGGATCATGGCCTTCTTCGGCGCCGGCACCCTATACGCCACCCCCGAGCGTCAGGAGCCGTTCCTATGAGCCGCGCCGCCAAATCCTCCCTCGGCGTGCCCGCCAACGCCTTCGACGCGCCGCCCGGCCTGCCCGCACCGCTGCCCGCCGGCGAGCACATTCTCTGGCAGGGCCGCCCTTCCGGCTTCGGCATCGCCGTCCGGGCGCTGCATATCCGCCTCGTCGGGCTCTGGTTCGTCGGGCTGGCCCTGTGGGCGGCGATCCCGCCGCTCGCCGAGGGAGCATTCGGGCAGGCCGCGCTCCTCGCCGGACCGACCCTCCTCGTCGGCACCGGGGGGGTCGCCCTCCTCGCCCTCCTCGGCTGGCTCTCGGCTCGCTCGACCACCTACACCATCACCAACCGCCGGGTGGTGATGCGTCTGGGCATCGCCCTGCCCATGACCCTCAACCTGCCCTTCGCGCTGATCGAGGGTGCCGGATGCAAGGTGTTTACGGATGGGAGTGGCGACCTGCCTTTACAGCTGCGCAAGGGCAACCGCGTCGCCTACCTCCATCTCTGGCCCCATGCCCGGCCGTGGGCCGTCACGAACCCCGAGCCGATGATGCGATCGATCCCGGATGCGAAGATCGCCGCCGGAATCCTTGCTCGTGCACTGTCAACCAGACTTGACACAACGGAGGAAACTGCGACTCCTATGGTGGTCGCGCGGCAAAGGCCGGTTCGCCCGCCGCGCCTGGCCAACGCGAGTTGAATTCAGGGAGGAGACGCGATGACGGCGAAGGCTGATGCCGCCCGGATTCCACGACCGCTGATCTTCGGGGCACTCGGGCTCATGGGTTTCGTGACGATCGTGGTGGGGGTCGGCCGCAGCGAGGGGATCGGCCTCTCGCAGATGCCGCCGGCCGGAATCGTCCGGTCCGTCGACCTGAACCCGGAGGACCGTTCCGATGGCGCCATCGTCATCAGGGATGCCCGGACCCAGGCGATCATCGCCACCGTCGAGCCCGGCCAGGACAATTTCGTCCGCGCAACCCTGCGCGGCTTCGGACAGGCCCGCCTGCGCGCCGGTCTGGGCCGCGAGGAGCCCTTCCGCCTGACGCGCTTCACGGATGGCGGCCTCGAACTCTCCGACCCGACCACCGGCCGCGCCGTCAATCTCGGCGCCTTCGGCCCGTCGAACTTCGCGGCCTTCACCAGGCTGCTCCCCGAGACGAGGCTCGCCGATAGCGGAGCCGCCCGATGAGCGCCTGGTTCGGACGACGCATCGTCGACGTGCCCTGCACCGTCGAGATCGAGCAGACTCCCGAGACGCTCCACGCCCACGTGACCCTGGACGCCACGTTCGAGATCGAACCCGGCGACGAGGTCCAGGTCCACGACGCGCCGACCTCCGTGCCCTACGGCGAGCGCCTCGTGGTCCGCCGCACCGCCACGGTCACCCGTGCCGGCACCCTGGAGCGGCTCTGGACCAAGTTCGCCGGCAATTTCGAGCTCACCGAACTCTACGAAGTCAGCTTCTCAGAGAGGAGGCGCCTGTGAACGTCTCGATCCAGCATCAGAATCCGAAGGTCTTCACGCCCAAGCTGCCGATGAACGAGGGTACCAAGGCTGCCCAGGAGACGACCTTCCTCTCGCCGCGCTTCTACACCACGGATTTCGAGGAACTCGACCGCACCGATGTCGAGCCCGTGCGCAAGCAGTGGGACATCCTGATCGCCGAACTGCGCGCCGACCCGAACAAGCGCCACTTCATCCGCAACGAGGATTTCGACCTCGACATGTCCGGCCTCGACCCGGACCTGCGCAAGGAGTTCATGGACTTCCTCGTCTCGTCGATCACCGCCGAATTCTCGGGCTGCGTGCTCTACGCCGAGATGAGGAAGCGGGCCAAGAATCCCGACATCCGCGAGCTGTTCGGCTTCATGAGCCGCGACGAGGCCCGCCATGCCGGCTTCATCAACGACGTGCTCAAGGATTTCGGCATCGGCGTCGATCTGGGATTTCTCACCAAGTCGAAGAAGTACACCTTCTTCCGGCCGAAGTTCATCTTCTACGCCACCTACCTCTCCGAGAAGATCGGCTACGCCCGCTACATCACCATCTTCCGCGAATTGGAACGCAACCCCGACAAGCGTTTCCACCCGATCTTCAAATGGTTCGAGAAGTGGTGCAACGACGAGTTCCGCCACGGCGAGGCCTTCGCCCTGCTCATGCGCGCCAACCCGAAGCTGACCTCGGGAATCAACCGCTACTGGATCAAGTTCTTCCTGCTCGCGGTCTTCGCCACGATGTATGTGCGCGACCATTGCCGGCCGCATTTCCACAAGGCGCTGGGGGTCGATCCCACCGACTACGATTTCAAGGTGTTCCGGATCACCTCCGATATCTCGAAACAGACCTTCCCGCTCACCCTCGATCTCGACAACCCGAAGTTCAAGGCGACCCTCGACCGGCTCCTGGTCTGCTCCAACAAGCTCGCCGACGCCAAGGCGCAGGGCGGGATCGTCGGCAGGATCAAGCAGGGGGCCTGGATCGCGGCCTCGGCGGTGAACTTCGTCCGCCTCTACGCGCTGCCGACCATCGACAACCCGATGCCCGCCGAAATCCGCCTCGAGCCGGTCTGGTAGGACGCGGGAGGATGGCCGCCTACGCCGTTCCCGCGCTCTATGCGGTGCTGATCTGGTGGTTCTCCACCGGACTCATCCTCCTCCTCGATCACCGCCCCCGCCATACCCATCCCTGGAGCATGGCGGCCGGCACGCTGGTCCTGGTGGGAGCGCTCTACGCCATCGGCGCCAGCGCCGGAGATTCCAGCGAGACGGGCGCCTACGTGGCCTTCACCGGCGCGCTCCTCGTCTGGGGCTGGCAGGAGATGAGCTACTACATGGGCTACGTCGCGGGGCCGCGCAAAACCGGCTGTCCGCCGGAGACGAAGGGTTTTGCCCTGTTCCGGGCGGCGGCCGCCACCAGCCTGTGGCACGAGGCGGCGATCGTCGCCGGAATGGCCGGCATCCTCGCGATGACCTGGGGCCAGCCCAACCGGTTCGCCCTGTGGACCTACCTGATCCTGTGGGGAATGAACCTCTCGGCGCGGCTCAACATGTTCCTGGGCGTCCGCAACCTCAATGCCGAGTTCCTGCCCGAACGCCTCGGCTACCTCTCCTGCTTCCTCAAGAACCGGCGCATGAACGCGCTGTTCCCGTTCTCGGTGGGCATCGCCACGCTGGTCACGATCCTGCTCGCCCAGGCGGCGCTGGGCGAGGGGATCGGCGCCCACGAGATCGCCGGCTTCACGATCATCACGACGATGATGGCGCTGGCGACCCTGGAGCACGGCTTCCTGATGCTGCCGCTGCCCTCGGCGGCCCTGTGGGCCTGGAGCCTCCCGAAGGCCACCGGCACCACGAAACCTCTCCCCTATGCCGGGGAGAGTGCCTGCAAGACAGGCGCGAGGGGAGTCGGCACGAGCTTTTCCGGAGAGGTGCTTCCTCTCTCTCGCCCCTCGCTCACGCGAGGGCCACCTTCCCCCGCGGAGGGGGGAGGGAACGCTCTCTGACGCTCCGATGAGACGAGTCTCGAGCAGCCAACGCGAAACATCGCGATCCACAGGGAAGGGGACGGCCATGAACTACGAAGACTTCTTCGGTGATGCCTTGTCCGGTCTCCATCGCGAGGGCCGCTACCGCGTCTTCACCGATCTCGAGCGTCAGAACGGCAGCTTCCCCCACGCCACCCATCACAGCCCGGGCGGTCAGCGCCCGGTGACGGTGTGGTGCTCCAACGACTATCTCGGCATGGGCCAGAACCCGGTGGTGCTCGACGCCATGCACGAGGCCCTCGACCGCTGCGGCGCGGGAGCGGGAGGCACCCGCAACATCTCCGGCACCAATCATTACCACGTGCTTCTGGAGAACGAGCTCGCCGACCTCCACCGCAAGGAGGCGGCCCTGCTCTTCACCTCCGGCTACGTCTCGAACTGGGCGGCGCTCGGGACGCTCGCCGGCAAGCTGCCGGGCTGCGTCGTGCTGTCGGACGCCGAGAACCACGCCTCGATGATCGAGGGCATCAAGGCGTCCCGCGCCGAGCGTCACATCTTCCGCCACAACGACCCGGAGGACCTGGACCGCAAGCTCCGCATGATCGACCCGTCGCGGCCGAAGCTGGTGGCCTTCGAGTCGGTCTATTCCATGGACGGCGACATCGCCCCCATCGCCGAGATCTGCGACGTGGCCGAGGCGCATGGCGCGCTGACCTATCTCGACGAGGTCCATGCGGTGGGGCTTTACGGCCCGCGCGGCGGCGGCATCTCGGAGCGCGAGGGTCTCGCCCACCGCCTCGACGTCATCGAGGGCACGCTCGGCAAGGCCTTCGCGGTGCATGGCGGCTACATCACCGGCTCGGCCAGGCTCTGCGACTTCGTCCGCAGCTTCGCCTCCGGCTTCATCTTCACCACCTCGCTGCCGCCGGCGGTGGCGGCCGGCGCGGCGGCGAGCATCCGCCACCTCAAGGCCAGCGGGATCGAGCGCGAGCGCCATCAACAGCGTGTCGCCCAGGTGCGCGCCCGGCTCGACGCCGCCGGCATCCCCTATCTCCCCAACGACAGCCACATCGTGCCGGTGATGGTCGGCGACCCCGTCCTGTGCAAGGCGATCAGCGACACGCTGCTCGACGAGTTCGGTATCTACGTCCAGCCGATCAACTATCCCACCGTGCCGCGCGGGACCGAGCGCCTGCGCATCACCCCGTCGCCGCTGCATTCGGATGCCGATATCGAGCATCTCGTCGGGGCGCTGGCCGCGATCTGGACGCGGATGGGCGTCGAGCAGGCGGCAGCGGAATAAGAACAAAGAACCCTCCCCCCTTCGAGGGGGAGGGTGCCTGCGGAGCAGGCGGGAGAGGGGGCGACCTCTCCGGAACCGGCGTTTCCCTCTCCCGACCCGCATTCGCGGGCCACCCTCTCCCGCAGAGGGGAGAGGGTGATGCGCACGACGCGTCGAGACAGCGGGAGAAGGCCCATGATCGTCAACGGAACGGCCCGAATCTCCTCTCTCACATCCCATCCTCGTTCACATCCCGAGGCGCCGGAGCCCTCCTCTGCGGCCGCCGACGCGGCTCCTCGGGATGAGGTAGAGGTGGGAAGGCAACGGGAGCGGGCCTCAGCCACGCCGCAGACCACCTTCCCATTCTCCGCCATCGTCGGCCAGGACGAGATGCGCCGGGCGCTGATGATCGCGGCGGTGGACCCGTCCGTGGGCGGCGTCCTCGTCTTCGGCGACCGGGGCACCGGCAAGTCCACGGCGATCCGGGGCCTCGCCGCCCTGCTGCCGCCGATGAAGGCCGTGATCGGCTGTCCCTATTCCTGCGATCCCGGCAAGCCCGCCGGCGCGTGCCCGCACTGCGCCACTCATGCATCATCGCGAAAGAGCCATCTCGCGCCGGTGCCGGTGGTGGACCTGCCGCTCGGCGCCACCGAGGACCGGGTGGTGGGCGCCCTCGATCTCGAACGCGCCCTGACCCGCGGGGAGAAGGCGTTCGAGCCGGGGCTGCTGGCACGCGCAAATCGCGGCTTCCTCTATATCGACGAGGTCAACCTCCTCGACGACCATCTCGTCGATCTCCTCCTCGACGTCGCGGCCTCCGGCGTGAACACCGTCGAGCGCGAAGGCCTGAGCGTGCGCCATCCGGCGAAGTTCGTGCTGGTGGGCAGCGGCAACCCGGAGGAGGGCGAGTTGCGGCCCCAGCTCCTCGACCGGTTCGGCCTCGCCGTGGAGGTGACGACGCCCACCGATCTGCCCACCCGCATCGACGTGGTGCGCCGGCGCGACGCCTACGAGCGCGACCCGGCCGGGTTCTGCGCCCGCTACGCCAAGGCCGACAGGGCGCTGCAGAAGCGCCTCACCGCCGCCCGCGCGCGCCTGTCGGCGCTCGACGTCCCCGACGAGACCCTGGAGGCTGCCGCCCGGCTCTGCCTCGCTTTGGGCACAGACGGCTTGCGCGGCGAACTCACGCTCATGCGCACCGCCAGGGCGCTGGCCGCCTATGACGGCGCCGAGACGGTGGGAATCGACCATCTCCGGCAGGTCGCCCCCAGCGCCCTGCGCCACCGCCTGCGCCGCAACCCGCTCGACGAATCCGGCTCCACCGCCCGGGTCGTGCGGGCAGTGGAGGAGGTTCTGGGGTCGTGAGGGACGGCGGCGGCGCGGCGATCTGGACCAGCGCCCTGCGCATCGCGCGGCTGGTCGCCGCCGATCCGCACGGATGCGGCGGCGTCGTGCTGCGGGCGGGGGCCGGGCCGGTGCGC
>NZ_JBHTND010000040.1:0-33644 GCF_042679825.1 Methylobacterium marchantiae | reverse complement strand
AGGCCCGCCCCGGCCTGTCCATTCGGCGCAAAAGAAACAGGGCCGGATGGTCCGACGCCTTCGCCAGGACCATCATCGCTCAAATGCGATAGCCCTGGGGTTCGGGCCCGGTTTGCTTGATTTCCGGCGAGGGATCGCGGAAAGACCCCGGAGGTGCGTGTCGGCCTGCCCATGCGGCGGGACGGTCTCACGCGGGTACCGAACAGGTTTGAAGTGAATGGCGAACGTCGTCGTCGTGGGCGCCCAATGGGGCGACGAAGGCAAGGGTAAGATCGTCGACTGGCTCTCCGAGCAGGCCGACGTGGTCGTCCGCTTCCAGGGCGGACACAATGCCGGGCATACTCTGGTCATCGACGGAGTGACCTACAAGCTCGCTCTGCTGCCGTCCGGCGTCGTGCGGGGCGGCAAGCTGTCCGTGATCGGCAACGGCGTCGTCGTCGATCCGTGGCACCTCGTGGACGAGATCGCCCGCCTCCAGGCGCAGGGCGTGGAAATCTCGCCGAAGACGCTCCGTATCGCCGACAACGCGACGCTGATCCTGCCGCTGCACCGCGAGCTCGACCATTTCCGCGAGACCTCGAATGCCGGTCTCAAGATCGGCACGACCAAGCGCGGCATCGGTCCGGCCTATGAGGACAAGGTCGGTCGCCGGGCCATCCGCGTCGTCGATCTCGCCGACGAGAGCACGCTGGAATCGAAGATCGAGCGGGTGCTCACGCACCACAACGCCCTGCGTCGGGGGCTCGGGATCGACGAGGTCGATGCCGGAGCGCTGCTCGCCGAACTGAAGGCGATCGCGCCGACGATCCTTCCCTATGCCACCACCGTGTGGAAACTCCTCGACGATGAGCGCCGCGCCGGCAAGCGCATCCTGTTCGAGGGCGCGCAGGGAGCCCTTCTCGACGTCGATCACGGCACCTACCCGTTCGTGACCTCTTCGAACATCGTCGCAGCCCAGGCCGCCACGGGATCCGGCATGGGCCCCTCCGCGATCGGCTATGTGCTCGGCATCGCCAAGGCCTACACGACCCGCGTCGGCGAGGGTCCGTTCCCCACCGAGCTCTTCGACGAGATCGGCGAGACGATCGGCGCCAAGGGCCGCGAATTCGGTGTCAATACCGGGCGCAAGCGCCGCTGCGGCTGGTTCGACGCCGTATTGGTGCGCCAGACGGTGCGGACGTCCGGCATCGATGGGATCGCCCTGACCAAGCTCGACATTCTCGACGGTTTCGACGAGATCAAGGTCTGCACCGGTTACCGCCTCGATGGTCAGATGCTCGACCACCTGCCAGCCAACCAGGCCGCGCAAGCCAAGGTCGAGCCGATCTACGAGACGATCGAGGGCTGGTCCGGCACGACCGCCGGGGCGCGCTCCTGGGCCGACCTTCCTGCTCAGGCGATCAAGTACGTGCGTCGGATCGAAGAGCTGATCGGAGCGCCGGTCGCGTTGCTCTCCACCTCTCCGGAGCGCAACGACACCATCCTCATGCACAACCCCTTCGAGGATTAGAGCCGCGGCCGAGGGTGCCAACTCGGTTCCTGCGAAGGAATCGTGCGGCATCCGACTATCGGGCAGATGGAGAGGTCCGGCGAAGAAGGGCGATTTCTAGGGGATGAGGCGCTGTGCGAATGGATGGCGCCTATTCCGAGGGACGGGCATCGCGGATGATGCGGTCGCGCCTCGCCGAGCGCCCCTCATCTGCACGGTGAGAACAGGGCGGCCCGTTGGCTGGCTCTTAGTATAGGGCGACCGAGGTTCGATGGCCGACTACTACCCCCTGCTGGCACGAGCGCTCGACGCAATGCCGGATCGTTCACCGGCCTTACGCAAGGCCGTGTACGACCGTGCGCGCGGTGCCTTGATCGGCCAGTTGCGTTCGCTCGAACCGCCCTTGTCCGACGCCGACATCGATCTCGAGAGCAAGGCCCTCGAGGCCGCGATCAGCCGCGTCGAGAGCGAGCATGGCGGCCCTCCCCTCGATGCCGCCAACGACGTCGCACCGCCGATCATCGCCGATTCGCCAGAGCGCGATGCCTTGCCGGAGGCGGCGGCACCGTCTTCTTCGACGAAGGAGAAGAGGGCCAGCATTCCCGAGCCGAGCCTGCCGCAGGCTCCGGAGCCGGATCTGGGCCTGCACCCGGCGCCATCCGGTCGCCCGCAAGCCTCCCGACCCGATGCCGATCCGCCCCAAGCGCGGGCAGCAGCCTCCGAGGCGCCGTCATCGGTTTTGGCGATCAAACCGCGTGTGGCTCAGCCAGCGGATAAAGTCGCGGAGAGACGGGCAGCGCGGCTGGCTGCGAAGGCGGCGTCGAAGGACATCTCCGCTCCGGTCGACCGAAGCGAGCCAGAACCCATCACCACTCCACTCGCGGAAGGACCGAGAGAGTCGGATGCCACGCAAGCCTCCGACCGGGAGGTGAATGGAGGAGCACCCGATGCCGCCGGCGCACGCAACCGTCCGCGGATCGATGTCGTCGCTCCTCGCAGCGGCCGCCCTCTCCTGTTGCGAAACGTCTTCGTGGGCGGAGTTCTGCTCATCGTCGTGGGTCTGATCGCGGTCGCCGCTTTCATGCTACGCGACAAGCCTTCGGACTTGCAGTCCGGCAATACCGAGGCGCAGGGGGAGGCGACCGATTCCGGCGCGTCGAAATATGCAGACCGGATCGGAGGCGAAGCCTCGTCGCCAGCCGAACGCCGCGACCAGGGCACCCGTCAGGCGCCGTCGGCGCCATCCGATTCGACACGGCAGCAGCCGACCCAATCCGATGTCGCGGTCGCTCAACGGGCTGTCTTGTTCGAGGAGAACACCGCCGGCGGGAACGCGCAGCCGATCACGTTCCAGGGTATGGTGGTCTGGCGGCTGGAAGCCGTGAACGGTGAACAGGGCCAACCTTTGGAGACGGTCATCCGAGGGCGGGTGACCTTCGCGGATGCGGGCCTGTCTCTGCTCATGACCATCAGGCGAAATCTCGATTCGACGCTTCCCGCCTCGCACACCATCGAACTCGCCTTCACCACGACGAGTCCCGCCGGCGACAAGCGCGCGGTTCAGGATGTCGGCCTGTTGACCGCGAAAGACGAGGAAGCAAGCAGGGGATCGCCCGTGTCCGGTCTTCCTGTTCGCGTCAGGGAGAACCTGTTCCTCATTGGTCTGTCGTCCCTGCAGGCCGATATCGACCGCAATACCGACCTGCTGGAGCACCGCAACTGGTTCGACCTGCCGGTGAAATTCGCCTCGGGCCCGCGCGGTGTACTGACCTTCGAGAAGGGCACGTCTGGCAATCAGGTCATCCGCTCCGCCTTCGAGCAGTGGCGCCGCTAGAGGTCTCGGACCGATCAAGCGAAAAGGCCGGTTCCGTGTGGCGGAACCGGCCTTCCGGATCTTGATCCCGAGGGAATCACCTCAGGCGTGGGCGCCAGCCCGCGGTGCTTCGCGGGTCGCGAGATTGCGCTTCACCGCCTCTTGGATCTTCTCGAAGGCCCTCACCTCGATCTGGCGGACACGCTCGCGCGACACCCCGAACTCGCCGGACAGATCTTCGAGCGTGATCGGATCGTCGGCGAGACGGCGCGCCTCGAAGATACGGCGCTCGCGCGGGTTCAGAACGGACAGGGCATCGCGCAAGGCGGTGAGCCGGTTCTGGCCTTCCTCTTCCCTGGCGAGCACGGTCTCCTGGCTCGGGCTGTTGTCCACCAGCCAATCCTGCCACTCACCCTCGCCCTCTTCGCGTAAGGGAGCGTTGAGGGAGGTGTCGCCGGAGAGGCGCCTGTTCATGTCGATCACGTCCTGCTCGGGCACGCCGAGCTTGACTGCGATCTGCGCCACCTGATCGGGCTTGAGATCACCCTCGTCCAGGGCGGAAATCTTGCCCTTGGCCTTTCTCAGGTTGAAGAACAGCTTCTTCTGGTTGGCAGTCGTCCCCATCTTCACCAGAGACCACGAGCGCAGGATGTATTCCTGGATCGCGGCCTTGATCCACCACATGGCGTAGGTGGCGAGGCGAAAGCCCTTGTCCGGCTCGAAGCGCTTGACGGCCTGCATCAGGCCGACGTTGCCCTCCGACACGACCTCGCCGATGGGCAGGCCATAGCCGCGATAGCCCATGGCGATCTTGGCCACGAGACGAAGGTGCGATGTCACCAGCCGATGCGCGGCATCGCGGTCGCCCTTCTCACGCCAGCTCTTTGCGAGCGTGAACTCCTCGTTCGGCTCGAGCATCGGGAATTTGCGGATCTCATCGAGGTAGCGCGAAAGGCCACCTTCGGTGGCGAGCACGGGTAGTGCGCCTGCCATAGTCACTTCTCCTTGCACGGTCCCCCGAGCGGGCAGACCAGAAACGAACCGCCGCTCATCGAGCCGACCATTCATCCCCGAGCCTACTCGGAAAGGAAACGGTGCGGTAGCGGTCCGTCACTCGAACGTCGCGATCAACGCGCCAGCGAGTCGATTGGTCGAACCTTGCACGAAAGGCCACGTCTCGTGGTGCGCCGGCACACCTGTTTGCCGACCATCCTTGACAGCGGCAAACGAGCAACATGCCCCATTGTCATCGGTTCCATTCGGCCACCCGGCCGGCTCATCACACCGGTGCTTTCGTCCGGAGCGCGGTGATGAGGTCGGCCATGTCGGGCGGGATCGGACTTTCGAAGCGGAGAGTCTCTCCGGTGCGGGGATGCTCGAACCCGAGAAGGGCGGCGTGGAGCGCCTGCCGACCGAGGACGCCGAGCTTTGCCCGCGCCGCTTCGCCGAGACGGGCGGCTTTGGTCTTGAAGGCGTTCCCGTAGACCGAATCACCGAGCAGCGGGTGGCCGCGATGGCTGAGATGGACGCGGATCTGGTGAGTCCGTCCGGTCTCCAGCCGGCATCGTACCAGGGCGACTTCGGTGCCGGCGTCGAGGATTTCCTCGACGAGGTAATGCGTGATCGCAATGCGCCCCTCATCCGGGCGCACGACGGCGATCTTCTCGCGGTTGCGCTGACTGCGCGCGAGGTTGACGTCGATCGTGCCCATCCGCGGCTCCGGTGCGCCCCAGGTCAGTGCGAGATAGGCGCGCTCCAGCGGACCGCTGCGGCCATGATCGGCGAATTGAGCCGTGAGGCCCTTATGGGCGAGATCGTTCTTGGCGACGACGAGCAGGCCGCTCGTATCCTTGTCGAGCCGATGCACGATCCCGGGCCGGCGTACTCCCCCGATTCCGGACAGGCTTTCCCCACAATGGGCGATGAGACCGTTCACCAGGGTTCCGGCATCGTGTCCCGGTGCCGGATGAACGACGAGCCCCGCCGGCTTGTCGATGACGATGAGGTCGTCATCTTCATGGACGATGACGAGATCGAGTCGCTCCGCCACCGGCGTCGCGTCTACGGGTGCGGGGATCATCACGTCGAGGACCGCCCCCGCGCCAACCTTCAGCGACAGATCGGAAACTACGACCCCGTCGCGCCTCACTTGGCCGGTGCGGATGAGGTCCTGAAGGCGCGACCGCGACACATCCGGCAGCGCGCGGGCGAGGGCCCGGTCGATGCGCTCCGGCTGCACGTCCGTTTCGAGGACGACACGCCGGTCCTGCGGTTCTTGCACGATATGATCTCTTTCGATGTCGATGGAATTTAAGCGCCCCGGAGGCCTTGCTCCCCCACGCGACCGTCGCTATACGATCGCCCACCGGCCGGATAGCTCCCATCGTCTAGCGGTCTAGGACGTCGCCCTCTCACGGCGAAAACAGGGGTTCGATTCCCCTTGGGAGCGCCAGTCGATCCGCTTGAGTGCGGACAATTCTGGAAAACCTGAGCAATACGATCATCGATACGACGGTGATCGTCGTTCGATGCGATCGTCATGCCGCTCGCTTTGACTACAGACGTTTCTGCAGGCCGATCGCGCCGCATCGTCTTATGGGTTCATGCTGCGATGCAGCGACGAAAGTCCGCGGGACACGGGTCTACCGCTCTTGCGGGAGATGAACGTCCGATTAACACTACGTACTCCCGAAGCAGTATACGACCGATTCCTCAAGGCCGGGAGACACGCCATGTCCCAGACGATTCACGTCAAACCGACCCATGACGGCACTTATACGGTCTACCGGGGGCCGATGGTCCTTGTCAGCGGTCTGACCCGCCTCCAGGCCGAGCTCTATCAGGCCAGCATTTCCCGTAACACCCAGCGCCCTCAGGCAGCATTGGCGGTCTGACCAGATCAAGGCGGGGAATGAGCGATCACCTCCTCCTCGGGTTCACACGCGTCAGGTTCATCGCCCGCAAGTCGGCGATGTTGCCGGTCTCCGTCAGCCCGCGCTCCTTGGCATCGATCACGTAGCGGCCGTCCGCCTCGGTGATCGTGTAGACATGATAACTCGCCCGGCGGTGCAGCTTGCCGCCGTGCGAGACCGCCGAAGCCGATGGAGCGCCGACAACGGGCACACCGACGCCCTCCGGCCCGTCGACGAAGGCGACACTGCCGACATGGTTGTGCCCGTGCAGGATCAATTCCGCGCCCGCGCGACCGATCATGGCGGTGAAGGCCTCCGCATCCTTCAATTCGCGCCCCGGCGATGCGCCACCCGGCTGCGGCGGATGATGGATCATCACCACGCGGAATGGCGGCACCGGCTCGCTGCCCAGGCGCTTCAACAGAATCTCGGCCGCTTCGATCTGGGCGGGCCCGATCCGGCCGCTGGCCACGAACGGCTTGGTCGGGATGGCCGACGACAACCCCACGAGCGCGAGCGGACCACGTCGCCTGAGATAGGGAAAGATGCCCTTGGTGCCGTCGTCGCCCGAGGTCCAGGTGCCGCAGGCCTTGAGCAGACCTTCGAGCGAGCCGCGGACATAGGCGTCGTGATTACCCGGGACGAAGCTCACGGCCTCGGGAGACCCAAGGGCCTCGAGAAACACCTGCGCGGTCGACCACTCGCTCGGCAGGCCGATGTTGCAGAGGTCGCCGGTACAGGCGATGTGATCGTGCGGTTGCGTCCGAAGATCGGCCACCAGCGCGGCGAGAATCTCCATGTCGTGGTGGCGACTGCGTCCGCGTCGCCAATTCACGTAGCCGGTGGCACGCTTGCCGAGCAGCTGGCGCAGGCGCGGACGGGCGATCGGACCGACATGCGGGTCGGTGAGATGGGCGAGGCGAAACATCGATCTCCGTTTCAGATGAGTGGTTCGCCTTCGCCAGTCGCAGCGACCGCGTCAAGCCTCAGACCATTTCCTCCAAGTCAGGCGCTTTCCTCCAAGTCAGGCGCTGCCGATCACGATGCCCGTCGCAAGGACCAGCGCGCCTCCGAGAACGACCTGCAGGGTCGCACGCCAGAACGGCGTCGCCATGTAGTGTGTGCGGATCGCCGAGATCGCCAGCAATTCGACGCCAACGACGAAGACCGCGAGGCTGGTCGCCAAGCCGAACGCGTTCGGCCAGCTTTCCGGGATCGCATAGGGAAGCGTATGCCCGAGACCGCCCAAAGTCGTCATGACGCCGCAGACCATGCCCCGCATCCATGGCGAGCCGCGCCCTGTCACCCTGCCATCGTCGGAGAGGGCCTCGGTGAAGCCCATGCTGATTCCGGCCCCTATGGAAGCCGCCATCCCAACGAGGAAAGTCGCTCCGTTGCTATGCGTCGCGAAAGCCGCCGCGAAGATCGGTGCGAGCGTCGAGACCGATCCATCAATGAGTCCGGCGAGGCCGGGCTGAACGTATTGCAGAACGAATGCGCGCGGATCGTCCTCCGGGTTCGGGCCAGATCCTGGCACAATGCTCTCGCTCAAGCTGGTCGCCATCACGCTCCTCCCTCATTCTGGAATCATTCTAATATATAGATTGGAATGATTCTATGCAACGGGAGATGGTTTACGGTTCACATATGATTGTGAACGTGCGCTTGGCCCACTTCGGACGAATGCAACCGACGACACGGTTGCGCCGGCAATTCGAACGGCGTTAGACCACGCGTCACCGGTACGACTCCCGAGCGAGCGACGTTCGGCGGATGCGAAGACGACGCAACCGGCCGCTGACGCATCGATGGCGAGCCGGACGGATGGCCGATCTGATGGCCCGCGGAACCGAGTGTATGAGCCTTCTCAAACGCGTCGGCCGGTCGCCACCGGTGCAGCAAAGCCTCGGCTTCCTGGCCTTCCACTATCTGCGCCTCGTTCGGGCGACGAACCGGTTCACGGTCGAGCCGGCCGATCCCCATCCTTGGCTGGATGGCCTTTCCCCGTTCATCGCAGGGATGTGGCACGGCCAGCACACGATGATCTCGTTCATGCGCCGTCCGCAGGACCGGATCGCGACGATCATCTCGCGTTCGGCGGACGGCAACATCAACACCATCGCCCTCACCCGTATGGGGGTTCGTGTCATTCGGGCGTCAGGCGCCCGCGGACGCATGGTGCGCGACGCCAAAGCCAAGGGCGGTGCGGAGGGTTTGCGCGCGATGATCCGCGCCCTGAAGGACGGTGAGAGCGTCGCCTTCAGTGCGGACGTTCCCAAGATCTCGCGGCGCTGCGATGCCGGGATCCTCACCCTCGCGCGATTCTCGGGCCGGCCGATCATTCCGGTCGCCGTGGTCACCAGCCGGCACCTTCGCTTCAACAGCTGGGATAAGGCCTGTTTCGGACTGCCCTTCGGCAGGGGCGCCATGGTCTTCGGTGAACCGGTTCTCGTTCCGCGCGATGTCGAGCCGGACGAATTCGAGGCTCTGCGGCTGCGTCTCGAGAACGAGATGAACCGCGTCCACGACCGCGCCTACACCCTCGTCGGCCGAGCCGACAGGGTCGTCGATCCGGTCGCCGGCTCCCTCGCGCTCGGGCCGTTCGCGTGAAGGCTCCTCCCCTCACCATCGCTCTCCAGGCCTATCGCTACGGCCTCTATGTCGGTGAGCCGGCGGTGGCCGGATTGCTGGCTTGGCGCTCGCGCAAGGGCAAGGAGGATCCAGGCCGACTGCCCGAGCGCCGCGGCCTGCCCGGCCGGGCCCGACCGACCGGCCCCCTGGTCTGGATGCACGGTGCCAGCGTCGGCGAAGCGCTCTCCCTCGTCGGATTGATCGACGGTATGATCGCCCGCGGCTTCAGCGTGCTCGTCACCACGGGCACGCGCAGCGCCGCCGAATTGATCGGGCGTCGCCTGCCCGCCGGCGCGGTGCATCAATACATGCCGCTCGACGCGCCGCGCTGGATCGAGCGCTTCCTCGACCACTGGCAGCCCGATCTGTCGCTGGTGGCGGAATCCGAGATCTGGCCCAACACCGTCATCGCCCTGCACGAGCGTGGCATCCCGCTGCTCCTCGTCAATGGCCGGATGTCGGAGCGGTCGTTCAAGGGCTGGGCGCGCTCGCCGCGCACCGCGGAAGCTCTGCTCTCACGCATCGCCATCTGCCTTGCGCAGACCAGGGACGATGCCGAGCGTTTCGCCCGCCTCGGCGCTCCACGCGTCAGCGTCGCCGGAAACCTGAAATACGATTCTGCCGTGCCGCCTGCGGATGGCCAGCAGCTCGCCTACCTGCGCGACGTCATCGGCCATCGACCGGTCTGGGTCGCGGCCAGCACGCATCCGGGAGAAGATGCCGTTGTGGCGGAGGCCCACGCGGTTCTGAGGGCTCGGGTGCCGAACCTCCTGACCATCGTGGTGCCGCGTCACCCGCAGCGCGGCGAGGAGGTGGCCGCATGCGCCTCGGCCGCCGGCCTGCGGAGTACCTTGCGTTCCCGTGGCGGACGCCCTCACGGCGGCATCGATCTCTACGTGGCCGATACGCTCGGCGAACTGGGCCTGTTCTACCGCCTCGCGCCGCTGGTGTTCCTCGGAGGATCGCTGAGCACGCGCGGCGGCCAGAATCCGATCGAGCCGACCCGTCTCGACGCGGCGATCCTCCACGGTCCGAACGTCCAGAACTTCGCCCAGGTCTACCACGCCCTCGACGAAGCCGGTGGGGCCTTGATGGTGGTGGACGCCGCGGAACTCGCCGCCGCCGTCGGCGATCTGCTCCTCGATCGTTCGCGCTCGCGCGGCATGGCGGAGGCGGGAAATGCCGCGCTGCAGCCCTTCGAAGGCGCGGTGGAACGGACCCTGGCGGTGCTCGATCCCTTCATCGCACAGATGAAGCTCACGGCCATGACCCTCTCCTGATGCGGCCACCGGCCTTCTGGGATCACGCGGATCATCCGCTGAGCCGGATCCTGGCGCCGCTCGGTCATGTCTACGGATCGCGCGTCGCCGCCCGCATGGACCGTACCGGGATGAAGGCGGCCTGCCCGATCATCTGCATCGGCAACTTCACCCTCGGCGGCGCGGGCAAGACCCCCACCGCGCTCGCCGTGGCGGCGATGCTACGTCGCATCGGCTACGACCCCGCTTTCCTGACGCGGGGTTATGGCGGCCGGCTCGCAGGGCCGATCGCGGTCGATCCGTCCCGACATACATCCGGAGATGTGGGTGACGAGCCCCTTCTCCTGGCACGCTGCGCGCGCACCGTCCTGGCCCGCGACCGGCCGGAAGGGGCTTCCCTATGCCGGGAGGCGGGCGCAGATGTCGTGGTGATGGATGACGGGCTTCAGAACCCGAGCCTCGCGAAGGATCTCAGCCTCGCCGTTGTCGATGCGGGCAGCGGGGTCGGAAACGGTCTGCCCTTTCCGGCGGGCCCGCTGCGGGCGCCGCTCGCGCGGCAATGGCGCCATGTCGACGGCCTCGTCCTCATAGGCGGGAACGGGCCGGGCGAGACGGTGGCCGTGGAAGCCATTTCGCGCGGTCTTCCCGTCCATCGGGCGAGGCTGGTTCCGACCGCGCCGATGGACGTCCCGGGAAAGCCCGTCCTCGCCTTTGCCGGGATCGGCAGACCCCGGAAATTCTTCGACACGCTGGAGGGAGCCGGAGCGACGGTGGTCGAGACCAGGACCTTTCCGGATCACCATCCCTACCGCGCCGGAGACCTCGCCGCGCTGGTGGCGCGGGCCGATGCGCTGGGCGCGGCCCTGGTGACCACGGAGAAGGACATGGTCCGCCTGCCCGCAGAATTCGCGGCCAGGGTGACGGCGCTCGGCGTCGGCCTGCGGATCGAGAACGAGGCCCCTCTGCTCGCCCAGTTGCGTCGAGCGGTCGAGGCGTTCAGCCCGGCGAACGCCCGAGTTCCGACAGCCGCTTCATCACAGCCTCGGGCGTGATGTAGGCCTCCTGAAGTTCGGCGCTCCAATAGCGCAGGTTGTCCAGTGCGATCGGTTCGCCGGTGACCGCACAGCGCACGAAACTGCCGGGCTTGACGATCCGCATGGTGCCGTCGCCGTACTCCACCGTCGCCTCACCGGAGGCCTTGCGTTCGAACCGACCCAGCATGTCTCGCCCGCTTCTCAACCTGAGACCATCGAGTGAGCGTTCTAGGATCGCGCCCGTGCCGTGTCGATCACGTTTCATGGCTCGACAGGCCGCAGGCCCTGCTGCTCTAAGATCGAGGAGCCCATCCACCGGACCCTGAGAGATGACGGACACCATCGGCGCGGAGCTCGCGGCCCTGTTCGAAGCCGCCGCCGCCGCGATGGCGACGGCCTACGCGCCCTATTCGCACTTCCCGGTCGGCGCCGCCCTGCGGGACGAGCACGGACGCATCCATGCCGGCTGCAACGTCGAGAACGCGGCCTATCCCGTCGGCACCTGCGCCGAGGCGGGCGCCATCGCGGCGATGATCGCCGGCGGCGGACGGGCCATCGGCGTCATCCTCATCATCGGCGAGGGGCAGGCTCTGGTGACACCATGCGGGGCCTGCCGTCAGCGCATCCGGGAATTCGCCGACCCGGCGACGCCGATCCATATCGCCGGTCCGGATGGCATCCGCCGCAGCTTCACCCTCGACGCTCTGCTACCCGATTCCTTCGGTCCCGATCACCTTCACGGCAAGAACCAGCACGCCGATGCTTGACGCGTCCATCGCCGTCGCGACCGATATCGTGAAGGGCCGCGGCTTTGCAGGTCCCTATGAGGTCGCGATCGTCACCGGCACGGGCCTCGGCCTCATCGCCGGCAGGCTGGAGAGCGGCATTGCCGTTTCCTATGCCAACATTCCCGGCTTTCCGTCGCCGGGCGTCACCGGCCATGGCGGGACGCTCCATGGCGGCATCCTGGCGGGACGGCCCGTGCTGGTCTTCGAGGGCCGCGCCCATGCTTACGAGAGCGGCGACGCCGCCGTCATGAAGATTCCGCTGGGCGTCGCCAAGGCGCTGGGGACTTCACTTCTCCTGCTCACCAACGCGGCGGGATCGCTGATGCCGCAGGCGGGGCCGGGCAGCCTCGTGGCGCTCAGTGATCACATCAACCTCTCGGGCCTGAACCCGCTGATCGGCGAGACCGGCGACGCGAGGTTCGTCCCTATGGTCGGCGCCTACGATGCGGCCGCACGCGAAGCTTTGCGCGAGGCAGCGCGCATCTGCGGCATTCGCCTTCATGAGGGCGTCTATGCCTGGTTCTCGGGGCCGAACTTCGAGACGCCGGCGGAAATCCGCATGGCCAGCCGCCTCGGCGCCGACCTCGTGGGCATGTCGACGGCGCCGGAGGTGATCCTCGCGCGGTTCTTCGGCCTGCCTGTGGCAGCCATCTCGGTGGTCACGAACTTCGCGGCGGGGATGGGCGACGGCGATCCGCATCACGACGAGACCAAGCGGGCGGCCGCCGATGCGGCCTTCGACCTCGCCCGCCTCATCGACGCTTTCGTCGCCCGGCTGTAGGATTTCCACATGACCGTCGATCCGGATGCCGCCGATGCCGCCATGGCCCGACGCGCCCTGCCTCTCCTCGACCTCACCGACCTGAGCGATTCCTGCTCGGTTCAGGCGGTCGAAACCCTCTGCGGCAAGGCCCGAGCGAGCCGGGTCGCCGCGATCTGCGTCTGGCCCCAGCATGTCCAGCTTTGCGCGGAACGGCTTGCCGGAAGTCCGGTTCGCATCGCCACGGTGATCAACTTTCCCGCAGGCGGCACGGATATCGAGCGCTCGGTGGAGGACACCGCGGAGGCACTGGACGACGGCGCGCACGAAATCGATCTCGTACTGCCCTACCGGGCCTTTCTCGCCGGGAACGCCGATGGTGCCGGCGAGATGATCGAGGCCGTGCGTGAGGTTGCCGGCCGCGCGATCCTCAAGGTGATCCTCGAATCCGGTGCAATGCCGGATGTGGCGCAGATCGCCGAGGCGAGCCGCCTCGCCATCGGCGCGGGCGCGGACTTCCTCAAGACCTCGACCGGCAAGAGCGCCGTCTCGGCGACGCCGCAGGCCGCCGAGACCATGCTCACCGCCATCCGCGACAGCGGAAGGCCCGTCGGATTCAAGGTCTCCGGCGGCCTGCGAACCGTGGCCGACGCCGCCCTCTACCTCGATCTCGCCGATCGGATCATGGGACCGGGGTGGGTTGCGCCGAAGACCTTCCGCATCGGGGCCAGCAGCCTTTACGACGCCCTGACCGCCAGCCTCGGAGCCCGGGCATGATTCTGCCGCAGGAGCTGATCCGGGCCAAGCGCGACGGGCGTGGCCTCGACGATTCCGAGATCGCAGGATTCGTCTCCGGAATCACCGACGGGCGGGTGACCGAGGGACAGGCCGCCGCTTTCGCCATGGCGGTGTTCTTCCGCGGCCTGTCCCTGGCCGAGCGCGTGGCCCTGACCCGCGCGATGACCTGGTCCGGCACGGTGCTGACCTGGGATCTGCCCGGCCCCGTCCTGGACAAGCACTCCACCGGAGGCGTCGGCGACGCGGTGAGCCTCGCCCTCGCCCCGATGGTCGCGGCCTGCGGCGGCTATGTCCCGATGATCTCCGGCCGCGGCCTCGGCCATACCGGCGGCACCCTCGACAAGCTCGCCAGCATCCCCGGCTACGATTCCACGCCCGGCCTCGACCGGTTCCGCAATGTCACTCGGAGCATCGGATGCGCCATCATCGGACAGACGGCCGACCTCGCTCCGGCGGATCGGCGCTTTTACGCCATCCGTGACGTGACCGGCACAGTGGAATCCCTCGACCTGATCACGGCGTCGATCCTGTCGAAGAAGCTCGCTGCCGGCCTCGGCGGCCTCGTGATGGACGTAAAGACCGGCTCCGGCGCCTTCATGGCGGAGATCGACGAGGCGCGGGCCCTTGCCGACAGCATCGTCTCCGTCGCCAACGGCGCAGGCCTGAACACGGTCGCACTCGTCACCGACATGGACGCGCCCCTCGCCTCGTCCGCCGGCAACGCCCTGGAAGTGACCTACGCCGTCGACTACCTCACGGGTCGTGCCTGCGAGCCGGCATTCCACGCCGTGACGGTGGCGCTCTGCGCCGAGATGCTGGTGCTCGGCGGACTTGCCGCCGACACGGCCGAGGCGTCGCGGCGTGTCGAGGAAGCCCGTACCTCCGGCCGCGCGGCCGAGATCTTCGGCCGGATGGTGGCCGCCCTCGGCGGCCCCTCCGATCTCGTCGAGAATACCGGCCGGCACTGTCCGATGGCCCCGGTGATCCGACCTGTGATGGCGGAGCGGGCCGGGATCGTGGCTGGAGTGGAGACCCGCCATCTCGGCCTCGCGGTCATCGCCCTAGGCGGAGGCCGCACGCGCCCCCAGGACGAGATCGACCCAGCGGTGGGTCTCTCATCCCTGGCGCGTCCCGGCGACGTAGCCGACACGCTCGGCATCGTCCATGCCCGCAATGAGGCGGAGGCGGACGCGGCCGAAGCGGCCCTGCGCGCGGCCTATCGGATCGAGGACGAAGGCCCGTCTCCGCGTCCGCTCATCATCGAGCGGGTGGCTGATAAGGCCTAGATCGGCCGCGTCATCGGGCGAGCGCGCGTGCCCGATAGAAAAGGCCCCGGCGGATCGTCCGCCGGGGCCTCGACATCGTCACAGAGTGAATGGCTCAGAAGCGATAGTAGCCGCCATGGTGACGTCCGTAGCCATGGTGATGGTGCCCACCCCAGCCATGGTGGCGGGGACGCCAGCCATGGTGACCGCCGAAGCCGTAACCGCGGTGTCCGCCCCAACCATGATGGCGATGCCCGCCGCGATGGCCCCAGCCATGATGACGATGGTGGTGATGGCGATGGCCCCAACCATACTGAACTGGGACGATGGCCGCCTGGCCCGGTTCGGCGACCGCGGATGACGCCGCGATCGGAGCCGCCTGTGCGATGCCGGGCGCGGCACTCATCACGCCGAATGCCAGCGCGGCGGCCATCAGCCAATTCCGCGATCGGCCGGCGATTTCACGAAAGCCCATTTCGGTCTCCGTCAGATCCATGCACCGAGACAGTCCCGGCGCTCTGATATGACCGTATCGGCGCGCCGCTGAACGGCAGGTGAGCCGTACCTTCAGCCTATGTTGGCCTAAAAGACCTGCCTGCTCTCGAAGGGCACCGACGTTACGGCCGGCGATAGACCCAGACCCGTGCCGGAGGCAGATTGAGCCAGACACGGCTCGAACGGCTGGCCGTGTAGCTCCCGGCATCGCAGCGTGCCGGGATCGGCGGCACCACCGCATAGGTGAACTGAACGAAGGGCGCGCTCGGATGCATGAGCGCATGCGCCGCGTTCAGGAGATCGAGCCGCTGTTCCAGGGGCTTGGTGAACAGCGGCAGGCTCGAGACGGTCGCGGCCGCTTTTTCCGTGAGGATCCCACCGATTGTCTCGTGGATGTTGTAGGCGTCGCCGCGCAGGATCGTCGCGCGGGGGAAGCGCTTCTGCAGCAGCTTGCAGAAATCCGGGTTGTACTCGACGAGGACGAGGCGTTCCTGCTCGATGCCGCGGCGGATGAGTGCCTCGGTGACCGGACCCGTACCGGGTCCGAGCTCGATCACCGGACCGGGCGTGCGGGGGTCGACGTAGGATGCCATCATCCGGGCGAGCATCTTGCCCGACGGTGTCACCGAACCGGTGACGAGGGGCCTCTCGAACCATGAGCGCAGGAATCGCGCTTCATCCTCCAGCGGCTCCCGCCGTTCACGGACAGAACCGGTGGCGGCATAGGCTTTGGCGCTGGGACGGCGTAGCGGCAACAAGATCCACTATCCTCAGATCACGCGTGGGAAGCTAAGGCTAGACGACGAAAGGACGATCCCCGTCAAGACGGAAGCCTCGCATCGTCCGGAATGAACAGGGCATGCTGCCGGTGACGATGCATCGCCGCCACAGCCATAACTGCGGCGAAGCACTTTCGATCCGCTACGGTCGACGAAGCGTCCCATCATGATCGGGCAGCGCCGCTGAGGCCGTCGAAGAAGTCCTTCACCTTCGAGAAGAAGCCGGCACTTTCGGGATGGTTCTCCTCCGAGGCCGTGCTGTTGAATTCCTGAAGGAGCTCGCGCTGGCGCTTCGACAGGTTCTGCGGCGTCTCGACGAAGACCTGGATGTAGAGATCGCCGACGTCGCGGGACCGCAGGACGGGCATGCCCCTGCCCTTGATCCTGAACTGCTTGGCTGTCTGCGTGCCCGCAGGGATTCGAACCTGGGTCTGCGAGCCATCGATGACCGGCACGGTGATCTCCCCCGACAGGGCGGCGGTCACCATGGAGATCGGCACGCGGCAGAACAGATCGGCACCGTCCCGCTGGAAGAACGTGTGCGGCTTGATCGAGAGGAAGACGTAGAGGTCGCCGGCCGGGCCGCCGCGCAGGCCGGTCTCGCCCTCGCCGGCCAGACGGATGCGCAGGCCGTCGTCGACGCCGGCCGGGACGTTGATGGAGAGCGTGCGCTCACGCGTGACGCGGCCCGCACCGGAGCAATTGGTGCACGGATTGTCGATGATCTCACCGCGCCCGTGACAGGCCGGGCAGGTCCGCTCGATGGCGAAGAAACCCTGTGCCGCCCGCACCCGGCCGTAGCCGCCGCAGGTCTGACACGGCTTGGGCTTCGAACCGGCCTTCGCTCCGGTGCCGGAACAGACGTCACAGGTGACGGCGGTGGCCATCGTGATCGTCTCGGTCTTGCCGGCGAATGCATCCTCCAGCGAGATTTCGAGGTTGTAGCGCAGATCCGCGCCACGCTCGCGTGTCGACCCGCCGCGGGCCCCACGTGCGGCGCCTGCCGCACCGGCACCCCGGCCGTCGCCGAAGAAATTGTCGAAGATGTCCGACATGAAGTCGCCGAACTCGTTGCCGAATCCCGGCCCGCCCGCTCCACCTTGCTGGAAAGCGGCATGGCCGAATCGATCGTAGGCCGCGCGCTTCTGCCCGTCGGTGAGCGTTTGGTAGGCCTCGTTGATTTCCTTGAACTTGAGTTCGGCTTCCGCATTCCCCGGATTGCGGTCCGGGTGGTAGGTCATCGCCAGCTTGCGGAAGGCGACCTTCATCTCGCCATCGGTCGCGGTCTTTGAGACGCCAAGAATCTCGTAGTAGTCCCGCTTCGACATTCCTCGTCCTCAAAAGTCCTCAGCGGATCGCACCGATCTCGTCGGGATCACGCCTTCGTCGTCACCAGACATGACGCGGGGCCGGATCGCTCCGGCCCCGCGTTCAGCGTGCGTCTTATGCCCGCTTCTTCTGGTCCTTGTCATCGACTTCCTGGAAGTCGGCATCGATGACGTCATCCTTCTTGGGCTCGTGGCCCTCGGCGCCTTCCGCCCCGCCTTCGGGCGTCTGGCTGGCGGCATACATCGCCTCGCCGAGCTTCATCGACGCCTGCATCAGGTCCGTCGTGCGGGACTTGATGACCTCGACATCGTCGCCTTCGAGCGCCGTGCGAAGGGCGGTCATGGCGGTCTCGATCGCGCCCTTGTCGTCGGCCGAGACCTTGTCGCCATACTCCTTCACCGACTTCTCGGTGGCGTGGATCAGGCTCTCGCCCTGGTTCTTCACCTCGACGAGTTCACGGCGCTTCTTGTCCGCCTCGGCATTGGCCTCGGCGTCCTTCACCATCCGGTCGATATCGGCATCGGAGAGGCCGCCCGAGGCCTGGATGCGGATCTGGTGCTCCTTGTTCGTCGCCTTGTCCTTCGCCGTCACGTTGACGATGCCGTTGGCGTCGATGTCGAAGGTCACCTCGATCTGCGGCATGCCGCGCGGAGCCGGCGGAATGCCCATCAGGTCGAACTGGCCGAGCATCTTGTTGTCGGCCGCCATCTCGCGCTCACCCTGGAAGACCCGGATGGTGACCGCGTTCTGGTTGTCCTCGGCCGTCGAGAAAGTCTGGGACTTCTTCGTCGGGATGGTGGTGTTGCGGTCGATCAGGCGGGTGAACACGCCGCCCAGGGTCTCGATGCCGAGCGAGAGCGGGGTGACGTCGAGGAGCAGCACGTCCTTCACGTCGCCCTGGAGCACGCCGGCCTGGACCGCCGCGCCGATGGCCACGACCTCGTCCGGGTTGACGCCCTTGTGGGGCTCCTTGCCGAAGAAGGACTTCACGACTTCCTGGATCTTCGGCATGCGGATCATGCCGCCGACGAGCACGACCTCGTCGATCTCGGAGGCCGAGACGCCGGCATCCTTGAGCGCCTTGCGGCACGGCTCGATCGTCCGCTGGACGAGGTCGTCCACGAGCGACTCGAACTTGGCGCGGCTGAGCTTCAGCGCGAGGTGCTTCGGACCGGTGGCGTCGGCGGTGATGTAGGGCAGGTTGATCTCGGTCTGGGTGGCCGAGGACAGCTCGATCTTCGCCTTTTCGGCAGCTTCCTTGAGGCGCTGCAGGGCGAGCTTGTCCTTGGTCAGGTCGATGCCCTGCTCCTTCTTGAACTCGGAGGTCAGGTACTCGACGACCCGGTTGTCGAAATCCTCACCGCCGAGGAAGGTGTCGCCGTTGGTGGACTTCACCTCGAACACGCCGTCGCCGATCTCGAGGATCGAGACGTCGAAGGTGCCGCCGCCGAGGTCGTAGACCGCGATCGTGCCGGCCTTCTTCTTGTCGAGGCCGTAGGCGAGCGCCGCCGCCGTCGGCTCGTTGATGATGCGCAGCACCTCGAGACCGGCGATCTTGCCGGCATCCTTGGTGGCCTGACGCTGGGCGTCGTTGAAATAGGCGGGCACCGTGATGACGGCCTGCGTCACCGGCTGGCCGAGATGCGCCTCGGCGGTCTCCTTCATCTTCTGGAGCGTGAAGGCGGAGATCTGCGAGGGCGAGTATTTCTTGCCGTCGGCTTCGACCCAGGCGTCGCCGTTGTCGCCGCGGACGATGTTGTAGGGCACGAGGCCCTTGTCCTTCTGCGTCATCGGGTCGTCGTAGGTGCGGCCCACGAGGCGCTTGATGGCGAAGAACGTGTGCTCCGGATTCGTGACGGCCTGGCGCTTGGCCGGCTGGCCGACGAGACGCTCGCCGTCGTCGAGGAAGGCGACGATGGACGGAGTGGTGCGCGCGCCCTCCGCGTTCTCGATGACCTTGGGCTGCGTGCCTTCCATGACGGCCACGCAGGAATTGGTGGTGCCGAGGTCGATACCGATTACTTTACCCATGGTGGGATCCCTCTCATGTCATTTGGTCAAGCAGACCGCCGGGCCCCGAAGCGGCCCGGCCCATGGCGGTGAAGAACGAAAGATTGTGAGAGCGGAATTCGAACCAGCCAGAGCGCCTGAAACGCGCCAATCCGGGTCTTAATCCCGCGTCCCGCCGGATATAAGAAGGGTGATGCGGAGCCGCAAGGCAAAGCGCCGCGAACTGCCATGCGCAGCCTATCTCCTTCGCGGATCAGGACGTTTGCACCTGAAAACACCGGAACGACGCGGCATGGACCTCAAAATTGTTGCAGGGACGCCACGTCCGCGCCATCGATCACATGCTAGGTTTCGCGATGGAAGACCGGCTTCCGGGCGCGCGCCCGGATCGGAGGCGGGTCAGCCCTGCAAGCGTCAGTCCGAGAAACGGAATCCGGTTTCGAAAAATCTGATGCGGAAACGAGAGTCGGCGGCATCGAAGCCCTACGCGGTGCGATGATGCAGTCTCCAAAGGCATGAAAGTCTCGATGCGTCCGTCCCGCGCCCTCCATCTACTCCCTGTCCTTCTCGTGCTTCCGCTCGTCGCCGTTCCGGTGACGGAAGCCCACGCGCAGAATTTCTTCGAGGAGCTGTTCGGCATCGGCAAGGCGGCGAAGCCTCCGGTGCCGCCGCGTGGCGTTCCCCCGGCCGGCGCACCTCAGCCGGGCACCCCCCTGCCGCCGGGCGCACCCGGACTTCCCGGCGATCCCGCGGCCGAGATTCCCAGGCCCGCTCCGGCTCCCCTGCGTCCCGTCGTCCTCAAGGCGCCTGCCGACGACAACATCCTGGGCCAGGAGTTGATGCTCAACGGCCTCACCGGCAGTCTCAAGATCGACAAGGCCGGAACCGCCGCGACCGCGCGGATCACCTTGCCCGGAACCAAGATTTCGCAGCCGAGCGAGACCTGCAAGGTTCCGCTTTCGGGTGGCAGCCCGATCTCCCTGTCCTCCGAGGGCCGCCCCGAGGGCGTGGCGCGCTACGAGGTCTCGGGCGGCGAATGCCCGCTCCGGTTCGAAGTCCTCGACGGCAGCGTCCTGGTGACGCCTCTTGGCGGCGGACGGGTCTGCACCTTCGCCGCGGCCGATTGCGCCACCAACCCGATCGGCCTGTGGGGACCCGCCGCCGCCTCTCTGATTCCCCGCTCCGCCGAGTTCGACAGTGGGCGGGGTGTCGCCGACAAGGCGGTGCGCGACAATTACAAGGTGATGACCCAGCGCGCGCGCGGACAGGACGTCCGTACCATCGTGACCGAACAGGCGGCTTTCTCGTCCGACCGTGAGCAGATCTGCCGGACCTATGCCCGCGAGGGCGCCCACGGATTCTGCAACGTACGCTTCACCGAAGCCCGAGCCCTGGCCCTGGCGACCCGGCTCGGCGCCAACACGACGACGCCGACCGCGAGCACCACGCCCCGTCCGCGCAAGCCGAAGCCGGCCGTGGAAGGGATGAACCCAGACGGTGAGGCTTCGCCGTTCGCCGAATGAGACGGATCAGGCTCGCCCGGCGCTGGAGGACAGCATCGCCGGATCGATGCCGTTGCTGCGCAGCGTCCGCTCGTACTTCGTGTCGAGGGCCGCGTTGAAGATCATGTCCGGATCAGCCGGGCAGTTGAGCCAGCCATTGGCGAGGATTTCGTTCTCGAGCTGCCCTGCCTGCCACCCGGCATAGCCGAGGGCCAGCACTGCGCTGGCAGGCCCGGCCCCGTTCGCGATGGCCCGAAGGATCTCCACGGTGGCGGTGAGACAGATGCCGTCGTCGATGATGAGCGTCGACTGGTCGATATGGAAATCATCGGTGTGGAGCACGAAGCCGCGCTTGGCATCGACCGGCCCTCCCATCAGCACGGGGATATGGCCGACCTGCTCGCGCAGGCGGATGGCGTCGTCCTCGCTGGCAATGTCGAGCTGGACCAGCAGGTCCGGCATGTTCAGGTCGCTGGCGGGCTTGTTGAGGATGATCCCCATCGCCCCATCCGCCGAATGGGCGCAGAGATAGATCACCGACCGTGCGAAGCGCTCGTCCGTGAGGCCGGGCATCGCCACCAGAAACTGGCCGTCGAGATAGGCGGAAGTCGGATCTTGTCGCATTGCATCATGCTATCTCCGCGCGCTTGGTTGTCCAGGGAGGAAAGTGCGCCCAGACGATGCCGTGAGGCCGCGCCGTGTTTGCCGGTGGGCGCCGCCTCTCCGCTCCTCGACAGGGTATGACCCTCGGGCTAGACGGTTTTCCAGTGCCGGACGCGCAATCCCGACCCCTGCCGCGCGAGGTCCATATCAGGCGTTCGCGGAGCCTCGACCTTTCGGAGGAGCGAGGGCCGCGACGATCGAGGAGACGACGGATGACGATCCAGGTTGGCGACCACCTTCCCCAGGTGACCTTTCGCGTGAATGGCGCCGGGGGCCCCGAGGCGAAGACCACCGACGACATCTTCAAGGGACGCCGCATCGTGCTGATCGGCGTGCCCGGCGCGTTCACGCCGAGCTGTCACCGCAACCACCTTCCCGGCTTCGTCGAGAAGCAGGAGGAGATCAAGGCGCGCGGCGTCGACGCCGTCGCCGTGACGGCCGTGAACGACGTGTTCGTGCTCGAAGCCTGGCAGAAGGCCAGCGGTGCCGACGGGATCGAGTTCCTCGCCGACGGCAATGCCGAATTCTCCAAGGCGATCGGCCTCGACATGGACGGCGCAGGCTTCGGCCTCGGTCCGCGTTCGAAGCGCTATTCCATGCTGGTGGATGACGGCGTCGTGCGCGTCCTCAACGTCGAGGAATCGCCGGCCAAGACGGAGATCTCCGGCGTCGACGCCCTGCTCAAGGTGATCTGACGGATCAGGCCTCCCGACGACGCGGCATCGCCGCCTCGTCGAAGAGACGGCTGAGGGCGACCACGTCCGCGTGGTCGCCCGAGACCAGATCGGTGATATCGCCCACGAGAAGCGCCTTGGCATGGCGACAGGCGACGCCGTATCGCCCGGCCATGCAGGTGCAGCGCAGGTGCAGGCCGCTCGGGCGGTCCTCGAGGGTCACCGCGTAGAGAGTGCCGCGGCTTCCCCTCACCGAGAAGCGCATCGCCGCCGGCGCCGCGGCGGGCGTCTGGAACGGCCTCGCCTCCCGCTCGACATATCCGGCAGGCACGCGCGTGATCGGCATGTTGATCGCTCGTGCCAGAGCAGCGATGTCGTGCGTGCCATGCTCCCTCGCCGCCGCGAGGGCGATCTCGGCGCAGGCATAGGCGTCCTCACCGGCATCGTGATGCTCGAAACGGATGCCGAGCCTGGCGGCGACCTTGCCGAGGCCGCAGCCCTCCGGCGCTGGAAATACCCGTCTGGCGATCTGGAGCGTGCACAGCGAGGAGAAGGCCGGCACCTCCATCGCATAGGCATGGAGAGAAGCCCGCAGCACGCCCATGTCGAAGCCGGCATTGTGGGCGAGAACCAGCCCTGACGAGAGGTCGGGCAGGAATTCCGCCATCACTTCGGGAAATTCCGGTTGGTTGCGGACATCGGCAGGCAGGATGCCGTGAACCCGGATGTTGCCGGGCGAGAACCGCATGTCCTGCGGCCGGATCAGCCGTGTTTCGCGCCGGACCACCGCCCCGCCCTCGATCCAGGCGAGCCCTACCGCGCAGGCGCTGTCGCGCCGCTCGTTGGCCGTCTCGAAATCGATGGCGAGCGTCGTCACGCGGTCTCCACCATCGTGAGCCATTCCTCCTCGCTCACCACCTTCACCCGATGCTTCTCGGCATCCTTGAGCTTGGAGCCGGCGCCGGGCCCGGCGACCACGAGATCGGTCTTGGCCGAGACCGAGCCCGAGACCTTGGCCCCGAGCCGCTCGGCGGTGGCATTCGCCTCGCTCCGGGTCATCCGTTCCAGGGAGCCGGTGAACACCACGGTCTTGCCGGCAAAAGCCGTCGCGGTGGCGGCCGCCGCCATCGGTTCGGTCTTCACCTCCGCGAGAAGCGCACGGACCGCATCCGCGTTATGCGGCTCGCCGAAGAAGGCGATGAGCGAATCCGTCGCCACCGGGCCGATCTCGCCATCGTCGGCGAAATGACGATAGGCATCCCCCGGGCGCTGCTCGCGGGCGCGGGCGATGGCGGCATCCACCGCCGCCTCGTCACCGTAATGGGCGATGAGGTTGGCTCGCTGAGCCGTGGTCGGTCGCCGGCCGGTCGTCGCCTCGGCGTCGTCCGCGCCGCTCGAGAAGCCGTATTCGAGGAGGCGGTCGCGGGTGGTAGGGCCGACCCGGGGAACTGCGGAAAGAGCCAACCAGTCGGGGCCGGCCTGGGCAGTCGCTGCAGCGTCGAGCGCCTGCATCAGGCCCGCCATATCCTGAAATCGCTTGGCCAGGGCCTTGGCGGTGGATTCGCCGATATGCCGGATGCCGAGGGCGAACAGGAATCGGTTGAGGGGTAGGTGCCGGCGCTCCTCGATGGAGGCCAACAGGTTCTTGATCGCCTTGTCCTCGTCGTCGCCCTTCTTCTTCGCTTTCTTCGGCGGCGGTTCGCCCTCGGCCCTGCGCTCAGCCGAGAGCGCTTCGCGACGTGCGACGATGGCTGCCTTCAGCGGCTCGAAATCGAGACGGAACAGGTCGGCGGGTTGTTTGATCAGACCGGCTTCGAACAGCACTTCGATATAGGTCTGGCCGAAGCCTTCGAGATCGAAGGCGTTGCGCGAGACGAAGTGTTTCAGGCGCTCCAGCCCCTGGGCCGGGCAGATCAGCCCGCCGGTGCAGCGACGCACCGCATCGCGCTGGCCCGTGCGCGGATTGATCTCGCGGACGGCGCGGCTGCCGCAGGCGGGACAGGTCTCGGGAAAGACATAGGACTTCGAATCCGCAGGCCGCTTGGCGAGATCGACATCCATCACCTTCGGGATGACGTCGCCGGCGCGCTGGACGATGACCGTGTCGCCTTCGCGGATGTCGCGACCCTCGCGGATCGGCTCACCATCCCCGCCGACGCCCTGGACATAGCCTTCGTTGTGAAGGGTCGCGTTCGAGACCACGACACCGCCCACCGTCACCGGCTTGAGCCGCGCCAGCGGGTTGAGCGAGCCGGTGCGGCCGACATTGATCTCGATCCTTTCCAAGACGGTGAAGGCCTTCTGCGCGGCGAATTTATGCGCCAGCGCCCAGCGCGGGCTGCGCGAGACGAAGCCGAGCCGGCGCTGCAAGGCGAGGTCGTCGACCTTGTAGACGATGCCGTCGATATCGTAGCCGAGGCCGGCCCGGTCCTCTTCGATGGCGCGGTACTGCGCCAGCATCGCGTCCGCATCGGTGCATAGGATGGTGCGGTCGTTCACCGCGAATCCCCAGGAGGCGAAGGCCGCGATCATCCCGTGCTGGGTCGTCTCGGGCATCTCCGACATCTCGCCCCAGGCATAGGCGAAGAACTTCAGCGGGCGCGAAGCGGTGATCGTCGAATCGAGCTGGCGCAGGGAACCGGCGGCGGCATTGCGCGGGTTGGCGAAGAGAGCCTTGCCCGCAGCCTCCTGGCGGGCGTTGATGGCGGCGAAATCCGCGTGCGACAGGTAGACCTCGCCGCGCACCTCGCAGACCTCCGGCCAGCTTTTTCCCTCCAGTGTCTCGGGAATGCCCGAGACGGTCCGGGCATTGGCGGTCACGTCCTCGCCGACCTCGCCATCGCCACGGGTGGCTGCCGTGACGAGTTCGCCATTCTCATAGCGCAGGGAGAGCGACAGCCCGTCGATCTTCGGCTCGGCGGTGAAGGCGAGCGGATCGCTTTCGGGCCAGTTGAGGAAGCGGCGCACGCGCGCCACGAAATCGTGCACTTCCTGGTCGGCGAAAGCGTTGCCGAGAGACAGCATCGGCAACGCGTGACGGACCTTGGCGAACTTCTCCGATGGCTTCGCGCCGACCGATGCGCTTGCCCGACCGGTCCCGGCGAGGTCCGGAAAGCGGGTCTCGATTACCTCCAAACGACGGCGCAGGGCGTCGTACTCGGCGTCCGAGATCTCGGGCGCGTCCTCGCCATGGTAGAGACGATCCGCCTCCGCGATCTGATCGGACAATGCGGCATGCTCGGCCCGAGCCTCCTCGGCGCTCAGCGCATCGATCGGGTCGGGAGGGGCGGATTCTGGCATGAAGGCGCTTCGCAGAGGGGCTCGGACGACGCGGGCTTTATCACATGCGGGCCCGGCGGCGGGAGGGCCCGAGGGCTGCGCCGCAGCGGCACGGCGAATGCGTAACCTCGGTGGCAGAGCCGACGAATGAGGAGTGTCGTCTCGCGCGATCGTGTGGGCGAATGTCCTGCATCCACCCCTCGCCTTCCTATCTCTCGTCGATAGCTTTCCTCCGAAGAAGAGTAGTCCCGGACCGACATGCCCACCACACCGGTTTTCTCCGCCCCTTGGCGCGACCGCGCCGGCCGCCTCTCGGGCCTGAAGCTCGCGACGTTCCTGTTCGCGCTCGCGCCGGGTCTCTGGCTCGCCGGCGCCTATGGGTTCGATGCCCTCGGGCCGAAGCCGATCACCGCCCTCATCCACGCGACGGGCGAATGGGCGGTGCGCTTCCTGCTGTTGTCGCTGGCGGTGACGCCGCTGCGGCGAATCGCGAATTTTCCGAAGCTGATCCTGGTGCGGCGCATGCTCGGCCTCACCGTGCTCGCCTACGGGCTCATCCACCTCGGCCTCTACGTCGTCGACCAGAACTTCATCCTGTCGAAGGTCGTGTCCGAGATCGTCTCGCGGTTCTACCTCACCATCGGGTTCGTCGCCCTCGTCGGCCTCGCCGTGCTCGGAATCACCTCGACGGATGGGATGATCCGGCGACTCGGCAAAGCCTGGCCGAGGCTTCACAAGACCGTCTACGCCATCGGGGTGCTGGGCCTGTTCCACTACTTCCTTCAGGCCAAGATCGACGTTTCGGCTCCGGTCTACTGGACCGGCCTGTTCCTCATCCTGATGGGATGGCGGGCGATGCAGCGGTTCCGCCTGCCGATGAACCCCTTCACCCTGCTTGGGCTCGCCATCGCCGCTTCACTCGTCACGGCCCTGTTCGAAGCAGCGTGGTACGGCATCAAGAGCGGCGTCCCGGCCAGCGCCGTGCTCGGAGCCAACCTCGAATTCTACGATACCCTGCGTCCGGCCTGGTGGGTGCTCATCACCGGCATCGCCCTGCCCCTGGTCAATGCCGCGCGTCTCGCGCTGGACAGAGGCGCGAAGAGCAAGCCTGAGCCGCGCCATCAGCCGGGCCGCGACGCGGTGCCGGCTCGCTGACCGCTTGCGGCGATGTCTGCTCTCGCGCAGAAGCCATCGCCGTAGCAGGTGCGAGGGAGTTCGAGCGATGGGTCGCAGGCATTTCGGAGCGGCGCTTGCGCTGGCGGTACTCCTGCCCTCTTCCGGATGGGCGGAATGCGCGAAGGCGGTGCCGCCCGATCCGGCGACGCGTCCGACGAAGCCGCCCCTCCCCGCCAAGCCGGCCTGCCTCGACGCCAAGGGCGGATGCCCCGGCTGGGAGGCCTACACGTTCAACGATGCGGTCAAGGCCTATAACGGCCAGATCGCCGCGTACCGGCCCCTGGCGGACGCCTACGTGAAAGCTTTGAACGCCTACGTGAAGGCGAGCGCCGATTACGCGCAATGCGAGGTGAAGGCGTTGCAATGAGGTTCGGTTGCCGACCGTCGTCGACGGGCTGTGACATCCTCGCTCGCTTGACCCTCTCCGGGTGCGATGCCACAGCCTGCGGCATCGCCAGCGCCAGACAGGATGCCCGATGACCGCTCCCCTCGACCTTCTCGTCCTCGGCAACGCCATCGTCGATCTGATCGCGCGGACGGACGAGCGCTTCCTCGCCGAGCAGGGCGTGCCGAAGGGCGCCATGCAGCTGATCGACGAGGAGCGGGCCGAGAGCCTGTTCTCCGTGATGGGGCCGGCGACCATCGTGTCCGGTGGCTCGGGGGCCAACACGGCGGTGGGTGCGGCCCTCCTCGGCGCCAAGACCGGCTTCATCGGCAAGGTACGCGACGACGAACTCGGCGGCCTCTTCGCCCACGATCTCAAGGCGACCGGCGTGTCCTTCGGCGTTCCCGCCGCATCGGAAGGTCCGGCCACGGCGCGCTGCTTCATCCTGGTGACGCCGGATGGCGAGCGGACGATGAACACCTATCTCGGCGCCTGCCAGGGCCTGTCCCCGGCCGATGTGGACGAGGCCACGGTGGCGAGCGCCCGCACCGTCTATCTCGAAGGCTACCTGTGGGATCCGCCGGCGGCCAAGGACGCGTTCCGCAAGGCGGCGAAGATCGCGCACGGCGCCGGCAATGCCGTCGCCCTCACGCTCTCGGATGCGTTCTGCGTCGGCCGCTACCGTGAGGAATTCCTCGGCCTCATCCGCGACGGCAGCATCGACATCCTGTTCGCCAATATCGGCGAGCTGAAGAGTCTCTACGAGACCGAAGACGACGAAGCCGCGATCAAGGCCCTGCGGGACGAGCGCAACCAGCGCGGCATGCACCTCCTCGGCCTCGTCACCCGCTCCGCCGATGGCGCCCTGGTGGTGAAGGGGGGCGAGATCCGCTCCGTCGAGGCGGCACCCGTTCGGGAGGTGATGGATACGACCGGTGCCGGCGACCTCTTCGCCGCCGGCTTCCTCGCCGGCCATGCCCGCGGCCTCGACAACGTGTCGAGCGCCCGCCTCGGTGCACTGGCCGCGGCAGAGGTGATCCAGCATATCGGCGCCCGGCCACAGCACGACCTCGTGGCGCTCGCGAAGGCCCAGAAGATCTTCTGAGACACGTCGTCGACCTGTCGATTCATGGCAGGTCGTTTTTCGAACATCCCGAGCGCGGCGAGAGGCGATCCGAAAGCAGTTGCCGGATGCGCCGCGAAGGGAGCTTGGACTCCACTGTCGGCGACGGCGAGCGGAAGTCCAATCAGCCGAGCAGGCGCACGAACCGCGCCCTGACCTCTTCCCGCCTTTCGTCGAGTTCGGCCGCCAGGGTCGCCGCATCCGGCAATCCCATGGCGATGGCGAGCCGCGTCAGCGCCACCGATGCCCCCTCCTTCGATTCCGCCTCGCCCATCAGGCGCTGCCAGTGAAGCGCATCGTCGAAGATGCGGTAGGCGTCACTCAGCCGGCGGGCGGCATCGACCGGAATCAGGCCATGAGCGGCGGCCTCCGTGAAGACGGACGCCGCATCGAGCCCGACGAGGCCGGGATGACCGCTGGCATGAGCCAAGATCAGCGCCTGCGCTAGAAAATCGAGATCGAGCAGGCCGCCGGGGGCGAGCTTGAGATCGAGCGGCCCAGAGAACCCCTTCTCGCTGGCGACGACCTCACGCATCTCGCGAACCGCGTCGTAGACCACTCCGGCCTCTCGCTTCAGCCCGACGATGGTGCGGACCTGATCCATCACCGCCTCGCCGAGGCTCCGGTCTCCGGCGACCACCCGGGCGCGTGTGAGCGCCATATGCTCCCACAGATCGGCCTCCGCCTGCTGGTAGGGCAGGAAGCTCCGGACCTGCACCGCCACGGGGCCCTGGCCGCCGCCGGGCCGAAGGCGGAGATCGACGTCGTAGAGCCCGCCGCGGCGGGTCAGCGCCGTCAGCGCCGCGACGAGACGCTGGGTCAGCCGATTATAAACCATCACCGCATCGATGGCCTTCGGCCCGAGGCTCGTGCGGTTCTCCGGATCGAAATCGTAGAGCACGACGAGATCGATGTCGGATTCCGCCGTCATCTGCCGGGCACCGAGCCGGCCGAGGCCGAGAACCACGCAACGTCCGCCCGGCACGGCACCATGTTCGGCGAAGAACTGGCGCGATACCGCATCGAGGCTCGCCTCCAGTACGGCGTCGGCGATGCCGGCATAGGCCTGCCCCGCAGCCTGCGGGGAAAGAATGCCGGTGAGAAGCCGCGCGCCGGTGACGAAGCGCAGCTGCCGCGCCGCGTCCCGGCTCCGGTCGAGAAAATCCTCATAGGCCGCCGGCTTCCCGACCAATCCTCGGTACTGGGCGGCGATATCCTCCGCATCCACGCCCGGCACGACGAAGGCCGGATCGATCACCGTATCGAGCACGTGCGGACTGAAGGCGACCGTTTCGGCGAGGCGAGGCGCGCTCCCGAGGAGGTCGGCGAAGAGCAGGCGAAGCCGATCGTTCGACCGAAGGATGGTGAGGAGTTCCACCGCGGCCGGCATCCGCGCAAAGGCACGGTCGAGGGTGTCGAGCGCCACATCCGGATTCGGCGTGCCGCCGAGCGCCTGCATCAGGGCCGGAACGAGTTCGGTGAGGACTTCCCTCGCCCTGGCGGTACGGACGGCCGGGCGCCTGCCGAAGTGCCAGCCGCGCACCGTCTCGGCCACCCGCTCGGGATCGGCGAATCCGAGTTTGCGCAGGGTGGCGAGCGTGGCCGGATCGTCATCGGAGCCACTGAAGACGAGGTCCCCCACCGAGGAGGAGAGGTCCGGCTCGGCCTCGAACAGCAGCGCATAATGCGCCTGCACGCGGCGGGCATGGTGCAGGAGCTCCCTCGCGAAAGCCTCCGCATCGGAGAATCCGGCGAAGCGGGCGAAGCTCTCGATCCCCTTCGCGTCCGCCGGCAGTCGCTGCGTCTGCTCGTCGTTCACCATCTGCAGGCGATGCTCGATGGTGCGAAGGAAGTCGTAGGCCCGCCCGAGTTCGTCGCGTGCGGCAGCGTCGATCCAGCCCTCCTCGGTGAGGGCCGCCAGCATCTCGACGGTGCGCCGGCCGCGAAGGTCCGGCCGCCTGCCGCCGAAGACGAGCTGCTGGGTCTGGACGAAGAACTCGATCTCTCTGATGCCGCCGCGCCCGAGCTTGATGTCGTGGCCGGCGACGGCGATCGTGTCGTGTCCGCGCACGGCATGGATCTGGCGCTTCATCGCATGGACGTCGGCGATGGAGGCGAAATCGAAATACTTGCGCCAGACGAACGGCCTCAGGCCAGCGAGGAATCGCTCGCCGGCCGCGATGTCTCCGGCGATGGCCCGCGCCTTGATATACGCGGCCCGCTCCCAGTTCTGTCCGAGATTCTCATAATAGACATAGGCCGAGTTGAGGGAGATCGCCGTCGGCGTCGATCCGGGATCGGGGCGCAGGCGATAATCGACGCGGTGGACGTAGCCGTCGCCGGTGCGCTCCTGCAGCAGCTTGGCGATCCCCTGCGCGAGCTTGGAGAAGAACGGCGTCGGGGCGAGCCCGTCCTCGAGCGGTGCGATATCGGGATCGAAGAACACGACGAGGTCGATATCGCTGGAATAGTTGAGCTCGCCCGCCCCGAGTTTTCCGAGGCCGAGGATGACGAGACCGGAACCGACCTGCGGCTCGGAGAGGTCGGCGGGATGAAACCGGCCGGACCCGGCCGCCTGCAGCAGCAGAGCGTCGGCCGCAGCATGGACCGAAGCGTCGGCGAAATCCGACAGCGCCTGGGTCACCGTCGCCAGGGGCCAGATCCCGCCGATATCGGCCAGAGCCACGAGGAGGGCATGGTCGCCGCGATTGAGCCGGAGTTCGGCAGCGACGGCATCGAGATCGCGCGTCTCTCCGGTCTCCGATCGCGCGGCGGCGCGCTGTCGGGCGATGAGGTCGGCATTCACGGCCTCGGGCGCGCGGTCCAGCATCGCCGCGAGACGATCGGGCGCTCGCATCACCCGTTGCCACAGGAAGGGGGAATGGTCGGCAAGGCCGAGGAGCAGCGCGCGCACCGCATCGTCGACATGGAGCAGCCGTGCCTCCACGTCTTTCAGCCGTGACGCCGCACGCTCGGGATCCGTCAGGATGGGCGCTCTCGTCAGGCGCTGGGTCAAGGGCGCTCGATCGGTCACACGCTGTCCTTCCCCGGCTCGGCCGGGAGGGTCATGACGACACGAAGCCCCGGTCGGTTGTCTTCCAGCGCGAGTGTGCCCTGATGAAGGCGCACCACCGCGTTGACGAGACTAAGTCCGAGCCCGAAGCCGGGCCGGGACCGCGCCTCTTCGAGACGAACGAAACGCCCGAGCACACGTCCACGCGCCTCCTCCGGGATGCCCGGGCCGTTGTCGGACACGATGACCGCGACGCTCGTTCCGCGCGTTTCGGCTTTCACATGGACGTCTCCTCCGGAGCCACCGTACTTCACCGCGTTGTCGATGAGGTTGGCAAGAGCCTGCCCCACGAGTTCGCGATTACCGCAGAGCGAGAGCCCTTCGGGCGCCTCCATGACCAGGCCCATCCCCCGCTCCGAGGCCAGGGCTTCGTAGAGTTCGCCGACCTCCTGTGCCACGAGACCGAGGTCGAACCGGCCCATGATCTCGCTGGCACTCCCCGCTTCCAGCCGGGCGATCATGAGAAGGGCGTTGAAGACCCGGATCAGGCCGTCGCTTTCCTCGATCACGCCTTCCATGGCCATGCGCAGCTGCTCCGGCGAACCGGCACCGTGAAGCGCCTCGTCGGCGCGGTTGCGCAGCCGGGTCAGCGGCGTCTTCAGATCATGGGCGATGTTGTCGGAGACTTCGCGCAGGCCCCGCATTAACTCGCCGATGCGCTCCAGCATTTCGTTGAGGTTCCGGGCGAGACGGTCGAGTTCGTCGCCGTTGCCGGCCACCGCGAGCCGCCCATCGAGGTCGCCAGCCATGATCCGGCGGGTCGTCTCCGTCATGGCGTCGACGCGCCGGAGCACGCGGCTCGCGACGAACCAGCCCCCGAGGACGCCGAGGACGACGACCAGGGCCACCGATGAACCGAAGGTGGTGGCGATGATCGAGCGCAGCCTGTCCCGCTCCTCCACGTCGCGCCCGACGACGAGGCGGAATCCGCCCGGAAGCACGAAGACCTGCATGATCGCATGATGGTCGAGCACGTCGGACTGGCCGCTGCGGGCATAAGCGGCCTCGGTCTGGCCGGGCTGGGACAGAGTTCCATCCGCGAGCGCGCCGACATTGCCGACGACCCGCTCGCCCGCCGACGTCGTCACCAAGTAGAGCGAGGCGCCCGGTTCGCCCGCACGGCGCTCCACGACGGAGATGAGACGGCGCAGGCCACCGGCCTTGTACTGTTCGGACAGACCGTTGATCTCGGCCTCGATGGTGGAGACCATCTGATCGTCGAGGACGCGGCTCGCATTCCAGGCGACGTAGCCCAGAGCGAGGAAGGCGAACGTGGCGAAGACGACGAGATAAGCGAAGGACAGCTTGAAGGCCGTCGTCCGGAACAGGTTCCGGATGCGTGCGGGCGCCCGTTCGGTCTCACTCACGACGTGGCCGGCTCGCGGCGGGAATCGTCCGGCCTCAGGATATAGCCGGCGCCGCGGACCGTATGGATCAGGGCGGTCTCGAAATCCTTGTCGAGCTTCGCGCGCAGGCGCGAGACATGGACGTCGATGACGTTGGTCTGCGGGTCGAAATGATAGTCCCAGACATGTTCGAGCAGCATGGTCCGCGTCACCACCTGCCCGGCATGGCGCATGAGATATTCGAGCAGCCGGAATTCGCGGGGCTGGAGCAGGATCTCGTGGGCGCCACGGGTGACGCGGTGAGAGAGCCGGTCGAGATGGAGGTCTCCCACATGGTAGGAGGTCGCTTCGGCCGCACCCGTCGAGGAGGCACGGCGGCGCGCCAGGACCTCGGTCCGCGCGAGCAGTTCGGAAAACGCATAGGGTTTCGGGAGATAATCGTCCCCGCCGGCCCGCAGCCCCTTCACCCGGTCGTCGACCTGCCCGAGAGCGGAGAGGATCAGGACGGGGGTCGTCACCTCCTGCTCGCGCAGGGACCGGATGAGGGACAGGCCATCGAGTTTCGGCAGCATACGGTCGACGATCAGGACGTCGTAATCCCCCTCTCGCGCCAGGGCATAGCCGTCCAGGCCATCGACGGCATGGTCCGGCACATGGCCGGCTTCCCTGAAGGCCTTAACGAGATAGGAGACCGCCTCGCGGTCATCCTCGATGATGAGGAGGCGCATGGGACCGGAGGATACGAGGTCGTGGATGCGCGGGAAACCCGGTTGAGCTTGTGTCGACACGAGAAGTCCCCTCTCCTGCGAAAGAGGGGGACCCTGCCGGATCTCGGCTTACCCGCATTTGGCCGCATCATGACCATTCGGTCAGGATGATCCGAGAAGCGGGGCCTGAAACGCGAAACGCCCGCCTCGGAGGAGGCGGGCGTTTCGATGATGACGTCGTGCGAGGGTTTGTTGTGGTCTTGTTCTGTGCAGGTCTGGCGGCGACCGACTCTCCCGTGTCTTGAGACACAGTACCATGGGCGCTGGTGCGTTTAACGGCCGAGTTCGAGATGG
>NZ_JBHTND010000039.1:0-34626 GCF_042679825.1 Methylobacterium marchantiae | reverse complement strand
CGTTGATCCAAGCCTCGCATCTGACTTCCCCGTCCGCTGCCGGAACGGAGTGAATCATGCCAAGCCCCCTCACGCCACGGACTTCTTCAACACCCTGCTATGGGACGACCCGTTTCGGCGATGCATGCCCCCGCTTCCTCGGCCGCGTTCGAAGCCGGATGCGGGATGCGGGTAAGCGGCGTCGCACGCGGCTGCCCGTCGCTCATCGATGCCGCCGACGATCGAAAGTCCCCATTCCGTTTGCGCGCGATCGGGATTTTTCAGTCCTCCCTCCGACCATAGACATGAGTTTATCAATATTTGTGAACGAGACTGTCGCTCGTATCCTGATATGTCAGGATAAGATCGAGGCGATAATGAGAATTCTGAACAATACCAAGATCCTCCTCAAGGTCGCGCTGCCCTTGCTGATCCTCGCGCTCGTCACCGCCGGGCTGGTCGCCTACGCCCGGACCGCCATGATCCATCTGGCTGAGCAGACGCGGCAGATCGTCGATATCCAGGTGGTTCGCCTCGACGGCATCCTGAATGTCCGCCTCAACGTCAACGAAGCCGCCGCTCAGGCGCGCAACATCCTGATCGAAACGCGCGAGAAGGAGATGTCCGCCTACAAGGCTCGCTACGACGCGGCGGCGAAGGGTGCGCTGACCTACGCGGACAAGCTGATCGCCATGTCGGATACACCGGATCGCAAGGCCGCGAACCAGACGCTCCGTGAGGTCCTCGTCGAACTCTTCGCCATCACCGACCGCGCCAATGTCTTTGGCTTGAAGAACGACGCCGAGTCCGCGGCCAAGATCCTCCTGAACGAAGGGGCCGTCGCACGCGCCAAGGTGCGCGACACGATCCAGCCGCGCATCGAACGCCTGATGGCCGAGCTCATTCAGGCGAGGGATGGGGCCGATCGATCCGTCGCGGATGCCAGCACCATGCTGATCGCCTCGACCGTCGCGGCGCTCCTGCTGACCCTGACCCTGGCCGCCTTCATCGTCCTCGCCGGCATCACCCGTCCCATCGCCAGCCTCGTGGGCGTGCTGCAGCGCATGGCGGGCGGCGAGATCGATGCCACGATCCGGGAAGCCGTGCGCGGCGACGAGGTCGGCGCGGTCGGTCGTGCCGTGGAGGGCATCAAGGCCATGGTCGCCCAGAAGGCGGCGGAGCAGGCCGAAATGAAGCGCATCGCCGACGCGGCCGCGGCCGCCGAGCGTCGGCGCACGATGATGGAACTGGCCGATGGCTTCGAGCGGGCCGTCGGTGGAATCGTCGGGATGGTGTCCGCGTCGGCCACCGAGTTGCAGGCCACCGCCCAGCAGATGACGTCGACGGCCACCGAGACGGCGAGCCAATCCGTCACCGTCGCCGCTGCGGCCGAGGAGGCCGCCGCCAACGTCAACACGGTCGCCGCCGCCGCCGAGGAACTCGGCTCTTCGGTCCAGGAGATCGGACGCCAGGTGGCGGGCTCGGCCGATCTGGCCCAGCGGGCCGTCTTGGAGGCCGATCGGACCGCCGGTCTGGTTCAGGAGCTCAGCAGCACCGTCGCCAAGATCGGCGACGTGGTGGTTCTGATCTCCAACATCGCCGGTCAGACCAACCTCCTGGCGCTCAACGCGACGATCGAAGCGGCCCGCGCCGGCGAAACGGGTCGGGGGTTCGCGGTGGTGGCGGCGGAAGTGAAGGAACTCGCCACCCAGACCGCGCGCGCGACCGATGAGATCGGCCAGCAGATCGGTCGGATCCAGGGGGCGACCGGTGACGCGGTGACGGCCATCGGTTCGATCACGGCGCGCATTCGGGAGATCAACAGCGTTGCCGCCACGATCGCCGCCGCGGTCGAGGAGCAGGGGGCGGCCACGCAGGAAATCGTGCGCAATGTCGCGCAGGCCTCCGCGGGCACGAGCGAGGTGACCGGCAACATCGCCGGCGTCGCGCAGGCTTCGGAGGAGACGGGCGCGGCGGCGGGCCAGGTCCTGATCGCAGCCTCGGAACTGTCGCGTCAGTCCGAGCACCTCGGCGGCGAGGTCGGTCGGTTCCTCGCGACGGTTCGCGCCGCCTAGAACCGTCCCTTCCGGAAGAGAGGCCGGCTCGGCGAATCGAGATCCGGCCTCGCAACGAGAGCCTTCTCCGTGATCCGGCGATCACGGTGAAGGCTCTCGACGCCATCGTCACTCGGATGAGCCAAAGCCGGTCATCCGCTTGGAGTGGTTTCTCATACTGTCGTTTCCGGCATCACCTTCGCCGCCGCTATCGGCAATGTCCGAGCACTTGTGACCCGTAGGTGGTCGATGACGACACCGCAGCGAGGAACAGGAAGCGTTCTCCGGTTCCGATCTCGCCGCGCGACGAGAGGCGTCGGTAACGGCGCGTCGTTCGCTCGGGCGATCCGGGGAAATGCCGCCGACACGCCCGCAGCCGGCTTTCGACGATGCCGTCGGTCGGAATCCAGCGCACCGTCCGCCGCCTATCCTTTGCAGAGCTTCCGCATACAAGTTTAGATGCTGTGGAAGAGTGGTGGGCACCCGATGAGCATCGACACTTTGGATGACGGGAATGAAGCCCGGCACTCGCTCGTGGAGCGTCGCTTCTCGTTACATCCGGGCAAGGAGGTCACGGCGAGTTTCTTCCGTCCGGAGGCTGCGGGCAAACGCCTTTGGCGGTGCCGCTACATCCTGGCATGGCCCGACCGGCGCTTTGCCTTTCATGCCTATGGCGAGGATGGTGTGCAGGCGCTCCTTCTCGCAATGGAGTTGGTCCACCGAACTCTTCTGGCTGAAGCGGCGTATCTGAAAGACGTCTCTCCGCCCGAGAACCAAGCCGACGCCCTGGCTTGGATGGGCCGACGCGACCTGGGTCTACCGATGCCGGGTACGGTGAAGACGGAGGGCTTGCACGCGTCGCTGATCCAGGAAGCCCAGGATGACGGAGGCGATCTGGACCTCGTCATCCTGCGGGAATGTACCGGCACGTTCCTCAAGGTCGCGAGGATCGCCGGAGCGGTGCTGAATGCGATAGGGGTCCGGTGTAGATCGACACGGATTTTCGGCGAGATGGGTAGCGATGAGCCTGACCCGGTGCTCGATGCCGTTCTGTCGCGTATTGGAGCCTTGGTGATTTGTGGACGCCTGGAAGCTCAGGGCGACCTCTCGGAGCCGCGATACAGCGAGGTGCGGCGGCCCGCAGAGTGAAATGCCTATGGGCCCTATTTCAGGAATGACCATTTCCCGCAGAGACCGCGTGGAAATGTCGGCGCGGACGAATCCTCACCCGAGCCACGTCTTCAGCCGCCGCACCGCTTCCGCGCAATCCTGCTCGGAGCCCGCGAAGGAGAAGCGCACGTGGTGGCCCCCTTCCGCCGCGTCGAAATCGAGGCCCGGGGTCGCGGCCACGCCGGCCTCCTCCAGCATGCGCCTGCAGAAGGAGGCGGCGTCGTCGGTGAGGTCGGCGACGTCGGCATAGAGGTAGAACGCGCCGTCGGCCGGATGCGTCTTGCCGAGGCCGAGGGAGGGGAAGGCGTCGAGGAGGAGCGCCCGGTTGGCGGCATAGCCGAGGCGGATCGTCTCCGCCTCCTCCATCGCGTCGAAGGCCGCCATCGCCGCCACCTGCGACAGGTAGGGCGCTGAGATATAGAGGTTCTGGGCCAGACGCTCGATGGGCCGCACCAGCCAGGGCGGCACCACCATCCAGCCGATGCGCCAGCCGGTCATGCAATAGGTCTTCGAGAACGAGTTGATGACGATGGCATCGTCGTCGAATCTCAGCGCGGTCTCGGTGGGAACGCCGTAGCCGAGACCGTGATAGATCTCGTCCGAGATGAACGGCAGGCCGAGGTCGCGGGCCGTCGCGCAGAGCTCGGCGAGGCGGGCCGGCTCGATCACCGTGCCGGACGGGTTGGCCGGGCTCATCACCAGGACGCCGGACAGGGCTTCCCGGCGATGGAGTTCGCGCAGGGAAGCGCTCGTCGGGGCGAAACGGTCCTCGTCGCGCAGGATCATCGGCGCGGGGACGAGGTCGAGGGCGTGCAGGATGCTGCGATAGGCCGGGTAGCCCGGCTGCGGCACCGCCACCCGCGCGCCGGCATCGAACAGGCTGAGGAAGGCGAGGACGAAGCCCGCCGACGAGCCGGTGGTGACGATGATCCGCTCCGGCGCCACCGTGAGGCCGTAGCCGTCGCGGTAGTGCCGGGCGATGCGCGCGCGCAGGGCCGGCATCCCGAGGGCGTCGGTATACGGCAGCCTGCCGGAATCGAGGGCGCGCCGCGCCGCCTCGATCACCCCGCGCGGGGCCGGCGCCGAGGGCTGGCCGACCTCCATGTGGATCACGCCGTCGCCCTGCCTGTCGCGGATCGCGGCGGCGGCCATGATGTCCATGGCGAGGAACGGCGCGACGCGGCTCGCGCGCAGGGAGGATCGCGGAGTGGTCTTCCCCGAGGCTCTGGCGTCGAGACGGTCTGCGGCTGAGGTCATTGCGCTGGCTTACCCCGCCCTGCCCTCGCCTTCCAGGGCTGCCCTCGCCTTCCAGGCCGCCCGCATCCGCACGCGCGATTGACCGGCCGCCGCGAAAACGCCTAACCCGGAGATTAACGACCAGTCGTCCCGCGCCGGATCACGGCCGAGGAGACACGACCCCGCGAGGATCAATGCGCCTGCTTCGCCACCTTCTCTCGACCGTCGCCCTCGCGGGCGCGCTGGCCTCCGGCATCTCCGCCGCCTGCGCCCAGACGAGCCCGGCTCCCGCGCAGCCGGCCCCGGCCGCGGCCTTCACCGACGTGCAGCGCCAGGCGATCGAGGCGATCATCAAGGATTACCTCGTCAAGAATCCGGACGTGCTGCAGGAGGCCATCGCCGAGGGCGAGAAGCGCCAGCAGGAGACGCAGAAGCTGGCGCAGGCCGCCGCTCTGAAGGAATCCCGCGAGACCCTGGTGAATTCGCCCCACGGCGTCGTGGTCGGCAACCCGGCCGGCGACGTCACCCTGGTGGAGTTCTTCGATTACAATTGCGGCTATTGCCGCAAGGCGCTGGCCGACATCCAGGCTCTGGTGAAGGCGGACCCGAAGCTGCGCGTCGTGCTCAAGGACTTCCCCGTCCTCGGCGCGGAATCCCTTGAGGCGAGCAAGATCTCGCTGGCCGCCAAGCAGCAGCTCAAGGGCGACAAGCTGTTCGAGTTCCACGTCAAGCTCCTGGAGAGCAAGGGCCGGGTCAACGGCGAGCGCGCGATCGCTCTGGCCAAGGACATGGGCCTCGACGTCGCCAAGCTGCAGAAGGACGCGCAGGGCGCGGAGGTGAAGGCGGCGCTCTCCGAGAATGTCGGCCTCGGCGACAAGCTCGGCCTGTCGGGCACGCCCGCCTTCATCATCGGCGACGAGATCATTCCCGGCGCGGTCGGCGTGGAGCCGATCCGCAAGACCATCGCCGACATCCGCCAGTGCGGCCACGCGAGTTGCTGAAGGCCCATGCTCCCCGGCGATTGTTCCGGCCCGCACCTGTCGCGAGCCGGAACGATCGTCTAGGACCACCGCCCCGGCTCCTGCGCGCAGCCGGCGCTTCGAACGCGATGTCATGATCCCGATCCACGTCCTTCACGGACCCAACCTCAACCTCCTGGGACGCCGGGAGCCCGGCATCTACGGGACCGCGACGCTCGACGACATCGAGCGCGATCTCCGCGTGCGCGCCGAGGGCCTCGGCGTGGCGCTGACGATCCGCCAGACCAACCACGAGGGCGAGCTCGTCGGGTTCGTGCAGGAAGCGGGGCTGTCCGGCGCCGGCATCCTGATCAACGCCGCCGCCTATACCCACACCTCGGTCGCCCTGCGGGACGCGATCGCCGGCAGCGGTGCCGTGGCGGTGGAGGTCCATCTCTCGAACGTGCATGCGCGCGAGGCCTTCAGGCACGTCTCGCTCATCGCCCCGGTCTGCGCCGGGATCGTCTGCGGCTTCGGCCCGCACAGCTACGGCCTCGGTCTCGAAGCCCTGGCGCGGCTGCTCCGGAACCGCCTCTCCCCTCTCCCGTCCGACGCTTCGTCGGGCGCCAACTCTCAAGACTGACCGGAATGGCCAAGGTGCCGATGCCCAAGAACGAACCTTTCGATCCCGAACTCGTGCGCGAACTCGCCAAACTCGTGACCGAGACGGATCTGACCGAGATCGAGGTGGAGAAGGGTGACCTGCGCATCCGCGTCGTGCGCCGGATCGAGCCCGTGCATGTTCAGGTGGCGGCCCCCGCCCCCGTCTTGGCGGCGCCCGCGCCCGTCGCGGCGGCTTTGCCCGCGGCCGGACCCGGCGCCGCCGGTGAGCGCGCCAAGGCCGGAGCCGGTCATCCGGGCGCCGTGCCCTCGCCCATGGTCGGCACCGCCTATCGCCGGCCCTCGCCGGACGCCAAGGCCTTCGTCGATATCGGCTCCCAGGTGGCGGCGGGCGAGAAGCTGCTGCTGATCGAGGCGATGAAGACCTTCAACGAGATCGTCGCGCCCCGCGCCGGCACCGTGACCGCGATCTTCTTCGAGGACGGCCAGCCGGTGGAGTTCGGCGAACCCCTCCTCGTCATCGAGTGATAGCGCGCCCCATGTTCGAAAAGATCCTGATCGCCAATCGCGGCGAGATCGCCCTGCGCGTGCTGCGCGCGGCCAAGGAACTCGGGATCGCCACCGTGGCGGTGCATTCGACGGCGGATGCCGACGCCATGCATGTGCGGCTCGCCGACGAGAGCGTCTGCATCGGGCCGCCTTCCGCCCGCGAGAGCTACCTCAACATCCCCTCGATCATCGCCGCCTGCGAGATCACGGGGGCGGATGCGGTCCATCCCGGCTACGGCTTCCTCTCGGAGAATGCCCGCTTCGCCGAGGTGCTGGCCCATCACAATATCGGCTTCATCGGCCCCAAGGCCGAGCATATCCGCATCATGGGCGACAAGATCGAGGCCAAGCGCACCGCCAAGCGCCTCGGCATCCCCTGCGTGCCCGGGTCCGAGGGCGGCGTCGAGGATCCGGTGGAAGCCAAGCGCATCTCCGCCGAGATCGGCTATCCGGTCCTCGTCAAGGCGGCCTCCGGCGGCGGCGGCCGCGGCATGAAGGTGGCCCGCACGGAAGCCGACCTCGAACAGGCCCTCGACATGGCCCGCACCGAGGCCAAGGCGGCGTTCGGCGACGATGCGGTCTATCTCGAGAAGTATCTCGAGAAGCCGCGCCACATCGAGGTGCAGGTCCTCGGTGACGGCCGCGGCAGAGCCGTCCATCTGGCCGAGCGCGACTGCTCGCTGCAGCGCCGCCACCAGAAGGTCTGGGAGGAAGGCGGCTCTCCCGTCATCGACGAGGCCACCCGCGCCGAGATCGGCGGCATCTGCGCCCGCGCGATGCAGGAGCTTGAGTATATCGGCGCCGGAACGGTCGAGTTCCTCTACGAGGACGGGCGGTTCTACTTCATCGAAATGAACACCCGCATCCAGGTGGAGCATCCGGTCACCGAGATGATCACCGGGATCGATCTCGTCACCGAGCAGATCCGGGTCGCCGCCGGCCTGCCCCTCTCGGTGACGCAGGACGACGTCAAGGTGACGGGCCACGCCATCGAATGCCGGATCAATGCCGAGCATCCGGCGACCTTCCGGCCCTCGCCCGGCCTCATCACCTATTTCCATCCGCCCGGCGGCCTCGGCGTGCGCGTGGATTCGGCCGCCTATCAGGGCTATCGCATCCCGCCCCATTACGATTCGCTGATCGGCAAGCTCATCGTCCACGGGCGCACCCGCCACGAATGCCTGATGCGCCTGCGCCGCGCCCTCGACGAATTCGTGGTCGACGGGGTGGACACGACCCTGCCGCTGTTCCGCACGCTCGTGCGGAATCCGGAAGTCCTCGACGGTGCCTACGACATCCATTGGCTGGAAGGGTTCCTCGAAGGCGGTGGTCTCGCGGAGACGACCTGACCCTCGGCACGTCCCGGTTGTCGGCCAAGAGGAACTGCCCCGCTTGAACCTCGTTCTCTCGGTGAAACGTTTCCCTTCGCGCGCAATCGAAGACCAGAGCGCGCGTCGTGGGCACGAACCGAGAAGGATGATCTCCATGCGTCTTGCAAAGCTGACCGTCGCCGCCCTGCTCCTCGCCGCCTCGCCCGCCCTGGCCCAGTCGCCCTCGGGCAACGTCTCGCAGCCATCGCGAGCGGTTCCGCAGGCCGGCACGACCACGGGCGGACCGCTCGACAACCCGTCCACCCGCGACATGCCGCCGGCCACCGGCAGCACCGCCCGTCCGATGGGCGAGAACGGCATGTCGCCGGGCGCGGGCGCCGTCGATTCGGCGAAGGGCGGCAATGCCGACCAGACCAACAAGGGCATGGGTGCCAATACGGGTACGACCTCCGGCGGCCCGGCGCGCTGAACAAAGCCGCTTTCCGAACGGGACATATGAAGAGCCGGCCCTGACGGGCCGGCTCTTTTATTTTGTGCCGTAAGCAGGGGGAAAGGTCGCACCGTGCGGGTTGTCACCCATCACGGATTGTTCATCGTTTCATTATTTCGATCCGTAGAGAAAGTTTCTCCACCTTCCCTGGCCTGTCCTGGCAAGAGCAGTAAGAATCTTCCTCATCTAGCCGCTCATGCCCCCGAATGGTGGCTGATGTCCGGAATCATCCCCTCCGAACTGCGACAGATCGCCGGCTCATCGTCTTCGGAACGTAGCCGGCTGCCGATGCTTGTTGGGGCATGCCGGCCCGGCAAGCGCCCCGCTTCTTTCAGGAGGCAGCTACCGAGAGGCCGACCATCTCAAGAAGACATCGAGACACGACCATGCGTACCCTGACCCTCGCCCTCGTCGCCGCCTCCCTGAGCGCGACCGCCGCCCTCGCCCAGTCGCCCTCCGGCAATGTCGGCCAGCCCGAGCGGGCCTACCCGCAGGCCGGAACCACCGCTGGCGGCCCAATCGATCACCCCTCCGTCTACGGCGCCTATCGTGACGCCGATGGCCGTCTCGATGTCGAGGATACCGGCAGCGTCCGTGGCGGCCCCTTCATCTCGAACCGTGAGGCGGTGTTCGAGGATTCCGCCAAGGGCGGCAATGCCGAGCAGAACCAGCGCTCGAATCCGAATCTCGGCACGACCTCGGGCGGCCCCGAGTTCTAAGCTCGCTCATCCATCGACGGTGGCAGACGGCGGGGCGAAAGCTCCGCCGTCTTTCGTCGTGAAGAGGCCGGGCGCGGCATCGTTTCTCTGGCGTTCGCGCGCGCGAGGGATCACATTGCTTCCATGCAGCACGACCACGACGGCGAACGCGTGGACATTACCCCACAGATTTTGCTCAAGGCCTATGCCGCCGGGATCTTCCCCATGGCGGAGGATGCCGACGACCCCACGATCTATTGGGTCGAACCGAAGGCGCGCGGCGTCCTGCCGATCGATCATTTCCACGTGGCGCGCCGGCTCGCGCGCACCGTCCGTTCGAACCAGTTCGAGGTCCGGACCGACCTCGATTTCGACGGCGTCATCTCGGGCTGCGCGGCGCCTCGGGGCGACGGCGAGAAGACCTGGATCAACGCCCGCATCCGCGAACTCTACGGCGCCCTGTTCGATGCCGGGCACGCGCATACGGTGGAGGTCTATTCCGAGGGACGGCTCGTCGGCGGCCTCTACGGCGTTTCGCTCGGGGCCGCGTTCTTCGGCGAGAGCATGTTCCACACGGTGCGGGACGCGTCGAAGGTGGCCCTCGTCCATCTGATGGCGCGGTTGAAACTCGGTGGATACCGTCTGGCCGACACACAGTTCGTCACCGACCACCTGATCCAGTTCGGCGCCGAGGAACTGCCGCGCCACGTCTACAAGCGCCGCCTCGCCGAGGCGATCGTCCTGGATGCGAGCTGGGATGTCTGGCCGGGGGACCGGGCCGTCGGCGGCGAGGACGTGCTCGCCGCCTTCACCGTGACCTGACCCGTCAGCGCCGGCCGTCGAGGGCCATGCGGATGGCGAGGCCGCCGAGCACGCCGCCCATGATCCAGCGCTGCACCTTCAGCCATCCCGGATTACGGGACAGGAAGACGGCGATCGAGCCGGCCGCGATGGCGATGAGCCCATTGACCGCGACGCTGACGACGATCTGGACCGAGCCGAGCAGCAGGGTCTGACCGAGAATGCCGCCGCCCTCGGGCGCCACGAATTGCGGCAGCAGCGCGAGGTAAAGCATCGCGATCTTCGGGTTGAGGAGGTTGGTGAGGAACCCCATCGCGAACAGCTTCGCCTTGCCGTCGGGCGCGAGCGCACGCACCTCGAAGGGCGAGCGGCCGCCGGGCTTTAGCGCCTGCCAGGCGAGATATCCGAGATAGAGCGCGCCGGTCAGCCGCAGGGCGTCGTAGGCATAGGGGATCGCCAGGACCAGGGCGGTGATGCCGAGAGCGGCGCACAGCATGTAGAACACGAAGCCCAGGGCGACCCCGCCGAGGGAGACCAGGGCTGCGGCGCGGCCCTGGCAGATGGCGCGGGAGACGAGGTAGGCCATGTTGGGCCCCGGCGTCAGCACCATCCCGAGGGAGACGCCGGCGAAGGCGAGGATGGTGACGCTGTCGGGCATGGCGCGCTCTCCTGTTGCCGGCCGATCCTACCGGAAGATGGAATCGAAGATCGATTGCGGCTGGGCCGGCGGCGGCGGTGCGGGCGCCGGGCCCTCGTTGGTCGGGAAGAACTTTCGCGACGGCTTCTGCTTGGGCTGGACCGGCACGCCGCGCGGCGCCTCGACATCGACCTGCCCGTTCGGGTTGACCTGCTGGGCCGTGCGCGTCGGGTCGGTGTTCTTCGGGCGCCGGGTCTTCTCCGGCTTCGAGGCCATGGCCGGCACGTCTTCCTGCTCGCGCGCCTCGGCGATGATGTCGTTGCCGCCCTTACAATCCACGAGCCACACGTCGTAGATCGGATGCTCGATGGCGTGCAGGCCGGGACTCGCCGCGAACATCCAGCCCGTGAAGATTCGGCGGTACTTGTTGTCGAGGGTCACCTCGTCGACCTCGAGGAAGGCCGTGGTCTTCGGGCTCTCGGTGGGAGGCCGGCTGTAGCAGACGCGCGGGGTCAATTGCAGGGCGCCGAACTGCACCGTCTCGTCGACGGCGACCTCGAACGACACGATCCGGCCGGTGATCTTGTCGAGGCCGGAGAACACCGCGGTCGGGTTCTTGATCTTGTCGGCGAGGGCCTGGCCTGGGACGGCAGCGGCGCCCACACATGCACACGCCATGGCGAAGGTGACGTGAAGAGCGATTCTGGCGCGACGTGCAGCGGTCATGAAGTCAGCGAACCCGTTGCGGAAAGACGATCGAGACCCGGTAGGCCATGCCTGCGCCGATGTCATCCGGCTTTAGACAGGGGAACGATGTTGGAAAAAGGGCATCGCGAGACGCAGACGAGACACGGTCACGCGTCCCAGAATCTCTGCCTCCGACGTGTTTGGACAGGACAGATTCACCTAACTACAGATTGATTAGTATCCTTTGCCGGTTGATCCTGCGTTGAAGAGCGATCAGCGAATCATGCGGGGGGCAACAATGGCAGTCGAGATCGATAGCGCCCCACTACATCAGAGACCCGATTTTGAGATCGGTCTGGCCTTGGCCGGCGCTATTTCAGCGGGTTCTTACACCGCCGGTGTCGTCGATTTTCTGTTTCAGGCGCTTCAGGCTTGGGAAGACTCGCGGAAAGACGATGTTCCGCAGCATCGAGTCTGTATTCGCACGATGGCTGGTGCCTCGGCTGGGGCGATCACGGGAGCCCTGGGCATCGTTGCGCTTGCCCGCGGGCTTCGCCCCGTTACCTTATCCGATGAGGAGACGGCGGTACTTCAGGGTACCGCGAACACTCCGTTTCAGAGCATCCGATGCGTCCTGCCAACTCTGTACGAGACCTGGGTGACCCGGCCCTGCATGGTCGCCGCAGCCGGGAGTAAGCGCAAGGACCTCTTAGGCAAGGACGATGTCGCGCCGTGTGGGCCGGACGGCAAGGTGCTGACGCCGACGAAGGGCGCCAAGCCTCTCCTTTTGCGCTCCGTTCTCAACGCTACGCTGCTCGACGAGATCGAGAGGGCGGGACTGCTACATCCCGAGTCGGGGCCGGCAGCACAGCCAGGGCCGTTTCCCTACCTCGCCGACACGCTCAACCTCATCGTGACCGTAACGAACCTGCGGGGAATTCCATTCGACGTCGCGTTCGGTCAAGGTTCTTATGGCATGCAGACCCACGGTGACCGCCTCCATTTTGCAATTGGCGGCGTCGGTACAGCGGTTTGGCCAAAGACGGACGGGCTCTGGCTCGCGGCGGACAAGTCGCTCAGGCTGGATGCAGCTACGTTGCCCGGCCCGGGTCAGGGGGACATATCGGAGGAGTGGCGGTCCTACGGCAACGCCGCCATAGCCTCGGCCGCTTTTCCCGGCGGCTTGGCTCCCCGCACAGTCTCCACCCCGTTCGAGCAATATGAAAAGCGGCAGTATCCCTACCGCTTGACGAACACCGGCATCAATGCCGCTTTCCCCTCGTCGGTCGATCTGACTGGAAAGTATAATTTCGTCGCCGTCGATGGTGGCGTCGTCAACAACTCGCCGTTCGACTTCGTCGAGCACGCCCTGTGGAATCCTGGCGAAACATGCAAAACTGGGGAGGACGCCGATCGAGCCGTGATCATGGTGGCGCCGTTTCCCGAACCACCCGCATTTCCGCCCGAAGGGTACCCCGCCCTGGAGATCGTCTCGATCTTCCGCGCCCTGTTTCCGGCCCTGATCGATCAGGCTCGGTTTCGGCCATCGGAACTTGGGCCTGCGGTGAATCCCAACGACCGCTCCCGGTTCATGATCTCGCCAATTCGATCGCTCCAGAATGGTCCGATCGAGCGATATCCTATCGCCTGCGGCCTGCTCGGAGGATTCGGCGGGTTTCTCGACGAAGCGTTTCGCGCGCACGACTATCAACTCGGGCGACGGAATTGTCAGCGGTTCCTTGCATCCGTCTTCGGACTGCCTGCGAGCAGCAGCGTCCTGATGGGCTCTGATGGAGCGGTCTGCCAGGCCCTCTCTTCCCGCTCCGACCCGTATGGCAAAGGCGCAGAAGAGGCCATGATCCTACCGCTCTGTGGCAACGCCGCCGTGGAAGTCGGGCTCCCGCCCTGGCCCAAGATGTCCGGTAGCGCCTTTCGAACCCTATCCAAGCGAATTGCCGGGCGCCTCGACGCCATCCATCGCCCATTCATCGCGGCGCAAGTCCAAAAAAGCGAAATTCGTTGGGCGGCTTCTGGCCTCTACCGGATCAGCCGTCGCAGGCTCCTGAACTTCATCGAGCTCACGATCCTCTCCGATCTTGTCCGCCGCAACCAGATCGTGGGCTGGGATCTTCCCGTCGACCTGATCGCTCCAGTCCTTGCGAAGCAGCCGGGTCGTACAGTCGATGATGTGCGGTTGATTCTAGCCTGTCTCGTGAGTCCAATGTATGCTGGAGCTACGAAGGATGAAATCGTTGCTATGACTAGTCTTGAGCCCTGCTTCGTCCGGCAGGTCTTGAAAACGCTGACTGCAGTAGACGAAGCCCTTCCGTTCCGCGTGATTCGCAGAAACGCTGACGTCTACAGCCTGCAGATGCATGCTCCGCTTGGCTTCCGTTCGTGGCCCTTGATCGGAGGAATCATCAGATACCTGTGGCCGCAACCCTATCGCTACGCCTGAACGCTAGGATTCCGGGCTCCAGGCCACGTAATCGCCGCCGGTCGCCGGCTTGGCGCGGGGGTTGAGCTGCGAGCCCTTCGGGCGATAGGCGGCGCTGGTGCCGGTGAGGTTCTCCACATGCGGCTTCTGCCAGTCGCGGGGCGTGTAGGTCTCCTCGCTCGGGGGCACGTCGCCGTTGTGGCAGAGCCAGCCGCGCCAGCCGGGCGGGACCTTCGAGGCGTCGGCATAGCCGTTATAGACGACCCAGCGCCGCTCCGGGCCGACCGAGCGGTCGATCAGCGGTCCGAGCGCCTTGTAATAGGTGTTTCCGAAATCGTCCGTGCCGACGAACTGCCCGTGCCGTGCCGTCATCACGGCGAGCGACATGGTCTGCCCGTTCCACCACGTGAAGATTCGCAGAAGCGTGTCCTTGAGAGCCATCGCACTCGCCTGAACCGGACCGGCGCGACCGCCCGTCCTTCCTCGGCCGGGACTATGGTGAGGGGCCAGGGCGAAGTCCAGCGCAAGCGCGTCGCGCGCCGACGATATCGGCACCGGCGGCCGGCACGCGGGTGCGGCCGGAATCCCACAGGGAGGGCGCCTTAACCAAAAGTTCAGGCTGCCCCGGCGGCTCACGGCCTGTGAATGCAAAATTTTTCGCCGGCGAATCCTTCAGGCGAAAAGAGCACTTATCGGCGCCGCCGCGATATCCACAGGAATTACGAACCCACCACAACATCTAGCTAGGAACGTAGCCGGCACACACAAGTTGTTGACGTGAAGGCCATGGCCGCGATAGTTTGCGAGGGTCGCCGAAGCAGTTGTGTCGGTACGGCGGCCCACAGCCTTTCTCGGCCTTCGGACGGCGTATCGCGAACGCTCGCGGTCGCTTGCCTTCTTCAGACTTGACTACACCAGCGGCTGCGCAGGGCGCGGCGGCATCGTCGACTCTTCGACAAGGGATACAGGGTTCATGCGGTTCGAGCGGCGCCACACCACGGCCGGGCAATCCCCCTACGCCACCATCGCCTTCCGCAAGGCGCTGAGCGAGATCCGCAACCCGGACGGATCGATCGTGTTCCGCCTCGACGGCATCTCCGTGCCCGAGAGCTGGAGCCAGGTCGCCAGCGACGTGCTGGCCCAGAAGTATTTCCGCAAGGCCGGCGTCCCCGCCCGCCTGAAGCGCGTGGAAGAGAACGACGTTCCCTCCTTCCTGTGGCGCTCGGTGGCCGACGAGGCCGCCCTCGCCGACCTGCCCGAGGCCGAGCGCACCGGCTCCGAGACCTCGTCCACCCAGGTGTTCGACCGTCTCGCCGGCTGCTGGACCTATTGGGGCTGGAAGGGCGGCTATTTCTCGTCGGAAGAGGACGCCTCCGCGTTCCTCGACGAGCTGCGCTTCATGCTCGCCCGCCAGATGGTGGCACCGAATTCGCCGCAATGGTTCAATACCGGCCTGCACTGGGCCTACGGCATCGACGGCCCCGCCCAGGGCCACCACTACGTCGATTACCGCACCGGCGAGCTCACGAAGTCAGCCTCGTCCTACGAGCACCCGCAGCCGCATGCCTGCTTCATCCAGGGCGTGCAGGACGACCTCGTCAACGAGGGCGGCATCATGGACCTGTGGGTCCGCGAGGCGCGCCTGTTCAAGTACGGCTCGGGCACCGGCTCCAACTTCTCGATGCTGCGCGGTGAGAACGAGAAGCTCGGCGGCGGCGGCAAATCCTCGGGCCTGATGTCGTTCCTCAAGATCGGCGACCGGGCGGCGGGCGCGATCAAGTCGGGCGGCACCACCCGGCGCGCGGCCAAGATGGTCATCGTCGACATCGATCACCCGGATATCGAGCAGTATATCGACTGGAAGGTGAAGGAGGAGCAGAAGGTCGCCGCTCTCGTCACCGGTTCCAAGATCGTCTCCAAGCACCTCCAGGCGGTGATGAAGGCCTGCACCCAGTGCGAGGCCGAGGGCGACGCCTGTTTCGACGTCGAGCGCAACCCCGCCCTGAAGAAGGCGGTGAAGGCCGCCCGCAAGGAGATGGTGCCGGACGGCTACACCAAGCGCGTCATCCAGTTCGCCCGCCAGGGCTTCACCAAGATCGATTTCCCGGTCTACGACACCGACTGGGATTCCGAGGCCTATCTCACGGTGGCCGGCCAGAACTCGAACAACTCCGTCTCCCTCACGGACGACTTCCTGCGCGCCGTCGAGGCGGATGCGGATTGGAACCTGACCGCCCGCACCACCGGCAAGTCGGTGAAGACCCTCAAGGCCCGCGAGCTCTGGGACAAGATCGGAGAGGCCGCCTGGGCGTCGGCCGATCCCGGCCTGCACTTCAACACCACCATGAACGACTGGCACACCTGCCCGACCGCTGGAAAAATCCGCGCGTCGAACCCGTGCTCCGAGTACATGTTCCTCGACGACACGGCCTGTAACCTCGCCTCCGCCAACCTGCTGACGATGTACGACCGCGCCAGCGGTGAGTTCGACGTCGCCGCCTTCGAGCATCTCAACCGGCTCTGGACCGTGGTCCTCGAGATCTCGGTGATGATGGCGCAGTTCCCCTCGAAGGAGATCGCCGAGCTCTCCTACAAGTATCGTACGCTGGGCCTCGGCTACGCCAATATCGGCGGCCTGCTGATGAGCATGGGCCTGCCCTACGATTCGCATAAGGGCCGGGCGCTCGCCGGTGCCCTCACGGCGATCATGACCGGCGTCGCCTATGCCACCTCCGCCGAGATGGCGGCGGAGCTCGGACCCTTCCCGGGCTACGACGAGAATGCGGACGCCATGCTCAAGGTCATCCGCAACCATCGCCGCGCGGCGCATGGCGAGGCTCAGGGCTACGAGTTCCTCTCGATCGCTCCCGTCCCCCTTGACATCGCCAACATCCCGCAGGCGGATCTCGCCGAACGCGCCAGGGTGGCGTGGGACCGCGCCCTCTCGCTCGGCGAGGAGCACGGCTACCGCAACGCCCAGGCCACCGTCATCGCGCCCACCGGCACGATCGGCCTGGTGATGGATTGCGACACGACCGGCATCGAGCCCGACTTCGCCCTGGTGAAGTTCAAGAAGCTCGCCGGCGGCGGCTACTTCAAGATCATCAACCGTGCGGTGCCCGACGCCCTGCGCTCCCTCGGCTACCGCGAATCCGACATCGCCGAGATCGAGGCCTACGCCGTCGGCCACGGCTCCATGGGCCAGTCGCCGGCGATCAATGCGGGAACCCTGCGCGCCAAGGGCTTCACCGACGACAAGATCTCGGCCATCGAGGCCGGCCTGAAATCGGCCTTCGACATCAAGTTCGTGTTCAACCGCTGGACGCTGGGCGACGACTTCCTGAAAGACGTGCTCAAGGTGCCGGCCGAGAAGCTCGCCGACCCGACCTTCGAGATCCTGCCCTTCCTCGGCTTCTCGAAGAAGGACATCGAGGCCGCCAATACCCATATCTGCGGCGCGATGACCCTGGAGGGCGCACCGTTCCTCAAGCAGGAGCATTACGCGGTGTTCGACTGCGCCAATCCGTGCGGTCGCATCGGCAAGCGCTACCTCTCGGTGGAGAGCCACATCCGCATGATGGCGGCGGCGCAGCCCTTCATCTCGGGCGCCATCTCCAAGACCATCAACATGCCCAACGACGCCACCGTCGAGGATTGCAAGAACGCCTACAAGCTGTCCTGGACCCTCGCCCTCAAGGCGAACGCCCTCTACCGCGACGGCTCCAAGCTGTCGCAGCCCCTGAACTCGGCCCTCATCGCCGACGAGGAGGACGATGTCGACGACGTGATCGAGGCCCTGGTCGCCCAGCCCTCGTCGGCCAAGGCCGCCCAGCTCGCCGAGAAGGTGGTGGAGCGGGTGATCGAGCGGGTCGAGCGCATCCGCTCGCGCGAGAAGCTGCCCGACCGGCGCAAGGGCTACACCCAGAAGGCGGTGGTCGGCGGCCACAAGGTCTACCTGCGCACCGGCGAATACGAGGACGGCCGCATCGGCGAGATCTTCATCGACATGCACAAGGAAGGCGCCGCCTTCCGCTCGCTGATGAACAACTTCGCCATCGCGATCTCGATCGGCCTGCAATACGGCGTGCCGATGGAGGAATATGTCGACGCCTTCACCTTCACCCGGTTCGAGCCGGCCGGTTTCGTCCAGGGCAACGACGCGATCAAGAACGCCACCTCGATCCTCGACTACGTGTTCCGCGAACTGGCGATCTCCTATCTCGGCCGCATGGACCTCGCCCATGTCGATCCGTCCGAGATCGGCAACACCGTGATGGGCAAGGGCGAGGGCGAAGGCAGCCGCAGCGGCGACAGGCCCGATCCCGTGGCCTCCAGCATCGTCTCGCGCGGCCTGCTGCGCGGCTCGGCCGACCGGCTCACCCTGATCCAGGGCGGCGCGGCCGGCGGCACGGTGGGCATCGGCTCCGGCCATGCCGGGGCGTCGGCGCCCGCTGGAGGTGCGGTCCACGCCGTGCGGGGCGCGACGGCGCTGAAGGCCGAGCCGGCCACCGCCGGCCATGCCGAAGCCCTCGTCACCGCGCTGCCCTTCGCCAAAGCGGAACGCACCGTCTCGGATCGCCGGGCCGAGGCCAAGATGAAGGGCTATGTCGGCGAAGCCTGCCCGGAATGCGCGAACTTCACCCTCGTGCGCAACGGAACCTGCCTGAAATGCGACACCTGCGGCGGCACCACCGGCTGTTCGTGACGGGTCGAGCGGATCGACCTCCCACCCCCGCTGGTGACGGCGGGGAATTAGACACGGGCCGTTCTCCCCATGGAGGACGGCCCTTTTTCGTCGATGGACCCTGGACCGGACGGATGCTCCGGCGCGGCTCAGCGTCCCGCTCGCTGCCGGTTCCGTAACGGTGTCCGAAGGTTTTCCTCGTTCGTTTCGAGCTTCTCCCGCATGATGGGATCAAACGTGGTGCGATCCACCGGCCGGGGCGGTCCGCGTGGTCGCGGTCACGATGGGGGACGCGATGTTCGAACTCGGCCGGCGGGATTTCCTGAGAGGCGCCGTGGCGGCCGGAGGCCTCGCGCTGCCGTCCCTGAATGCCCTGGCCGGCGAGGTCGCGACGCTGCCCTTCGCCAATGGCGAGAGGCCGCTGGTGGCCTATCCCGGTAAGCGTCCGCTGATGCTGACGACGGCGCGGCCGCCCCAGCTCGAGACGCCGTTCTCCATCTTCGATGAGAGCGTGCTCACGCCGAACGATGCGTTCTTCGTGCGCTACCATCTCGCCGACATCCCCACCTCCATCGACCCGGACCTGTTCCGGCTGGAGGTGAAGGGCCATGTGGATGGGGCGGTCTCGCTCTCCCTCGCCGAGCTGAAGAGCCTTCCGACCGTCGATCTCGTGGCGGTGAACCAGTGCTCGGGCAATTCGCGCGGCTTCCTCGTCCCGCGCGTGGCCGGCGGCCAACTCGGGAACGGCGCGATGGGCAATGCCCGCTGGACCGGAATCCCCCTGAAGGCCGTGCTCGACAAGGCCGGTGTGAAGCCGGGGGCGGTCCAGGTCGCCTTCACCGGCCTCGACGGGCCGGTCCTGCCCGAGACGCCGCGTTACGCCAAGGCGCTCGACATCGACCATGCCCGCGACGGCGAGGTGATGCTGGCCTGGGCGATGAACGGGGAAGACCTGCCCTGGCTCAACGGCTACCCCTTGAAGCTCGTCGTTCCCGGCTATTACGGCACCTACTGGATCAAGCATCTCAGCGCGATCACGGTGCTGGACAAGCCCTTCGACGGGTTCTGGATGCAGAAGGCCTACCGCATCCCCGAAAACGCGTGCGCCTGCGTCGAGCCGGGAACGGCCTCGGCCAAGACCGTGCCGATCAACCGGCTTCCGGTCCGCTCCTTCGTCACGAGCCTGGCGGATGGCGCCACGGTCGCGGCCGGCAAGATGGGCTTGCGCGGCATCGCCTTCGACGGCGGGTCGGGGATCCAGGACGTGGCCGTCTCCCTGGACGACGGCCGGACATGGGCGTCGGCCAAGCTCGGCCAGGATCTCGGCCGCTATTCCTTCCGGCCCTGGACCTTCGAGGCCGATCTGCCGGCGGGACCGCACGTGGTCCGCGTGCAGGCGACGGCGACGGACGGCGCGACGCAGCCGATGGAGCCGCGCTGGAACCCGGCGGGCTACATGCGGAACGTCGTCGAGACCACGCGCATCCAGGCTGTCTGAGGGAGCACGGCATGACCAAGCATCGTATCGCCGCCGCGTGCGGAGGGATCGCCCTGCTCGCCGCCGGAGGCGCCCAGGCCGAGCCGCGCAGCTACGACATCCCGGAACCCACCGCCCAATTGCGCCCGGCGAAGGGCCACGAGGCAGGGTTCGAGGCCGCGCAAACCAACTGCATGGTCTGCCATTCGGTGGATTACATCCTCACCCAGCCGCCGGGCAAAGGCGCCGCGTTCTGGACCGGGGAAGTCACGAAGATGGTGTCGGTGTTCCACGCCCCGATCGAGGAGGCGGATGCCAAGGCGATCGCCGCCTATCTCGCCGCCGCATACTGACCGGCCGCAACCGGCACCGCGTCAGCGGATCGCCCCGACGAGGGAAGCGATCTGCGCCTGAGCGAGAATGATGGTCTGACCGACGCTCTGATCGCTGAAATAGACCCGGCCGGCGATCAGCGTCAGCGCCAGGGTCCAGAACACCGCGATGGCCGCATTGCGCGCCCGCCGGTCGCCCTGCACCATGGCGACCGAGCGGTCGTCGCAGACCGGCTCGCCATACGGATCGAAGCTCGTGGCGCGGAGACTCGTGGCGCGGAGGTCGGAACGCGTGCTCATGCGGGTGAAGATCGTGTTTTGCTTGCCTTCGATCAATGGATGCGTCTTTTGAACTTGGGCCGTTATGGAGAGGGGTTTTCTCTTTCCGTGAAGCTAGGCAGAAGTTTCTTTCCGGGGGCCCTCGCGGGTGCGTCCGAGCGGGCAGAGCGAGCGTGAAGGCATCTCCCAACCCCGCCGCTGCGGCGGGCGCGACGACCGGGAACGGGGCCTCCTCCCTCCTGCCGGGCATCGCCCTCTGCCTCGGCGTCACGGCCATCGCCATGGCGGTCCAGGTCTGGGAGGAGCGAGCCACCGGGCATCCCTATATCGAGGCCCTCGTCATCGCGATCCTGTTCGGAATCGCGATCCGCACCGCCTGGGTGCCGGGCGAGCGCTTCCGGGCCGGGATCGCCTTCAGCGCCAAGCAGGTGCTGGAGATCGCGGTGACGCTGCTCGGCGCCTCGATCAGCCTCGGCGCCATCGTCGCCTCTGGGCCGGCCCTGCTCACCGGCATCGTCGGCACCGTCATCCTCGCCATCGCGGCGAGCTACGCGATCTGCCGCGGCCTCGGCCTGCCGGCGCGGATGGCGATCCTGGTCGCCTGCGGCAACGCCATCTGCGGCAACTCGGCCATCGCCGCCGTGGCGCCGGTGATCGGGGCCGACAGCAAGGACGTCGCCGGCTCCATCGCCTTCACCGCCGTGCTCGGCGTGCTGATGGTGCTGGGATTGCCCCTGTTCATCCCCCTCGCCGGGCTGTCCGACCACCAGTACGGGGTGCTCGCCGGCCTCACGGTCTATGCCGTGCCACAGGTTCTCGCCGCGACCGTGCCGGTGGGGCTGCTCAGCACCCAGGTCGGAACGCTGGTCAAGCTCGTGCGCGTGCTGATGCTCGGGCCCGTGGTGGTGGCGTTCTCGCTCATCGCGCATCGCCTGCCCGCGGAGGCCGGGGCACGGAAGACCGAGCGGCGAAAACTCGGCTTCGCCAGACTGGTGCCCTGGTTCATCCTCGGGTTCCTCGGCCTCGCCACCCTGCGCTCCCTCGGCCTCATTCCCGAAGCCGCCTCCGGGCCGGTGAAGCAACTGGCCGGCTTCCTGACGATCATGTCCATGACCGCCCTCGGCCTCGGCGTCGACGTGCGTGTCCTGGCGCGCATGGGCGGCAGGGTGACCCTCGCCGTCACCGGCTCCCTCGCCGTCCTCCTCGCCATCAGCCTGATCCTGATCCGGGCGCTCGGCATTGCCTGACCGCCCGGTTTCCGGCGGGACAGGTGACGGCACGGCCGGAGGGGAGTGGTGGCACCGCCGGCGACCGGATAGGGAGAGGACTCGGGCAAGCCGCGCCTGCCCGGATCACCCGAGAGCGGTTTTACGATGGTCCATACCGGCTACAATCCCGCGCTCGTCGCGCTGTCCGTCGCCATCGCCGTCATCGCCTCCTACACCGCGCTGGATCTCGGATCGCGCGTTCGCGACGCGGAGCCCGGGCGCCGCATCCCCTGGATCGGCGCGGCGGCCCTGGCGATGGGCGGCGGCATCTGGTCGATGCATTTCGTCGGCATGCTCGCCTTCGAGATGGGAATGCCGGCCGCCTACGATACCGGCCTCACCCTGCTTTCGCTCCTCATCGCCGTCGGCGCCACCGGTGGCGCCTTCGCCTGGGTCAGCCGGACAGTGGCCGGGACGCGCGACATCCTGGTGAGCGGACCGCTCATGGGGATCGGCATCGCCGGCATGCATTACACCGGCATGGCCGCGCTCAGGGTGCCCGGCAACCTCGCCTACAGCATCCCGGTGGTCGCCGTGTCGGTCCTCATCGCCGTGACCGCTGCCACGGCCGCGCTCTGGCTGACCTTCCGCCGGAACGAGGTCTGGCAGAAGATCGCGGCCGCCTTCGTCATGGGCTTCGCCGTGGCCGGGATGCACTATACCGGCATGGCCGCCGCCACCTTCACCGCCGAGGAGGCCGGTGCGCATGCCGCCCATGTCTCCGCCCTCGCGCCGGGCCAGCAGAACCTCGCCCTCGTCGTCGGCGGCGCGACCTTCCTGATCCTGTTCCTCGCCCTGCTCGCCTCGTCCATCGACCAGCAGCGCGTGCAGCGCGACCTGAGCGCCAGCGAGGCGCGGTTCCGCGCCGCCGTCCAGGCCGTGCGCGGCGTGCTCTGGACCAACGATGCCGAGGGCCGGATGGTCGGCGAGCAGCCGGGCTGGTCGGCCATCACCGGCCAGTCGCGCGAGGAGTACCAGGGCTTCGGATGGGCGAACGCCGTGCATCCGGACGATTCCCCGTCCTCCATCGCGGCCTGGAACGAGACGGTGCGGGAAAAGCGCACCTTCGTCCACGAGCACCGGGTGCGCTCGCGGGACGGGACATGGCGGCATTACGCCATCCGCGCCGTCCCGGTGCTGGCCCCCGACGGCGCCATCCGCGAATGGGTCGGCGTCCATACCGACATCACCGAGCAGCGGGAGGCCGAGGCGGAACTCCGGGAATCGAACGAGGAGATCCAGCGCTACGCCTATATCGTGAGCCACGACCTGCGCGCCCCCCTCGTCAACGTGATGGGCTTCACGAGCGAGCTCGACGCGACGCGCGAGGATATCCGCGCGGCCCTCCAGGGCCATCCGCAGGCGGAGGGCATCGACGCCGATCTCGGCGAGGCGCTCGGCTTCATCAGCGCCGCCGTCACCCGCATGGAAGGCCTGATCGCGGCGATCCTGAAGCTCTCACGCGAGGGACGGCGCAGCTTCCAACCCGAAGCACTCGACCTGAAGGCGCTGCTCCAGCGCCTCGCCGATGCCCAGCGCCACCAGACCGAGGCCGCCGGCGCCGAGGTGATCGTCGCCTCCGACTTCCCCCGGATCACCGCCGACCGACTGGCCGTCGAACAGATCTTCGGCAACCTCCTCGACAATGCGGTGAAGTATCTCGATCCCGCGCGGCCGGGCCGGATCACGGTCACGGCGACGGCGGTCGGCGCGCGCATCCGCATCGACGTCGCCGATAACGGCCGGGGCATCGCCGAGCGCGACCATGCCCGCGTCTTCGAGCTGTTCCGCCGCTCCGGAAAGCAGGACCGGCCCGGCGAGGGAATCGGCCTCGCCCATGTGAAGGCCCTGGTCCGCTCCCTCGGCGGACGGATCGACATGACGTCGAGGCTCGGGGACGGCACCACCTTCAGCGTGACGCTGCCCCGCGAGAGCGCTACAGCTACGAGGACGGGCGCCGACGCGACGCCCCTCGCCGCGGAATGAGGCCTGTCCCGAACGTGCAATCCGTCAGTATCGTGATGATCGAGGACGACGAGGGCCATGCCCGTCTGATCGAGCGCAACATCCGCCGAGCCGGCGTCAACAACGACATCATCCCGTTCCGGGACGGCACCTCCGCGCTCGCCTACCTGATGGGGCCGGACGGGTCGGGGGAGGCCAGCGCCAAGCGCCCCCTCCTGATCCTGCTCGATCTCAACCTGCCGGACATGACCGGCATCGACATCCTCGAGAAGGTGAAGGCCAACCCGCATACGCGGCGCTCGCCGGTGGTCGTCCTCACCACCACGGATGACAGCCGCGAGGTCCAGCGCTGCTACGATCTCGGCGCCAACGTCTACATCACCAAACCGGTGAACTACGAGGGTTTCGCGAACGCCATTCGCCAGCTCGGCCTGTTCTTCTCGGTGATGCAAGTTCCAGAGAACCCATGAATGCCCGAGAACCCATGAATGCCCGGAAACCCATGACGTCGTCGGATTCATGAGCGCCCCCGTCTCCCCGGAGCGCGGCCGCGTCCTTTATGTCGACGACGATCCCGGCCTCGGGCGCCTCGTGCAGAAGGCCCTGCGGGCGCGCGGCTACGTGGTGGAGCTCGCCGCCAATGCCGACGAGGGGCTCGCGCGCCTCGAACGGGGAGGCATCGATCTGGTGGCGCTCGACCATCACATGCCGGGCCAGACCGGGCTCGACGTACTTCCCGCCATCCGCGCCATGCCCTCGGCGCCGCCGGTGATCTACGTCACGGGCTCGGAGGACAGCCGCGTCGCGGTGGCTGCGCTGAAGGCCGGCGCCGTCGACTACGTCTGGAAGGATCTCCAGGGCCAGTTCCGCGAGCTTCTGGGCGAGGCGGTCGATACGGCCCTTCGGCAGGAGGCCCTGAGGCGCGACAAGGAGCGGGCCGAGGCCGAGATGCGCGAGGCCCGCGACCGGGCGGTGATGCTCCTGCGCGAGGTCAATCACCGGGTCGCGAACTCCCTCGCTCTGGTGGCGGCGCTGACGCACATGCAGACCAACGCGGTCTCCGACCCGGCGGCCAAGGCGGCCCTGCGCGAGATGCAGGCGCGGATTTCGGCCATCGCCGGTATCCACCGCCGGCTCTACACCTCCGACGACGTCGAGGCGGTGGAGCTCGACGCCTATCTCGCCAGTCTCGTGGAGGAATTGCAGGGGGCGATGAAGGCTGCGGGCCGCGACCACGCCATCCGGCTCATCGCCGAGCCCATCCGCCTCGCCACCGACAAGGCCGTCTCGGTCGGCGTCGTCGTCACCGAACTCGTGACCAACGCCTACAAATACGCCTATCCGCCGGACATCCTGGGCGAGATCCGGGTCGCGGTGGGACGGCAGGGACCGGACAGCCTGAGCCTCACGGTCGAGGATGACGGCATCGGCTGGACCGGCGAGGGCCAGCCGCGCGGCACCGGTCTCGGCTCGCGGATCGTCAGGGCGATGGCCACGAACCTGCGCTCCGCCCTGATCTATCGTCCGGGCGGCCCCGGAACCAGCGCCAGCCTGCTGTTCCAGGGCTGAACCGACGCCGCCCCGCCGGCGCGCCTAGCCCTTCGCCTCGCAGGCGGAATGCCTTATCTCCCGGTCTCCCTCGTCGGATATCCGGGACCAGGATCATGAGACCCGTCGTCGTCGCCGTCGCCATCACCGGCTCCGTGCCGCGCAAATCGGACAATCCCGCCCTTCCGGTCACGGTCGCCGAGCAGATCGAGTCGACGCACCAGGCCTACGAGGCCGGCGCCGCCCTCGTGCATATCCATGTGCGCAACGACGACGAGACGCCCTCCTCCGACCCGGAGCGGTTCGCGGCGGTTCAGGAGGGAATCCGCCCGCACTGCCCCGGCATGATCGTGCAGTTCTCCACCGGAGGACGCGGGCGCGATCCGGCGAGCCGCGGCCTGTCGCTGCGCCACCGGCCCGACATGGCCTCGCTCTCCACCGGCTCGGTGAACTTCCCCACCATCGTCTACGAGAATCCGGCGAGCCTCGTCACCGATCTGGCGAGCCAGATGCGGGAACACGGCGTGCGGCCGGAGATCGAGATCTTCGACCTCTCGCACCTGCATGGCGCGAAGCGCCTGCTCGATGAGGGGCTGATGGATGCCAGCCCCCACGTCCAGTTCGTGATGGGGGTGAAGAACGCCTTGCCGGCGGACGAGCGCCTTCTCGACCTGCTTCTGGGCGAACTCAGGCAGGTGCTGCCCGACGCGACCTGGACCGCCGCCGGCATCGGCCGCCATCAGGCGGAGGTGATGGATTGGGCGCTGGCGCGGGGCGCCGATGCGGTGCGGACCGGCCTGGAGGACAATATCCGCATCACGAAAGACCGGCTGGCGGCGAGCAATGCCGAACTCGTCGGCCTCGCCGTGGAGCGGGTGCTCGGCCACGGCCGCTCCGTCGCGACGCCCGCCGAGGCACGCGCGGCGCTTGGATTGGTGGTCTGAGCGATCGCGTGGAGTGCCGTCGGCTTCAGACGCCGGGCACCCATCAGGGCGAAATGGGCCGACGCCCGACATCCTCCCCACGACCTCATCCTGAGGTGCGGCGACAGCCGCCTCGAAGGAGGCTTCCACGAACCTGACGTAAACTGGAGGCCTCCTTCGAGGCCTCCGCTCCGCTCCGGCGCCTCAGGATGAGGGGGTGGTCGGGAGGTGAGGGATACTTCCCCCGGTCATCGAGCGGGAATCGCCGTTCAGTTCACGCCGAGCAGTTCGACGTCGAAGATGAGCGTGGCGTTCGGCGGGATGAGGCCGCCGGCGCCGCGTGCGCCGTAGCCGAGATCCGACGGGATGATCAGCGTGCGCTTGCCGCCGACCTTCATCGTGGCGACGCCCTGGTCCCAGCCGGCGATGACCTGGCCGATGCCGAGGGTGAAGCCGAAGGGCTGGCCGCGGTCGCGCGAGGAATCGAACTTCTTGCCCGGCTTGCCGCCATCGTCGAGCCAGCCGGTATAGTGCACGCTGACCTTCTTGCCGGTCTGCGGCGAAGGACCGGTGCCGACGACTTCGTCGCGGTATTGCAGGCCCGAGGGCGTGGTCACGGTCTCGGCGGATGCGGAAGCGGTCATGGCGATCAACAAGGCTCCGGTGAGGGCGAGAAGCGGACGACGCATGCGGGTGGTTTCCTGTCTGGCGTGCCGGACCGGCCCAGTAGCACGGCTTTGCCCGTCCGTCAGCGCCTGCCCAGCAGGTGCTTGATCAGGGTCTTCGCCTCTCGCTCCATCGTCGCGAGGCGGAGGCGGCGCTCCAGGGAGATCGGTCGCGACGCTCCGTCCGGGACGGCGATGATCTCGCTGATCGTCTCGCGGTCCGGATAGAGGTCCTCCAGGACCGAGCCCGCCAGGGTCGCGGAATCGAGCCGCCCGGCAAATCCGGTGGCGTGCATCTCCTCGATGATCAGGGCCTCCAGCAGGAGGCCCGGCGCATGGGCGCGCTCCCGCTCGTCGTAGGTGGTCTTCAAGAGCGTGGCCGTCTCGCCGGCCAGGAGGGCGAGGCTGATCGAGAGCGCGCGACCGTCCAGCGACAGGGTATCCGCCCGAAGCCCGACCGGACCGCTCCCATCGGCGAACAGCGCCCGGGCGAAGGCCTCGTGCTGCGGCAGGCAGGCGAGCGCGGTCCCGGCCCTGCCCTTCCATCCCGCCCGTTCGAGGCGCAGGAACCCGGCCACCGCATCGGCCAGGGCCGGTCCCTCGGTGGCGATGCCGAGGGTGAGCGAACCGCGCTTCGACAGGCGCCGATGGCGACGGCGCAGGTCCTTCATCCGGGAGCGGTGCGGATGTTCGCCGAGGAAAACGGAGTGGCTGCTGCGTCGTTCGACGATCGGCCGTTCGAAACGGTCGGCGGCGCCGTGCACCCAGCCGGCCCGGTCCATCGCCGCGAGCAGGCCGCGCCCGAGCCTCGTCCCCGTCGGAAGCAGCGGCCAGCGCCAGGGGCGCCCGCCGGACGCGATCCGCAGGCCCGCCACCAGCAGGTCGAGCCTGTCGGGCAAATCCCGCCCATCGGGCAAGTCCGGCCCTTCGGCGACGAGGGGGCTCGTCTGCGTGATGAAGGGCGACAGGAACGGGTGCGTCACCCGCGATCCGAGACCGGCGATGTCCCGCCTCGACCGGAACGGCATCAGAGCTTCGAGGCCGCCTCTCCCCCGCACGCAGACGAAGGCGAGGTCCGCATCGGCGAGGCCGGCGGCATGATGGGCGGCCATGACGTGGCGGCTGTAATGCGGATGCGTGGTGAGCGCCCGCTCCATCAGCGCGTCCCAGGAAGCGGGATCGGCGGCGAGCTCCGAATACGTGACGATGGAGACGGAGCGCGCGTCCTCTTCCCGGTGCGGGACCTCTTGCCGTCGTATGCCTTCGCTCATGGATGGCGACGGCCGGAGATCGGCAGGACGGGGGTCGCGATGCCGTGCACGGTCCATGCGGCCAGCGCCATGCCGGCCCCGCGAAGGACGTTGGCGAGCGCCATCGCGATGGCCGCTCCCATCACGCCGAATGCCGGGATCAGGAGAGCGCAGAGCAGGGACGCGAGGGCCAGCATCGCCAGGGTGATCGCGGCGCAGAGGCGCTCGCCGCCGATCATGGTGAGCAGGTCCTCGCCCGGCCCGAACAGGCTCGCGGCGACGCTGCCCGAGACCAGCACGGTGAGGAGCGGGAGGCTGTCGCGGAATTCCGGCCCGAACATCCCGAGGAGGAGCGGCCCGGCCGCCACAACGGCGAGACCGATGGCGGCCGTGGCGGCGAAGGTCAGGCGGGCCTGCATGCGGACGAGGCGGGTGAGGCCGGGGGCGTCGCCGACGGCATGGACGGCGGTGAAGCGCTGGGCAGTCGCGGCCGAGGCGGCGAATTGCACGAAGGGAACGAATTGCTGGATGCGGGTCGCGACGAAGTAGAGGCCGACGGCCGTCGGCGGCATCATGACGCTCAGGATGACCACGTCGATCATATTGAAGGCGGAATGGGCGAGTTCCGTCGCCCCGATGGGCAGGCAGGCCCGAAGCCAGAGCCGCCAGCGGTAGCGCGGCGTCACCGGGGGCAGCACCGCGCGAAGACGCAGGACGAGGAGGCCGGCCTGGATAGCCAGGGCGATCCCCGTGGCGGCCAGGGTGCAGGCGACGGCGACCCAGGCCTCCGCCGGTGCCCCGAGGGCGACCGCTCCCACCATCGCCGCCATGATGAGGCCCTGGCGCAGGAGATAGGGCGGCGCGATGGCGAGGACCGCCCAGTTCTGGCTGCGGGCGACGCCTTCCAAGTAATCCTGGAGGGTGAAGAGCGGCAGGACGAGGGCGGCGAGGAGGAGAGGCCCGGCATAGGGCCCGGCGAGCAGGCTCCCCTGCATCCAGACCAGCGCGAGGCCGACGAGCGCCACGGCGCAGGCGAAGGTTCCGGTGGCGAGGGCGCCCGCGAGGAGGAACCCGCGGACCTGCGCGACGTCCCCCCTCGCCTGATCGGCCGGCAGGAAGCGGCAGGCGCCCTGGGCGAATCCGAGGGTCGAGGAATGGCCGAGGATGGCGATCCAGACCCAGATCGTGGCGAAGATTCCGTACTCGGTCCGCCCCATCAGGCGGGCCATCAGAACCTGGGCCACGTAGGCGAAGGCGGCCGCCGCGATGCGGATGGCGAAGACGTCGAGCGCCGCGCCCGCCGCACCGGCACGGAACGTCCTGAGGCGGACGAGCGCCGCACCGAGGGTCCGGCCCTCCGTCCCGTCCGTTGCTATGCCCACTCCGTCCCCCAGACCTGAACACGGATCCTTAGGTCAAGGCCGTTGCGTCCGGGTTAAGCGAACCGTCGTCTCTCAGGGCTGGTCCTGAATCGGTGCGGTGCCGATCCGCGGCGGCGACGGCGGCTTCACCACCACGTCCTTGGGGGGCGCGACGATGACCGACGGCGCGCCCGCCGTGCCCGTGGCGGCCGGGTCGGGCTGGAGCAGGGACAGGGTGATCGCCCGCGTCACGTGCTCGGCCATGCAGCGCAGGCCGAGATCGTTCAGGCGGAACTGGCGCCCCAGCATGTGGGCTTCGCCCTTGTCGCTGTGGCCCGACAGGTAGCGCATCGCCTCGTAGCGCTGCACCAGGGGCACGCCCTCGCGCAGGGCCACTTCCTGCACCTTGCTGACGATGCTGTTGTAATACTCGTCCTGGGCCAGCGACGCCGTGTAGACGGGATTGACGAGCACCACGTCGATGTCGTGGGACTTGATCCACTGCACCGTCTCGTCGAGGGCGCTGGCGAAGGCATCGACATCGACGCGGGCCAGCGCGTCGTGGGTGCCGACCTGCCAGATCACGAGGTCGGGCTCCACCTCCGCGACCATGCTGCGCAGGCGCTCCGCCGCGCCGGACGCGATCTCCCCCTGCATGCCCCGGCTCTCCACCTCGACATCGACGTTGGGAAGCGAGCGCTCCAGGGCCGTCTCGAGCTTGACCGGATAGGTCGCCGAGGCGCCGGCGCCGGCCGAGGAGGAGCCGATGGCGAGCACGCGCACCGGCCTCTTCTCCTTCAGCGCGGCCTTCACGGCGCCGAGGCGGGCCAGCGTGTAGAGCTTCGAGCCCGGGACCCGGCATTCCGGCGACAGGCTGACATCGACGGCCTCCGACCCGTCGCCGCCGGGTGCTGGCGCGGCGGCGGTGGGCGGCGAGATCACGGTCGTGCCCCCTTCCGCCCCGGCCGGCGACGATCCGCCGATCGTCCCGAGACAGGTCAGGCCGAGGCAGATCAGGAGAGTCGAGGTTTGCGCGAGCGCCATTCGACGAACCATGCAGTAAAGCCCAGAGCGAACAAGCCCGATCCTAAGATACCGACATCAACGAGGATGCCGCCTCCCGTCGAGAACCGCACGAGTTGGGCGGCGAGGCTCAGGAGCGAGCCGATGGAGAAGACTGCCAGTGAATTACGACCAAGTCCTGTCAAATATCTAACCACGAAGCCGATGTGCGGCGAGATGAGCGCATAGACGCCCTGAAATGTCAGCAGCACGCCGATGAAGTGGATCAGCCGGGCGGGCGTGAGATAGGTCTTCTCGAAGGTGAAGATCAGCCGCGGATCGGGGACGGCGAGCGGGTCGGGACGGATCTCGAACACCGACAGGACGATCCCGAGCACGACGATGACGACGCCCAGCGGCATCAGCCGCCTCGACCACAGCCGGAGCGTCGGGGATTCGCGGTTGAAGTCATGGCCCACGAAGCCGAGCACCAGCAGGAGCTGCCAGCACAGCGGATCGAAGAACCAGTCCCCCTCGCCCGGCCAGGACGGCAGGTTCCATTCGAAGACGAGGCTCGCGACGTAGAGCGAGAAGGACAGGCCGAGCGCCGCGAGACGGCTCACGCGGGCGACCAGGATGAAGAACGGCGCGATGCCCAGCAGCACGACGTAGAGCGGCAGGATGTTGAAGAAGCCGAGCTGGTGGGTGAGCAGGACGAAGCCGACCGTGGTCTGGATCGGGTCCGCGAAGAATCCGCCGGCATTGTGCCATTCGAGCAGAAGCGGGTTGTCGAGGAGCAGCGCGGTTCCGGCGATCATCGCCAGGGCGATCGCCATGGTGGTGATCTGGGCGCGGTAGACCTCGATCGTGCGCGACAGGAGCCGCAGCACGCTCTTCAGGCGCGGTTCGGGCTTGCCGTCGCGTCCCCGCGTGGCGATTCCGATCGACCAGCCGGCCAGGAACACGAACAGCTCCGCCGCGTCCGAGATGCCGTATTGCGAATAGGTGTAGCGCTCGAACGTGTTGCCCGGAATGTGGTTGACGTAGATCGTCACGAGGGCGAGGCCGCGCCAGAAGTCGATCGCGTTCGGTTCGCGCATCTAGGATCCGAACTCCGGCGTGTCGGGTGGGTTGGTCGAGCGCGAGGCGGCGTCGAGAGCCTCCCCGCAGCGAGGCGGCACGGTCTGATAAGGCGGGACGCGGCATCTGCAAAGTCCGCCGGCTCGTGCTCCTCGAACGGGAATCGCCCGTATTGTGGCCTATTTGCCGACGACGGAGTTGTCCCGGGAACCTATTGTGCCTCGATGCCGTACCCTCGGACATGATGATGCCAGTCAATCCCGCCCACGACGCCAGGCCGATCCCCACGGGAGTGCCGGGCCTCGATCACATCCTGTCCGGCGGATACGCCGCCCATCGGGCCCACCTCATCGAAGGGCGGCCCGGCGGCGGCAAGACGACGCTCGGCCTGCAATTTCTGCTCGACGGGCAGGCGCAGGGCGAGCGCAGCCTGTACATCACCCTGTCCGAGAGCAAGCGGGAGCTGCTGTCCGTGGCCGAACGCCATGGCTGGTCTCTCGACGGAATCGACATCTACGAGCTCGTGCCGCCGGAGCTCAGCCTCGATTCGGAGCTGCAGCAGAGCCTCGTCCACTCGTCCGACCTCGAGCTCGGCGAGACCGTGCGGATGGCGCTCGCCGAGATCGAGCGGGTGAAGCCGAGCCGCGTGGTGTTCGACAGCCTGTCGGAGATCCGGCTGCTGTCGCAGGGATCCCTGCGCTATCGCCGCCAGGTCCTCGCGCTGAAGAGCTATTTCCTCCTCAACAACGCCACCGTGCTGATGCTCGACGATCTCAGCTCCGAGGAGGACGACCTCAACCTGCACTCGATCAGCCATGCGGTGATCCGCCTGGAACAGGTGACGCCGGCCTACGGAGCCGCCCGCCGGCGCCTCCACGTGATCAAGATGCGCGGCACCGAGTACCAGGGCGGCTACCACGACTTCGTCATCAAGAAGGGCGGGATCAGGGTCCATCCGCGGCTCGTGGCGAGCGACCATCACCGCAGCTTCGCCAAGGACACGGTCGAGAGCGGCGTGCCCGAACTCGACCAGGTGCTCGGGGGCGGGCTCGACCGGGGCACCACCAGCCTCTTGATAGGACCGTCGGGGGCCGGCAAATCCACCCTCGCCCTGAGCTATCTCATCGCCGGGCTGCGGCGGGGCGAGCACGGCGTCGTCATCAGTTTCGACGAGACCCGCGGCATCTTCGTGCAGCGAGCGGCCAGCGTCGGGATGCCGCTCGCCGAGTTCCTCGATGCCGGTCTGCTGCGCATCGAACAGATCGACCCCGCCGACGTGTCCGCCGGGGATTTCGCCGGCCGCATCCGCGATGCCGTCGAGAATGACGGCGCCCGGCTGGTGCTGATCGACAGCCTCACCGGCTACATGAGCGCCATGGCCGGGCAGCCGTTCCTGGTCCTCCAGATGCACGAACTGGTCACCTACCTGAACCAGCAGGGCATCGTGACGATCCTGATCCTCGCCCAGCACGGCATGGTGGGGCGGATGGAATCCCCGGTCGACCTGACCTATGTCAGCGACACCGTGGTGATGCTGCGGTTCTTCGAGGCCGCCGGCCGGGTGCGGCGGGCCTTGTCCGTCCTGAAGAAGCGGACCGGGCCGCACGAGGACACGATCCGCGAGTTCAAGATCGATTCGGGCGGATTGCGGGTGGGAGAACCCCTGCACAATTTCCGCGGCGTGCTCACCGGGGTCCCGACCTATGACGGCCACCGGGACGACCTGCTCGACGAGCGGACCAAGGCGGACGGCAAGCCCCTGAACCAGCGCGGATCCGATGCCGCATCCTGATCCGGTCGTCCTCATCCTCGCACCGGCGGGGCGGGACGCGAAGGTGGCGGCGGCGATCCTCGAGGAAATCGGCATCGCCTCCGAGACGGTCCCGACCCTCGACGCCCTGGTGGCCGATCTCGACCGGGCCGCCTGTGCAGTGGTGACGGAGGAGGCGCTGCAGCGCTGGGACCGCCGCGCGATCGCCCAATGGGTCGAGAGGCAGCCGCCCTGGTCGGACTTTCCCTTCGTCCTCCTCAGCTATCGCGGCGGCCAGCCGGACGTGCGGCTGACCGACCTCCTCGGCAACGCGACGGTGCTGGAACGGCCGTTCCACCCGGCGGTGCTGACCAATGCCGTCCGTTCCGCCCTGCGGGCACGACGCCGGCAGCGCGAGGTCCAGGCGCATCTGGAGGAGCGGCAGCGGACCCACGAGCGGCAGGCCCTGCTGATCCGCGAGCTCCACCACCGGGTCAAGAACACCCTCGCCACCGTCCAGGGCCTGCTCGGGGCCACGGCGCGGTCGTCCAACGACGTCAACACCTTCTACCATTCGTTCTCGGACCGAATCGTGTCGCTGGGCAAGACGCACAACCTGCTCACCGAGGATTACTGGCAGACCGCGCCGCTGCGGGACCTCCTCCAGAACGAACTCGGCCCCTACAACGACGCGACGGCCAGCCGGATCTCCCTCGAAGGGCCGGCGATCGAACTGGCGGCGGATCTCGCCGTGCCCACCGGCATGGCGATCCACGAACTCACCACGAACGCCGCCAAGCACGGCGCGCTGTCGGTGCCGTCCGGGCGGATCAGGGTGCGCTGGAGCATCGATCAGCGGGGGGAAGGCCGGGTCCTCGATCTCGACTGGACGGAGAGCGGCGGTCCCGCGGTCACGCCGCCCGAGCGGCGCGGATTCGGATCGACGCTGCTGCAGCGCGTCCTCGCCCAGCAATGCGACGCGGAGGTCACCATCGGCTACGAGGCCGAGGGCCTCCGGTTCCGGATGATCGCGCCCCTGAAGGACGACCGGCTGGTGCCGGCCTATTGAGGCAGGCCGGTCAGGATTTGACGATCCGGTCGAGGCGCCCGTTGACGAAGAAGTACAGCTCCTTCGCGCCGGGCTCGCTGTAGAGCACCTGGACCTCGCGGCCCGAGCGCCCCTCACCGACCAGCACGTCCGTGGGCGCCTTGCCCTTGAGCCGGACGAGATCGCATTCGCCGATCCCGGTCTCGATCGCGCCCGCGGAACCCGGCGCGGCCTGGCTGCAGGTCCCGTCCGGGTTGAGGACCGGGCCGGTCACGCTCGGCGCGGCGGGCGGCGCGACGGCGACCCTGGCGGGCGCCGGTGCAGGTGCGGGCGGCTCGCGCTCGC
>NZ_JBHTND010000038.1:0-37292 GCF_042679825.1 Methylobacterium marchantiae | reverse complement strand
CCGGGACGACCACCGAAGCCGCCGGGACGACCGCCGCCGGGGCGCTGGCCCTGGCGCTGGCCGGGACGCTGGCCCTGGGGTGCCGGACGGCGCTCCTCGGCCTGTGCGGCCTCGGCGGCTTCCTGCCGGCTCGGGGGGCTGAAGCCCTCGGGGAAGCTGCCCACGGGGATCTTCTGGCGCGTGGTGCGCTCGATGTCCCGCAGGTAGGCCTTCTCCTCGTCGTTGCAGAACGAGATCGCGAGACCGTTCGCTCCGGCGCGCGCGGTGCGGCCGATGCGGTGGACGTAGCTCTCGGGCACGTTGGGCAGGTCGTAGTTGATGACGTGGCTCACCGCCTCGACATCGATACCGCGGGCGGCGATGTCGGTGGCCACCAGCACCCGGCACGACCCGTCCTTGAAGGCGGCGAGCGCCCGCTCGCGCTGCGGCTGGGACTTGTTGCCGTGGATGGCGGAGGCGTTGATCCCGACCTTCTCCAGGCCGCGCACGACGCGGTCGGCGCCATGCTTGGTCCGCGTGAAGACGAGCACGCGCTCGATCTTCGGATCGCGCAGGATGTGGTTCAGCAGGGCCTGCTTCGCGCCGGTATGGGCGAAGATGACCTCCTGGGTCACGCGCTCGGCGGTGGTCGCCACCGGCGTGACGGCGACCTGCACCGGATCGCGGAGGTACTGGTCGGCGAGGCCGGCGATGTTCTTCGGCATGGTCGCCGAGAAGAACAGGCTCTGGCGCTCCTTCGGCAGCATCTTCACGATGCGCTTGAGGGCGTGGATGAAGCCGAGGTCGAGCATCTGGTCGGCTTCGTCGAGGACGAGGATCTCGACGGCCTCGAGGGTCAGCGAGCGGCGCTCGATGAGGTCCATGAGGCGGCCGGGCGTGGCGACGAGGATGTCGACGCCGTTGGCGAGCGCCTTCTCCTGGCGGGAGATCGTGACGCCGCCGAACACCACGGTGTTGGTGAAGGACAGGTGCTTGCCGTAATCCGAGAAGCTCTCGGCGATCTGGTTGGCGAGCTCGCGGGTGGGCGAGAGCACGAGGACGCGGCAGCCGCGGCGGATCGCCTTGCGCGGATTCTGGGCTAGGCGGTGCAGGATCGGCAGCGCGAAGGCCGCGGTCTTACCGGTGCCGGTCTGGGCGATGCCGCAGAGGTCGCGGCCTTCCATGGCGGGGCGGATGGCCTGGGCCTGGATCGGGGTCGGAATCTTGTAGCCGGCCTCATCCAGGGCGCGCAGCACGGGCTGAGCGAGGCCGAAATCGGTGAATTGGGTCAAGGGTAGACTTTCAGGCAGCGGGACCGGCCGGACACCATCGGAAACGATGGTCGTCATGTGGTAAGGTCTGGTCCGTTGAGCTGGAGGTCGCCCGCGTGATGGGGCGATCCGGGTGCATGCACGTTGAAGAGAGGGGCTCAGGTCGCTTGGGTCGCGCTGACGCGCAATCGGCGATCCGTCACGCAGCCCTCTCAAGCGAACCTGTCACGGCCGCTGACGCTGCAACTGCGATATGCGCTTTCGCGCCTGCGAAGTCAATCTCACCGCCGAGCCATACGCTGAGCGCGTGGACGCACCCCGCTACCAGCCGAACCGCGCCATCTGGGCGAGCTTGGCCTGGACCGCCTTGTCGTCGCGGCCGAGGGAGGCGAAGCTCTGCGACAGGCCGTAGCAGGTGCCGCAGAACGTGAGCTGCAGCAGCGGCATCGTCTCCGCCCTGAATCGGGAGACCGAGCCGATCAGGCAGGTGATCACCACCTCGTCCTCGGGGCTGCCGATGCAATCGCCGCGCGGGCTGCCGAACAGGGCGCGATTCGGATAGGCCAGGGCGATGGTCGTGCCGCCCCGCCGATCCGGCGCCGGCGGCAGGGTGTAGCTGCGCACGAACAGGCCCGCGAGCAGGAGCATCAGGCCGAGGCCGCCGAGGAGCCGCATGGTCAGGCGCTCTCGTCGAAGCGGGTCCGGTGGAACACCTCCGTCCCGGCCCCGTCGATGACCCGCACCGCCTCGGCCGGTCCGCCGGAGCGCTGCGGCGCCCGGGCCCGCGCGAACATCAGAAGCGCGCGTTCCGTCGCGCTCTCGGCCCCGCTGGCGCGGATCGACAGGCGCTGGCGGATGCGATCCTCGCCCTCGTCCTCGGAGCCGAGGATCTCGATGTGGAACGTCTCGCGCGGGGTCACGATCGGGCCGGCTCCGGACGCGGTCTATGGTGATGGCTGATCATTCCGGAGAGCTTTCGCCTCAACGCGCCGCGTGTGCAAGGTCGCGACTGTGCAAGCCGGGGGCGGATGTGATTGAGTGGCGCCGATCTTCTTCAACGGACAGAGCAGACATGGCGTCTTCGCATTTCGTCACGACCGACTGGCTCAAGGAGCGCCTCGGCGCACCCGGCATCATCGTGCTCGATGCGTCGTGGTACCTGCCCGCCCAGGGGCGCGATGCCGCAGCCGAATACGAGGCAGCCCATATCCCCGGCGCGATCCGCTTCGACATCGATGCCATGAGCGACGAGACCTCGTCCCTGCCGCACATGCTGCCGCGGCCGGAGGTGTTCGCCTCGCGCATGCGCAACCTCGGCATCGGCGACGGCATGCACATCATCGTCTATGACGGGATGGGCCTGTTCTCCGCGCCGCGGGTCTGGTGGATGCTGCGCACCTTCGGCGTGCGCGACGTCCAGATCCTCGAAGGCGGTTTTCCGGCCTGGCTCGCCTCGGGCGGCCGGACGGAGGACGGTGACGGCCCCCAGCGCGACCGGCGCCACTTCTCGGCCCGCCTCGACAACGGCGCCGTGGCCGATGCCGGCGACGTCGCCCGCGCCCTGGAGAGCGGTTCGGCCCAGGTCGTGGATGCCCGCTCCGCCCCGCGTTTCCGCGGCGAAGAGGCCGAACCGCGTCCCGGCGTCCGCCCCGGCCACATGCCCGGTGCGCGCAACGTCCATTATTCGGCGCTTCAGACCGATGGCCGCCTCAAGGATGCGGATGCCCTGCGCAAGGTCTTCGCCGATGCCGGCGTCGATCCGAGCCGGCCCGTCGTCACCACCTGCGGTTCCGGCGTGACCGCGGCCATCGTCTCGCTCGCCCTGGAGACCCTCGGGCATCCGGCCAAGGCCCTCTACGACGGCTCCTGGTCCGAATGGGGTGTCGACCTCGCGCGTCCCGTCGCCACCGGGCCGGCCTGAGGCGGTCAAAGACCGAGCCCGCACGCGCGTGGCCCCTCATCGATCGAGCGTCGCGGCTCCGTCTCCCGATGCGGCGCCGGCGCGGCAGCGCTCCGACGGGCGCGTCGGCGTGCGCGTCGTCCGCCACGGGGCCGGCACCCATATCGCCGACCTGTCCGAGGCCGGACCGCTGCGCCTGCGGCTTCCGCGCCATGGCGCGGGCCCCTGCGAGGCGGTCCTCCTCAACACGGCGGGCGGCATCGCCTGCGGCGACCGGTTTCAGGTGGAAGCGATCGTCGATGCGGCGGCGCATCTCGTCGTGACGACCACCGCCGCCGAGAAGATCTACAAATCCGACGGCCCGTCGAGCCACGTCGGCACGCGGGCGACCCTCGCCGAGGGCGCCCGCCTCGACTGGCTGCCCCAGGAGACCATCCTGTTCGACCGGGCTCGGCTGGAACGGCGCTTCGAGGCGGATCTCGCCGCGGATGCGCGGCTGCTCGCTTTCGAGGCAATCGTCTTCGGGCGCACGGCCCGCGACGAGCGCCTGGAATCCGGCCTGTTCCGGGATGTGTGGCGCATCCGCCGGGCCGGGCGGCTGGCCTATGCCGAGTCCCTCGCCTTCGACGGTCCCATCACGGCCCTGCTCGAACGGCCCGCCCTCGGTGGCGGTGCCCGGGCCATGGCGACCCTACTCGACGTCTCACCGGATGCGGAGGCCCGACTGGAGGCGTTTCGGAGCCATGTCGAAACCCTGGGATCGCCGGGGGTGGATATCGCCGCCAGTGCCTGGAACGGGCACCTCGTTGCCCGATTCTTGAGCGCCGACCCCGATGCCCTGCGGGCGACGGCCGCCCGTGTGCTGGTGGCCTATCGCGGCACGCCGATGCCGCGGGTCTGGCAGAGCTGAGACCTGTCGTCACCCACTCCCCTCGCCCTGGAACGGATGGATCGGCGGGATCAGGGCGGCGGCCAGTTCGAGGCGACCCGAGATGACGCCGCGCTCGGTGATCATGGTGTCGGCGATGGTCTGCAGCGTCGCCGCCGGCCCCTGGACCAGGACCACTTCGAGGGTCTGGTTGTTCATCAGGTGGACGTGGAGCGAGGAGATGACCTCGGCGATGTAGCGCCGCTGCAGGTCGGCCAGACGTTGCTGCACGCCGGGCGCGAGGTGATCGTAGAACAGCGTGATCGTGCCCACCATCACCCGGTCGCCGACCTTGTGGCGGTGCTCCACGAGTGAGCGGTGGAGGATCGTCGCCACTGCCTGGGAGCGGCTGGCGAAGCCCCGCTCCCCCACCATGGTGTCGAGCTCGCACAGAAGATCCTCGGACAGCGACAGGCTGATCCGGCTCACCGGCCTGCGCCGCCCCCCTGTGCCCTCTTCCGGCATTACCCCATCATCGGTGGTCGCCAGGGTCTCGTCGCCACCCGCCATCGGGCCTCCTCCTGCATGCCGGGAACGGTCCTGGCACGTCTCTTGTATGGGTGAAACGCAATCGGTATTACGATTTCTAGCGATCGTACTACGCGGTTCGGAGAATGCAGATGCAACTTTCCTCGATCCTGACCGTCGGACGCAAGGCGGTCGCGGGCTGCGCCCTCGCCCTCGGCCTCTTCACGGCCTCCGCCTCCATCCCCGTGGCGCACTCCGCCGAGCCCCTGCGCATCGGCTACAGCGACTGGCCCGGCTGGGTGGCCTGGCAGGTCGCCATCGAGAAGGGCTGGCTGAAGGAAGCCGGGATCGACGCGAAGTTCGAGTGGTTCGACTACTCGGCCTCCATGGACGCGTTCTCCGCCGGCAAGCTCGACGCCGTCACCTGCACCAACGGCGATGCCCTGGTGATGGGCGGCAATGGCGCCAAGAACGTCATGATCATGCTCACCGACTATTCGAACGGCAACGACATCATCGTCGGCAAGCCGGGCGTGAAGACGCTGGCCGATCTGAAGGGCAAGAAGGTCGGCCTCGAAGTCGGCCTCGTGGAGCACCTGCTCCTCATCAACGGTCTCGCCAAGCTCGGCCTCAAGGAGACCGACGTCACCCTGGTCAACGCCAAGACCAACGAGACGCCGCAGGTCCTCGCCTCGGGCGACGTCTCGGCCATCGGCGCCTGGCAGCCGATCGCCGGCCAGGCGATGAAGGGCGCGGCCGGTGCCAAGCCGCTCTACTCCTCCGCCGACGAGCCGGGCCTGATCTACGACGTGGTCGCCGTCTCCCCCGCGAGCCTGTCCGGACGGCGGGCCGAATGGATCAAGTTCGTCGGCGTCTGGGACAAGGTCGTCGCCTATATCCAGGACCCGAAGACGCAGCCCGACGCGGTGGCGATCATGGCCGCCAAGGTCGGCATCGACGCGCCCACCTTCACCCGCTTCCTCAAGGGCACCAAGCTCCTCACCCTCGCCGAGGGCGCCAAGGTGATGAAGGAGGCCGACGGCTTCGGGTCGCTCTACGGCTCCAGCCGCTACGCCGACGCCTTCAACGTCAAGTACGAGGTCTACAAGACCGCGCAGGACGTGAAGAGCTACATCGACCCGGCGCTGACCGACGGCAAATGAGCACGGAGATGCGCCACGGCGTGGAGCGAGCGTCCCTTCTCCCCCCTGCGGGAGAAGGTGGCCCGCGCAGCGGGTCGGATGAGGGGAGCGCCCCCTCTGGAGAGACCGCCACCTCTCCCGCCCACTCCGTGGGCACCCTCGCCCGCGAAGGGGGAAAGGACGCGCTCGACGTGCCGCCGTCCAAACGCCGCCGGTCCTGGATCGGCGTGGCGCGGCCGCTCTCGCCGCGCCGGCGGACGGTGCTCGCCATCCTGTCGTTCCTGATCCCGCTCCTCACCTGGGCGGCGGTCTCCTACGTGCCGTTCCTGTGGCATCCGCTGGTGGAGGTGACCGATCCCGGCGACATCGCCTGGATGGAGCCCGGCATGCGCGTGCCGAAGGCCGCCTTCGCCGACGAGGTCGCCACGGCCAAGGCCGCCGGCACCGCCGAGCCGGCGGGCAAGCCCGCCAACCCGGTCTATCTCCCCGCTCCGCACGAGGTGGCCACCGCGTTCTGGACCTCGCTGACGGCGCAGCCGACGCAGCGCGACGCCATCCGCCTTCCCTTGAGCCTGTGGCACTCGATCCAGATTATCTTCTGGGGCTTCGTCCTGTCGTCGATCGTCGGCGTTCCGCTGGGCATCCTCTGCGGGGCGCAGCCGACCCTCGCCCGCGTGACCGAGCCGGTCATCGAGTTCGTGCGCTACATGCCGGCGCCGGCCTTCGGCGCGCTGATGGTGGCGATCCTCGGCATCTATGACGGGCCCAAGATCGCGATCATCGTCATCGGCACGTTCTTCCAGCAGGTGCTGGTCATCGCCAACACCACGCGGCGGATCGAGCCGCTGCTGATCGAGGCGGCGCTGACCCTGGGCGCGCGCAACCTGCGCCTGATCCGCCGGGTGATCGTGCCGGCGATGCTGCCGCAGCTCTATCGCGACCAGCGCATCCTGCTCGGCTGGGCCTGGACCTACCTCATCGTCGCCGAGCTCATCGGCACCTCGTCGGGCATCACGTTCTTCATCACGCAACAGGCCCGCTACCAGCATTTCGACAACGTCTACGCCGCGATCCTCATCATCGGCCTCGTCGGCTCGGCCACCGACCTCGCCCTCGCCTGGCTCGGCCGCCGGCTGTTTCCCTACGACAGGAGCGAAGCGTGAATCCCGTCTCTCCAGTCGTCTTGCCGCTCGAGGCCTGCGACTACCGCACCCAGTGCGAGCCGGTTCGCGCCCGGTTCGACAAGTTGAAGAGCCGCGAGGTCGCCCTCCGGGTCGACAAGCTGACGAAGACCTTCGCCAAGCCGGGTGGCGGCACCACGGTGGCGCTGAAGGACATCGACCTCGTCACCCACCGGCGCGAGTTCCTCTGCGTCGTCGGGCCTTCGGGCTGCGGCAAGTCCACCTTCGTGCGCATCCTCGCCGGCCTCGAGACCTCGACCTCGGGTGTCGTCAGCGTCGAGGGGGTGCCGGTCTCCGGTCCCGGCGCCGACCGGGGCATGGTGTTCCAGGGCTACACGCTGTTCCCGTGGCTCAGCGTCCTGCGCAACGTCGCCTTCGGCCTGGAGGAGAATGGCACGCCGCGCCGTGAGGCCGAGCGCGAGGCCCGGCAATGGCTGGCGTTGATCGGGCTCGAAGCCTTCGCCGACAGCTACCCGCACCAGCTCTCCGGCGGGATGAAGCAGCGCGTGGCCATCGCCCGGGCGCTCGCCACCCGCCCGCGCATCCTGCTCATGGACGAGCCGTTCTCGGCCCTCGACACCCAGTCGCGCGCCCGGATGCAGGCGTATCTCATCGAGATATGGAAGAAGATCGACATCACCATCGTCTTCATCACCCACGACCTCGACGAGGCGGTGCATCTGGCCGACCGCATCCTCGTCCTCAGCGCCCATCCGGGCGAGGTCGCCGAGCTCATCGAGGTGCCGGTGCCGCGCCCGCGCAGCCACAACCAGGCGCTCACCCCGGAATTCCGCGCCACCCGCGCCCGCCTCGACGCGCTGATCCACCCGCCGAAGGACGAGGCCGAAGAATCCGTGGCGCCGGATGTCGTGACGCGCATGACCTCCGCCGGGGACGAGGTGGAATGAGAATGTTCCACGGGGTCAGGCCGCTTCGCACGATGGATCGGACGCTGCGCGGCTTTCCGCGCTGGGCCCCGGATCGGGTTCCGCTGACGCTTCACCCGTCCGGGGAAGGGGCGCGGATGGTGTCGGACGGCGCGAGCGCTTCTCTTCCTCACCGAACAATCCGCAGCCCCTTTCCTGGACGCCCGGAGCGCCAGCGGAGGGCGATCCGGGACCCAGCGTGGGATGCGCCGCGTCGTCGGCTCGAAGCGGGGGGCTCGGGGGGTCGGACGCTTCGCGGCTTCCTGAGCTGGGCCCCGGCTCGGGCTACGCTGCCGCTTCGCCCGTCCGGGGAAGGGGCGCGGATGGTGTCGGACGGCGCGAGCGCTTCTCTTCCTCACCGAACAATCCGCAGCCCCTTTCCTGGACGCCCGGAGCGCCAGCGGAGGGCGATCCGGGACCCAGCGTGGGATGCGCCGCGTCGTCGGCTCGAAGCGGGGGGCTCGGGGGGTCGGACGCTTCGCGGCTTCCTGAGCTGGGCCCCGGCTCGGGCTACGCTGCCGCTTCGCCCGTCCGGGGAAGGGGCGCCGGTCATGGGCGACTGCGTATCGGGGGGCGTCGCATGACCGCCCTCTCCCCCCTCCTCTGGGCGAACCGGACCTGGGGCGAACTCCCCGGCGACCTCGCTGCCGTCTCGCACGCGGCGATCCTGCCCGTGGGAGCCACCGAGCAGCACGGGCCGCATCTCGGCACCGGCATGGATTTCGTGCTGGCCGAAAAGCTGGCCCATGCGGTCTCGGCTCGGACCCGCGTGCCGGTGCTGCCGACCCTGCCCTATGGCTGTTCCCTCGGGCATAGCCGGCGCTGGCCGGGCACGATCACCCTCGATCCCGTGATGATGTCGCGGCTCGTGGCCCAGATCGGCACATCCGCCTACCAGTCCGGCGTGCGGCGGCTGTTCATCGTCAACGCGCATGTCACCAACGCCGCGCCCCTGCGCTGCGCCCTGGAGATGCTGCGCGCCGCCCATGACGACCTGATGGTCGCCCTGGTGAATTCGGCGACGGTGAGCGAGCGCGTCCGCGCCGCGCATTTCGCCGATGCCGGTGACTGGCACGCCAATGCCGCCGAGACCTCGCTGATGCTGGCGCTGGCGCCGGATCTGGTCCGGCCGGACCGTATCGCCGAGGCCGACGATCCCGACCGGACGGAGGGGCTGGTCTTCTCCCATCCGGTCAACCGCACCAGCCTGAACGGCGTCACCGGCCGTCCCTCGCAGGCGAGCTTCGCCGAGGGCGAGCGGCTGTTCGCCTGGATGGTCGACGACCTGTCGGACCTCGTCCAGCGCGGCCTCTCCGAGACCCCGCCCCTTCCCCATCCCTACGACGTACCCGCGTAAGAGGAGCGAGCCCGTGGCTCACAAGACCGATATCGACCCCGCCATCTCGAAGCTGCAGGACGAGCTGCGCGCCAAGGGCGTGAAATACGTCATCGGCGCCTATGTCGACATCCATGGCGTGCAGAAGGCCAAGGTGGTGCCCATCGACCACCTGCCGCAGATGGCGGCGGGGTCGGAGCGCTATACCGGCTACGCCCTCGACGGGCTCGGCCAGGCCCCGAACGAGGACGAGCTCGCCTCGGTCCCCGATTTCTCGGGGTTGATTCAGCTGCCCTGGGAATCGAAGCTCGCCTGGTGCCCGGCCGACCTGACCTTCCAGGGCCAGCCCTACCCGCTCTCTACCCGCGTCGCCCTCAAGACCGTGCTGAAGGACGCAGAGGCCATGGGCTTCGGCTTCAACCTCGGCATCGAATGCGAGATCTTCCTGCTCAAGCAGGAGGTGGACGGCTCGCTCCATACGCCGATCCCCGACGATAAGCTGGTGAAGCCCTGCTACGACGTGCGCGGCTTCGTCGACAACTTCTCTTGGCTCGACAAGGTCGCCACCACGATCAACGATCTCGGCTGGGACCTCTATTCCTTCGACCACGAGGATGCCTGCGGACAGTTCGAGTTCGACTTCAACTATGCCGACGCCCTGACCATGTGCGACCGGCTCACCTTCTTCCGCATGATGGCGAAGCACTACGCCAAGGAGGAAGGCCTCATCGCCACGATGATGCCGAAGCCCTTCGCCGACCGCACCGGCAACGGCGCGCATTTCAACATGTCGCTCTCCGACAAGGAGACCGGCCGGAACGCCTTCGCCTGCGACCCATCGGCCGATCCGCGCGGTCTCGGCCTCACCGAGACCGGCTATCACTTCATCGGCGGCGTGCTGAAGCACGGGCGGGCGCTGTGCGCCGCCTTCGCGCCCACGGTAAACAGCTACAAGCGCCTCGTGCGCCAGGGCTCCATGGCCGGCTTCTCCTGGGCGCCGGTGTTCAATTCCTACGGCTCGAACAACCGCACCAATTCGGTGCGCGTGCCCGCCGGCGGTGGACGCTGCGAGAGCCGCAACGCCGACGGCGCGGTGAACCCCTACCTCGCCGCCGCCCTGGTCCTCGCCGCCGGGCTGGAGGGCGTGCGCGAGCGAATCGACCCCGGCGCGCCCAACGAGGACAACCTCTACGACCTCACCGACGCGCAGCGCGCCGAACGCGGCATCGAGTTCCTGCCCCAGACCCTCGCCGAGGCCGTGGAGGCCTTCGCCGCCGACCCGCTGGTGGAGAAGACTCTGGGCAAGGCGCTGCGCGACGAGTTCATCCGCTACAAGCGCGCCGAGTGGGACGAATATCACCTCACGGTCAGTGCCTGGGAGATCGAGCGTTACAGCCATCTTTTCTAGTCGTTAACCGTTTCGCGAAGCATAGCCTCAACCCGACCATGCTTTTCTCCTATCGTCACTCGGATAGTCCGATGAGACGGCCAGGCATCGTCTGGCCGCGGGCGGAGCCGCGAGAGGGGATTGGCCATGGAGATCGCGAGGCTGCTTCATACGTTCGGCGGGCCGATGCTGGCGCTGTTCGGCGGCATCGGGGTGCGGTCCGTCGGAACGCTCGTGACCGGCATCGGAAGCCGCACCGCGACCGTGGATTTCAGCGATGCGCCGCGCCCCTGCAAACCCTACCGCCCGGAGCGGGAGCGCATCGTCTCGGGCGACCCCGCTCAGACGGTGAGCTTCGCCTACCAGAGCGAGGACGGCCACTTCTTGGCCGGAACCTGGACCTGCCAGCCGGGCAAGTGGCACATCGAATTCGCGCAGAACGAGTTCGTCCACATCCTCGAAGGGGTGGTGGTCGTCACCGACGGGAACGGGCTCGCCAAGACCTACCGGGCGGGGGATGCGTTCGTCTCCCCCGCGGGCTTCGCCGGCACCTGGGACGTCAGGGATCCGGTCCGCAAGTACTTCACACTCGGTGGTCCGCCGGGTTAAGCAGCACCGCTAACGACGCATGCCCGCCGGGACGACCCGGCCGCGCCAGGGCTGTTTTTCCGGGACGACCCGGAGAACAGCCTTGAGGAGACGGGCATGACCGACACAGCCAGCATCATCGCCGAGAATCGGCGCCGCTACGAGGAATTGAAGGCGCAGGGCCAGGGCCATGCCCCTCTCGCCCTGCCTCCGCCTTCGGTGCGGGGCTTGCCCCTCGACGAATCGGCGATCCTCCACACCGAGACCATCCCCGGCGGCTGGTACTGCACCTTCGAGCTCAATGCCGGCGAGGCCCTGCGGATCGGCCTCGACCACGGCCCGTCCAGCGTCGCCCTGGTGGCCTGGAACGCCGCCGAGACGTCGGAGCGCCTGAACTACGCCGACACCGTGAAGGTCCAGTGGACCGCCGCCCTGCAGCGGGGCCGAGTGCTGTTCTCCGACATGGGCCGGGTGATGCTCTCGCTCATCGAGGATTCCTGTGGCGCGCACGACACGCTGGTGGGCGGCTCCAACGCCGCCTCCAACGCCGCGCGCTACGCCGGCGGTCCCTACCGCAACACCCGCGACAACCTCGTCCTCGCCGCCCTCAAGGCCGGGCTCGACCGGCGCGACATCCCCGCCTGCGTCAGCTTCTTCGCCCCCGTCTCCGTGGGCGCGGAGGGCCGGTTCAGCTGGAACGAGGCCGGCCGCCGCGCGGGCGACTTCGTGGATCTGCGCGCCGAGCTCGACCTCCTCGTCACCCTCTCGAACTGCCCCCACCCCCTCGACCCGAACCCGGATTACGCACCGAATCCGGTCGTGGTCACGCGCTTCCGGGCGCCCGTCGCGGCCGCAGACGATCTCTGCCGGACGGCCACGATCGAGGCCGTGCGCGGCTTCGAGAACAACGCCGCCATCGGTTTCTGAGAGGGGGACGCATCATGACGACCAACGACACCACGTTCCTTCTCGACGAGACCGTGCCGGCCCAGGCGCCGTGGTCCGGCCTCGTGCGCAAGGGCCAGATTCTGCGCATCACCGATACCGACGGCTGTCAGGCCGTCGACACCCTGTTCTATCGCGCCGCCGACATGGGCGAGCGCTATTCCTCGCAGGACACCCTGCGCGTCCAGGGCTCGGCCTATGTCACCACGGGCACGCGGCTCGTCTCCAACGAGGGCCGGGTGATGGCGGAGGTCACCGCCGATTCCTGCGGCCGGCACGACACCTCGGCGGGGGCCTGCTCCTGCGAGGCCAACACCGTGCGCTTCGGCCACGCCACCAAGTATCTCCATGCCTGCCGCGAGAACTTCGCCCTGGAGGTCGCGAAATACGGCCTGTCGAAGCGCGACATCCCGCAGAACATCAACTTCTTCATGAACGTGCCGATCGAGCAGAACGGCGAGCTCGCCATCGTCGACGGCGTCTCCTCGCCCGGCGACTACGTCGAGGTGACGGCGGCGATGGACGTGATCTGCGTGATCTCGAACTGCCCGCAGATCAACAACCCCTGCAACGGCTTCAACCCGACGCCGATCCGCGTGACGATCCGGGACGCGCTCTGATGTTCGGCAAGATCCTCATCGCCAATCGCGGCGAGATCGCCCGGCGGATCGCGCGGACCTGCCGGCGCATGGGCGTCGCGTCCGTGGCCGTCTACTCCGATGCCGACCGCTTCACCCGCGGCGTGCTGGAGGCGGACGAGGCCATCCGCCTCGGGCCGGCACCCGCCTCCGAGAGCTACCTGAACGTCGAGGCGGTGATCGCCGCCTGCAGGGCGACGGGGGCAGAGGCCGTCCATCCCGGCTACGGCTTCCTGTCGGAGAACGTCGCCTTCGCCGAGCGGCTGGCAGAGGAGGGTATCGTCTTCATCGGGCCCAAGCCGGAGCACCTGCGCGCCTTCGGCCTCAAGCACACGGCGCGCGACCTCGCACGGGCCAGCGGCGTGCCGCTCCTGCCCGGCACCGATCTGCTGCCGGACCTCGCCGCCGCCCTGGAGGTCGCCGAGACCATCGGCTACCCAGTGATGCTCAAGAGCACGGCCGGCGGCGGCGGCATCGGCATGCGCCTCTGCGCCTCGGCCGCCGAGCTGTCGGAGCATTACACCGGCGTCGAACGCACGGCCCGCGCCAGCTTCGGCGATGCCCGCGTCTATCTCGAACGCTTCGTCGGCGAGGCGCGCCACGTGGAGGTGCAGATCTTCGGCGACGGCGCGGGCCGCGTCGTGGCGCTCGGCGAGCGCGACTGCTCGCTCCAGCGCCGCAACCAGAAGGTCATCGAGGAGACCCCGGCGCCCGGCCTGTCGGACGCGGTGCGCGCACGGCTCCACGCGGCCTCGGTGGCGCTCGGCGAGAGTGTGTCCTACGCCTCGGCCGGCACGGTGGAATACATCTACGATCCGGCGCGCGAGGATTTCTCCTTCCTCGAAGTCAACACCCGGCTCCAGGTCGAGCATCCGGTGACCGAGGCGGTGTTCGGCATCGATCTCGTGGAATGGATGATCCGCCAGGCGGCCGGCGAGGACGTGATCGCCGCCGCCGGTCCCCTGGTCCCGCAGGGCGCGGCGATGGAGGCGCGGCTCTATGCCGAGATCCCGCACGCCAATTTCGCCCCCAGCGCCGGCCGCCTCACCGAGGTGCGGTTCCCGGCCGAGGCCCGCATCGACGGCTGGATCGAGACCGGCACCGAGGTCACGACCAACTACGACCCGATGCTCGCCAAGATCATCGTGACGGGCGCGGATCGCCCGGCCGCCCTCGCCGCCCTGCGCAAGGCGCTGGACGACAGCGCGGTCTCGGGGATCGAGACCAATCTCGATTATCTGCGCGCCATTGCCGGTTCCGAGCTCTTCGCCTCGGGCCGGGTCGCGACCACGGCGTTGCGCGACTTCCCCTACGCTCCGCGCAGCATCGAGGTGCTGGTCCCCGGCGCGCAATCGAGCCTGCAGGAACTGCCCGGCCGCATCGGCCTCTGGCATGTGGGCGTGCCGCCGAGCGGGCCGATGGATGCCCGCTCGTTCCGCGACGCCAACGCCCTCGTGGGCAACCCGCCCGATACCTGCGCCCTGGAACTCACCGTGTCCGGGCCGACCCTGCGGTTCCACGCCGCCGCCACCGTGGTGCTCGCCGGGGCGGCGATGACGGCGCGCCTCGACGGAATCGCGCAGCCGCACGGGAAGGCTTTCGCGGTCGAGCCCGGCCAGATCGTGAGCATCGGCGCCATCGCCGGACCCGGCCAGCGCAGCTACCTCGCCCTGCGCGGCGGTTTCGCCGCGCCCGTGATCCTCGGCTCGCGGGCGACCTTCGCGCTCGGCGCCTTCGGCGGCCACGCCACCGGCGTCCTCAAGGCCGGCGACGTGCTCCATCTCGGCGATGCGCCGGAGGTCGAGGTCTCGACGCCCACGCCCGCGCCGCTGACCCATGCCTGGGAGATCGGCGTGGTCTACGGGCCGCACGGCGCGCCGGACTTCTTCCGGGACGAGGACATTTCCGATCTGTTCTCGGCCTCTTACGAGGTGCACTTCAATTCGGCCCGCACCGGCGTGCGCCTCGTCGGCCCGACCCCGCTCTGGGCGCGCAGCGACGGCGGCGAGGCGGGGCTGCACCCGTCGAACCTCCACGACAACGCCTACGCCATCGGCGCCATCGATTTCACCGGGGACATGCCGATCCTGCTGGGGCCAGACGGCCCGAGTCTCGGCGGCTTCGTCTGCCCGGCGGTGATCGCCCGCGACGAGCAGTGGAAGATGGGGCAATTGCGACCGGGCGATACGGTGCGGTTCACGGCGGTGGAGCGGGCGGGGGACGATTCCCTCGTCCTGTCCCAACCACATCCTCATCCTGAAGTGCCGGAGCGTAGCGGAGGCCTCGAAGGAGGGCTCCAGAGAACGCCGCCGCCCCTAGAGGCCTCCTTCGAGGCCGCTTGCGCGGCACCTCAGGATGAGGTCGTTGGATTGGGGGCAGGGAAAGCTCGCGCCGGCTCGCCCATCCTCGCCACCGACTCCTCCGGGCCCGTGCCCGTCGTCTATCGCCGCCAGGGTGACGACAACCTGCTGGTCGAATACGGCCCGATGGCCCTCGACATCGGCATCCGTCTGCGCGTCCACCTCCTCGCCGAAGCCGTGGCCGAGGCGCGGTTGCCCGGCCTGATCGACCTGACGCCGGGCATCCGCTCGCTGCAGATCCATTACGACGGCGCCACGCTGCCGCGCTCACGCCTGCTAGGACAGCTGCGCGAGATCGAGGCCGCCCTGCCCGCTGTCGAGGACGTCACGGTGCCGAGCCGCATCGTCCACCTGCCCCTGTCCTGGAACGACCCGCAGGCCGAACTCGCCATGCGCAAGTACCAGGAGCTGGTCCGCCCCAACGCGCCCTGGTGCCCCTCGAACATCGAGTTCATCCGCCGGATCAACGGCTTGGAGTCGGAAGCCGACGTGAAGCGCATCATCTTCGATGCGAGCTATCTCGTGATGGGGCTGGGCGACGTCTATCTCGGCGCGCCGGTGGCGACGCCGGTGGACCCGCGCCACCGCCTCGTCACCACCAAGTACAACCCCGCCCGCACCTGGACGCCGGAGAACGCGGTGGGCATCGGCGGCGCCTATATGTGCATCTACGGCATGGAGGGGCCGGGCGGGTACCAGCTCTTCGGCCGCACGATCCAGATCTGGAACACCTGGCGGATGACGAAGGAGTTCGTCCCCGGCCATCCCTGGCTGCTGCGCCCGTTCGACCGCATCCGCTTCTTCCCGGTGAGCCACGACGAGCTCACCGAGGCGCGGGCCGCCTTCCCGCACGGCGCCTACCCGATCACGATCGAGGACGGCACCTTCTCGTATGCCGAGCACCAGGCCGAGCTCGCCCGCAACGCGCCCGAGATCACGGCCGCGAAGCTGCGCCAGCAGACCGCCTTCGAGGCCGAGCGGCAGCGCTGGAAGGACGAGGGGCTCGACAGCTTCGTCTCCGACGAGGGCGCACCGGAGGGCGAAGCCGACGCGGTGCCCGCCGGCCATGTGGGCGTGCCGACCACCGTGCCGGGCAATGTCTGGAAGGTGGTGGTCGAGGAAGGCCAGAGCATCGCCGCGGGCGAGACGGTGGCCATCCTCGAATCGATGAAGATGGAGATCGCCGTCGCGTCGCCGGTGGCGGGAATCGTGCGTGAGGTCTGGGTGAAGCCGGGGCGGACCCTGCGCGGCGGCGACCTCGTCGCCATCATCGAAGAGATCTGAGTGGGTGAGAGAGCCGACCGACATGCTGCCGACCATTCTCGACCTCTGCACCCTGCGCGATCTCTACGCATCGGGACGCCTCACCCCCGTCGCCCTCGCGGAGGCGGTCGCCGACCGCATGGCGGCCTCGAACGACCCCGCCATCTTCATCACGGCGCTCGATCGCGCGGCCCTGGTGGCGGCGGCCGAAGACCTGATGGCGCGTCATCCCGAGCCGAACTCGCTTCCGCTCTGGGGCGTCCCCTTCGCGGTGAAGGACAATATCGATGTGGCCGGCCTGCCGACGACGGCGGCCTGCCCGGCCTTCGCCTACGATGCGAAAGCGGATGCCGAGGTCGTGGCGCGCCTCAAAGCGGCGGGGGCGTTCTGCACGGCCAAGACCAATCTCGACCAGTTCGCCACCGGTCTCAACGGGACCCGCTCGCCCTACGGCGCGCCGCGCAGCGTGTTCAGCGCCGCGCATGTCTCGGGCGGGTCGAGCTCCGGCTCGGCGGTGGCCGTGGCCGCGGGGCTCGCGAGCTTCTCCCTCGGGACCGACACCGCCGGTTCGGGCCGGGTGCCGGCGATGTTCAACAACCTCGTCGGCATCAAGCCGACGCCGGGCCTGTTCAGCACGACGGGTCTCGTCCCCGCCTGCCGCAGCCTCGACTGCATCAGCGTGTTCGCGTTCAGCGTCGGCGACGGGCTCGAGATCCGTCGCATCGCGGAGGGGTTCGACGCCACCGATCCGTTCTCACGGCATGCGGTGCCGCATCCCCTCCCCGCCAAGGGTCTGCGCTTCGGCGTGCCGGCCGCGGACGAGCGCGAGTTCTATGGCGATGCCGAGCGCGAGGCCCTCTACGACGCTGCCATCGCCCGCCTCGAAGGGCTCGGCGCCGTGGCGGTGCCGTTCGATTACGCGCCGTTCCGCGAGATCGCGACGTTGCTCTACAACGGGCCGTGGGTCGCCGAGCGCCTGGCCGCCATCGCCGGGTTCTTCGCCGGGAATGCCGATGCCCTCGATCCGAGCGTGAGGAGCATCGTCGACTCCGCCAGGGGCTACAGCGCCGTCGATGCGTTCGAGGGCCGCTACGCGTTCGAGGCCCTGCGGCGGCGCACCGAGGCGACCTGGGCGGAGGTTGACATCCTGCTCCTGCCGACCTCCCCCACCACCTACACGGTGGAGGAGATGCTGGCCGACCCGATCCGCCTCAACAGCCATTTCGGCCATTACACCAACTTCGCCAACCTCCTCGGACTCGCCGCGATCGCGGTGCCGGGCGGCTTCGGCGCCGATGGCTTGCCCGGCGGCGTCACCCTGGTCGGTCCCGGCTTCAGCGACGAGGCGCTCGGCTACTGGGCCGATGCGCTCCACCGCGCGGCGGCGAGCGGAATGGGGATCGCGCGTGACGCGATCCTGCCCGAAGCGAGCCGGGTCCCCGCCCCCGAGGCGGACGAGATCGCCATCGCGGTGGTGGGCGCCCATCTCTCGGGTCTGCCGCTCAATCACCAACTCACCGATCTCGGCGGCCGGATGGTGCGGGCCGCGCGGACCTCGAGCGCATATCGCCTCTACGCCCTGCCCGGCACCCGACCGGCCAAGCCCGGGCTGATCCACGAGCCGGGCTTCGCCGGCGGCGGCCTGGAGATCGAGATCTGGGCCCTGCCGCCGGCCGGCTTCGGCCGCTTCACCGCCGCGATCCCTGCCCCCCTCGGTATCGGCAAGATCACCCTGGAGGACGGCTCCGACGTCTCCGGCTTCCTGTGCGAATCCCATGCGGTCAGGGGCGCCGAGGAGGTCACCGCGCATGGTGGCTGGCGCGCCTACCTCGCCTCCCGCTGACGGTGCCCGTCAGCCCGGCAGCTGGCCGAGGGTTTCGGGCGAAGCGGGAAGTCCGCCCGCCGGCGACCACAGCCTCTCGCAAAAGAAGCGCTCGCGCAGGAGCATCACCAGGGCCGCGCGCTTGTGCGGAAAATCGAAGGTCTTGATCCGGGCGAAGCCCGACCGTTCCAGGTTGCGCAATTGCTGCACATGGTCGGCCTTGGGCTCGCCGACGATCCGCTCCGTGCGCGGGTTGTCGAGGAAGAGCGCGTGCATCAGCGAGGGCAGCCAGGCCGAGATGTAGGCCTTGCCGCGGAACCGGCTCTCGCCGATCAGGACATGCCAGCCGCGGTCGTAATCCTGCACGTCGTAGAACGGCGCGAGGCGGTTTTCCTTGGCCCAGTAGATCTCGAAATAGCCGAACGGTTCACCGCCGATCGTCCCGATCATCGGGATCATGTGCGGGTCGGCGATGAGGCCCGCGAGATAGGCCTCGTGCTTGGCGCGCGGGCCGGCCTCGCCCCAGGCCGCATCGACCACCGGATCGTTGAACCAGCGATGCAGGGTGTCGACGTCGTCGAGCGTGGCGGCTCGGAACGCCACGGCCTCCCCGAGCCAGGGGATGAAGCGGGAATAGATCGCGCCCGTGGGCTTGGGTGGCCGCTGCGGATGGCGCTTGCCGCCGCTCATCACCGGGCGAGCCGGAAAGTCGCGCGACACGAGGCTGGCGAGCCAGGGCTCCGGGCGCTGCCACAGCATCGTCGGATCGACGGCCAGTGCATCGCCTTCCCGCATTGCGAGCCCGCGCGCCGTGAGATCCTCGGCGAGGGTGGCGAAGCTCGCCGGATCGAGCCCGATCCGCTCTGCTTCTGGATGCGTCGCAGAGACCATCTCGAAGGCCGCCGTCACGCCGGCCAGCGCCTCCGCCGGATCGGGCCTCGCGGGTTCCTCGAACGAGAGGTGCAGGCCGTGCCCATTCCGCTCCTGGAGCCTCAGGCGCAGGCCGACCCGTCCATCGGAGACGACGCTCAGCCGGTCGCCGTCGCGAAAGACCTCGACGGGACGGCCTGTCGCCTCGCCGCATCGAAAGGGAAGTGTTGCCTGGAGCATCGCGTCTCGTCGTCCGCCTGAACCGGCATCCGCGAGCGGGACGCCTTCTGGAGACAGGACGCCCGAGCATGCCGGAAATTTAAGCGCGCGCATCGATCTCGTCATGATCGGACGAGGCCGCTTCGGCCCTGGACCACCCGAGACCAGCCGGGCTGGCCTTCGGTGCGCCCTGCGTGCATGCTGACGTCGACGCAACCGATCACGATCGGAATACGATGCCTCGCATGCAGGGGATGGCGCCGACCTATGCATGAAGGCAGTTGGTGCGGATTCAGCGTTTCGAATCAGCATAACTCCTTCCGGGATGCGATGAATCCTTGTCCAGATCTAAATAAAAGCATCGTCGTCTGAGTTTAGAAGACTTCTAATTCAAATATTTTCTGGTCAATGCCACCTTGTAAGTCGGCGCGAGTTGCCTCTTTAGCCTGAGCATAGAGCGGGAATGTCGGGTTGCTCGGACATCTCTCACGTCTTCCCGACGGTCCGAGCATCACGAGCGGGCATCACGAGAAGGTCGTCCATGGCACAGACTCATCCGCCTCATCCGCATTCGTCGCGAGGCGGCATCGGCGCGCCCCTGCTCGCGGCGCTCATCGCCGAGCAGGCGGGGCTCGTCGCCTACGCGACGCAAATTCTCCGCGACCGCTCGGCGGCCGAGGACGTGGTTCAGGAAGTGGTCCTCAAGCTGTGCGAGGAAACCGGTGACGAGGCTCTCCACGGCAGGCGGGTCGAGGCACCCCTCCACTACCTGCGCCGGATGGTCCGGAATGCGGCCATCGACTGGGCGCGTCGGGCGATCCGCGAGCGTTGCCGCTTCGTGCCGGACGAGCAGGCCGATTCGGTCGCCGCCCCCTGCGCCTGCCCCCACGACCGGCTGGAACAGTGCCAGGCCCTGAAGGCTGCGCTGGCCGCCCTGGAGACGACCTCCGAGCGCACGCGCAGGGTCTTCCTGGCCCACAGGATCGACGGCATTCCCCAGACCGTTCTCGCCCGCGAGAACGGCGTGTCGCCGACGCTGGTGAACTTCATGATCCGGGACGGCACGGCCTTGTGCCGGTCCGCCGCCGCCTGAACGTTCGAGCGACCGGCGTCGTGGGAGATGCGCGTGCGGGAGGCGGGTGTGCGGAGGAAACCGCACGGACATCCGGATGGCATGCGGGGGACGTCACCGGTCGTGTCCCAGGCATTGGTGTAGCTGAGAGGCGGTTATCGGCGATTGCCGGCGAGATGATGACCCTGCGTGGCCTCATGGAGAAGAGTGCCGACGCGGAGTCCACTTCATGAGGAACGTGCTCGCTGATCCTCCCCTGATTTCACGGACGCCCCTGATACGCTCGTTACGGGCGGGGAAGGTGTTTGATGGCCAAGAGGCGACGCGAGTTTGCTTCGCCGCACCTTCGGTGTCACGCCCGAGTTCAAACGCGAGGCGGTGGCCCTGCTGGAAAGCAGCGGCCGGCCGCAGATGTAGATCGCGGCCGAACTTGGGATCCAACCCTCGATGCTGAGGCCGTGGCGCACGGCGCTGATGGGAGGCTCTTCACCACCGCGGGCAGCAGGATCGCAGGGATCCGCGCTTGCGAGCCCGGTGGCTTCCCCCTCCGACCAGGCCGCCGAGATCGCCCGTCTGCGGCGTGAGCTCGATCGGACGCGCATGGAGCGCGACGTCCCAAAAAAAGCGATCGGCATCTTCGCGGAGATGCCAAAGTGACGTTCGCCTTCATCGATCAGCATGCGAGCATCTGGCCGGTGCGTCTCATGTGCCGCGTGCTCGAAGTCTCCCCCGGCGGCTATGACGACTGGCGTTCCCGCCCCGAGAGCGCTCGGTCGGTGCCGAACCGTCAACTCCTCGACGACGTCCGGCGTATCCATGACGGGCATCGTATGCGGACCGAGCTGACGCAGGCCGCCCTGATGATGGCGACCCAACGGCAACGACCGGGGGGCCGGCCTCATCTGTCACTCGGATCGCGGCAGCCAATACGCGGCCGAGAACTACAGAGCGCAGCGTGCCGACGTTAAGGCGACGCCCTCCATGAGCCGGACGTGCTGCTGCTACGATAACGCCCCGATGGAGAGCTTCTTCCATACCCTCGAGGTCGAGCTCGTCCACCAGCGACGATGGGCGACCCGGGACGAGGCCCGACGCGACCTGTTCGCCTACATCGCAGGATCCTACAACCGACAGCGCGTTCACTCGGCACTCGGTTACATCGCACCCGAGCGGGTCGAACAGAACGCAAGCTAACCCCGTGTCCGTGTAATCGGGGGGAGGATCAAGTGAACTTAAATATGGTCTCCTGATACGCAAAACCGCGTTGATGAAAATCGCCTTCCGCAACGCCTTGCATCCGGTTATCGCCATCCATCATCGGGCCGGATCGTAGGCCGGCTCGGTACTGGAGCCATCCCGTTGATCCTAGCCCAAAGCGACGTCATCTCGATAGACGACGGTCCGGACAAGTGTGCAGCCGGCTCCATGGCGGTGATTGCGCGAAGGCTCGACGTTCTACCACTGACACACCTCCACGGGGCAATTCTCGCCGTCTGCATCTTCGGTCTCTTCACGGACGTCGCCGAAGTCGCCTTGAGCAATGCCTTCGCGGCGATCTTCACGGCGCCCCCCTACAACATGCCGCGTGGCAGTCTGTCCCTGCTTCTCGCCTCAGTCTTTGCAGGCGGGGCGGTGGGCGCGCCCATCTTCGGCATGCTTGGCGACCGCTTCGGGCGTCGGCGCGCGCTCCAAGCTTCACTCGGCTTAATGGCCGCCGGATCGCTGGCTGCTGCCTTGAGCCCCGGTCTAGCGTCGCTGACACTCGCGCGCGCCTTGTCGGGTTTCGCCATCGGCGGTTTTCCCCCGCTGGCCGCAACCTACCTTGCCGACGTGATGCCACCGCGCAGGCGTGGCGCGATGCTGTTAGTGTGTAGTGGTCTCGGCTCCCTCGGTGGGGTCGCCGTGATCGGTCTCGTTTACGCCCTCGCACTCACGCCGCCCCTCGGGGTCGAGCCGTGGCGTTGGGTGCTCGGACTCGGCGCGGTCCTGGCTGTCTTGGGGGCCGTGCTGTTCGGGCTGATGCCTGAGTCGCCACGCTGGCTCGCCTCGGTCGGACGCACTGTGGAGGCCGACCGCGTCTGTCGACGCTTCGAGCATGCGGCCCGGATCGCGCCGTCAGCGAGCTTGGACGAGATCGCTCCGGTGCCAGGGAGCGTTCTGCGGGTCGGGTTGGACGCGCCATACTCTGCGCCTGCGCAGAGGCGCAGAACAGTCCTGTTCATCGCCCTCTACACCGTCGCCCCTTGGGCAACCTTGGGGTTTCCCCTGCTCAGCTCGGTCGTGATGCTGCAGAAGGGGTTCCGGGTCGATCAATCCCTCATCTTCGGAGCCTTATCGCTTTTGGGTCCGCTCCTGGGAACCACCCTCACTGCCCTCGTCATTGACCGCCTGGAGCGGCGCGCCTGCCTTGTCGCCTTGGCAGGGACGATGGCGATGCTTGGCACGGTCTTCGCCTCTAGCAGCACTTTCTCCGCCTTGGTTCTGTCCGGCATCGCGTTCAACACGGCTGCAGCGACCTATGGCGGCATCCTGGTGATCTACACGACGGAAATCTTGCCGACGTCCGTGCGCGCCAGGGCGCTCGCCTACGCCTGGGCGGGCGGCCGGGTCTCCTCCGCACTAGCGCCGATCGTTCTGCTGCCCATTCTCGCGGCCAACGGCCCACATACGATGTTCGCCGTGATCACGACCGCCCTGGTCTTCAGCGGCATCCTCGTTCTCGGAGGGCCGCGCGGCCTATCCGGCAAGGGTGTGGCGTAATTCGCCAGAGCCGGTATTCACTTCCCAGTCGGGTCCTTGAGCTAACCGTTCCACCGCCGGCAGATCGCATAGCCAGGAAGGGACGACGTCGTTCTCGCGGCTTCGGTTCGTTCAGACGATGTGGCCGATGTTGGGCCGGATTTCGTAATCATTGACCTGAATAGGCTCATCACAAACGGCATTGGCTTTTCTGATGGGTTTACGCCGTGCCCGGCTGCTCGGGCATCCTGGTGGCGGTACTGACTGGCCGAGAGTTCTCGGGGCACGCCGGACACCTCGAAATGCCCCTTCCATGCGGGGCGGTGCCGTGATTCCCTGATGCTATCGGCGTGGGAGGCTCGAATGGGTCAGCCGGGGGTCTTCGATCTGGATGAGCGCTATCAGCGGCTGTCCGAGAGCGGCGATCCTCTGGTGACGCTCGCGGCCCTGATCGATTTCGAGGCGTTCCGGCCGAAGCCGGCGACCGCGCTGAAGCGGTCCGATGGATCGAGGGGTGGCCGCCTGCCCTACGACCCGGCGCTGATGTTCAAGACCCGATCCTTCAGACGCTCTACACGCTGTCGGACGACGCCATGGAGTTTCGCTCCGCGCCCTTCGGGTCGATCCGGGATCGGCTCTCGTTCATGCGCTTCCTCGGTCTCGGCTTCGAGGACGCGGTGCCCGACGCCAAGACGGTGTGGCTGTTCCGAGAGCAGCTAACCCGAGCGGAGCAATCGAGGAGCTCTTTGCCGCCTTCGACGCCTGGCTGAAGGGCAAGAGCTACCTCGCAATGTCGGGGCAGATCATCGACGCTCCGATCATCGCGGCCCCGCGCCAACGCAACACCGACGCGGAGAAGGCGGCTCTAAAGGAAGGCCGGGTCCCGGAGGAATGGGCGGCCAAGCCGAAAAACTCGCTCAGAAGGATCGCGATGCTCGCTGGACGCTGAAGCGAGCCAAGGCGCGTCCCGCAAAGGCTGACGGCGCGCTCCGATGTGCGTGAGCGGACGTCGGACAGACACCGCGGCAGGCCGAATGCGAGACGGTAGAGGAACACCCGCTGCCCAGCCGTGCCCGAGTTCCGCCTCCGGCGCAGACCGGAGTCACGTCTCAGGCGCTTCGACGAGGTCGCGGCGCCCGGCCCCCTCGCTCTTCGTTGAGCTCGCGGCCCTGGCGGTTTATGGACATCCCCATGGACCTCCAAGTTTCCGCGAGTCGATCCCCGGCTCCCCTCGCCTGCAAGCTGCCGCTTTACGGGAAAGCGGCGCCGTTCCTGCCTATGAGCCGCGCCGAGATGGACAGGCTCGGGTGGGATGCCTGCGACATCGTCCTGGTGACGGGCGACGCCTATGTCGATCATCCGAGCTTCGGGATGGCCATCATCGGCCGGCTGCTCGAATCGCAGGGATTCCGGGTCGGCATCATCGCGCAGCCCGACTGGCAATCGGCGGAGCCGTTCAAGGCGCTGGGCCGGCCGAGGCTGTTCTTCGGCGTCACCGGCGGCAATCTCGATTCGATGGTGAACCGCTACACGGCGGACCGCCGCCTGCGAAGCGACGACGCCTATACGGCGGGTGGGGAAGGCGGCGCCCGCCCGGACCGCTGCACCATCGTCTACACGCAGCGCTGCCGCGAGGCCTACAAGGACGTGCCGATCATCCTCGGCGGCATCGAGGCGTCGCTCCGCCGCATCGCCCATTACGATTACTGGTCCGACAAGGTGCGCCGCTCGATCCTAGCGGACGCCAAGGCCGATCTGCTCCTCTACGGCAACGCCGAGCGCGCCGTGGTCGAGGTGGCCAGCCGCCTCGCGGCCGGCGAGGCGCCGCATGAGCTCGACTCCGTCCGGGGCGTCGCCCTGTTCCGCCGCGTGCCCGAGCACTACACCGAGCTGCCCGCCGACGATCTCGATTCGGCCGACGAGGCCGCTGCCCGCAAAGGCGGCGAGACCGTGATCCGGCTCCCCGCCTACGACGAGGTCAAGGACGACAAGGAGGCCTATGCCCGCGCCTCGCGGGTGCTGCACCGGGAGGCCAACCCCGGCAACGCCCGCCCCCTCGTCCAGCGCCACGGCGACCGCGACCTCTGGCTGAACCCGCCGCCGATCCCGCTCTCCAGCGAGGAAATGGATGCGGTCTACGACCTGCCCTACGCCCGCGCGCCCCATCCCTCCTACGGCGACGCGAAGATCCCCGCCTGGGACATGATCAAGTTCTCGGTGACGATCATGCGCGGCTGCTTCGGCGGCTGCACCTTCTGCTCCATCACCGAGCACGAGGGCCGCGTCATCCAGAACCGCTCGGAAGGTTCGATCCTGCGCGAGATCGAGCTGATCCGCGACAAGACGCCGGGCTTCACCGGCGTGATCTCGGATGTCGGCGGGCCGACGGCCAACATGTACCGGATGGCGTGCAAGGACCCGAAGATCGAGGCGGCGTGCCGGCTGCCCTCCTGCGTCTTTCCCGACATCTGCCCTAACCTGAACACCTCGCACGACGACCTGATCCGGCTCTATCGCAAGGTCCGCGAGGTGGAGGGCGTCAAGAAGGTGATGGTCGCCTCAGGCGTGCGCTACGACCTCGCGGTCCGAAGCCCCGAATACGTCGAGGAACTCGTGACCCACCACGTCGGTGGCCGTCTCAAGATCGCGCCCGAGCACACCGAGCGCGGCCCCCTCGACCTGATGATGAAACCGGGGATCGGCACCTACGACCGCTTCAAGGAGATGTTCGACGCCGCCGCCAAGAAGGCCGGCAAGAAATACTACCTGATCCCGTACTTCATCGCGGCGCATCCGGGCACCACCGACGAGGACATGATGAACCTCGCCGTCTGGCTCAAGAAGAACGACTATCGCGCCGATCAGGTCCAGACGTTCCTGCCCTCGCCCATGGCGACCGCCACGACGATGTATCACACCGAGATCAATCCGTTGCAGGGCGTGCGGCGCGGCGGCAGCGAGCCGGTCGATGCGATCAAGGGGATGCGGCAGCGCCGGCTGCACAAGGCGTTCCTGCGCTACCACGACCCGGAGAACTGGCCGCTGTTGCGCGAGGCGCTGCGGGCGATGGGCCGCGCGGATCTCATCGGGCCGAGGCCGGACCAGCTCATTCCGCTCTCGCAGCCGCCGGGAACGGGCTCGGGCAAGGCGGGAGGCAAGGTGGGAGGCCAGCTGCGCCCCATGCGCCATCCGGGCGCGCCGCGCTTCACCACCAAGGGCGTGCCGCTGAGGAAGTGACGGTCTAGCCCGCCCGGCAACCGGCTGTTGGGAGTGCGGCTTTCTCGGCTCTACACCCCGAAGGAGACAAGCAGAAAGCCATCCGACCACGCCATCCGTCATGGCTCCCCCGGAAGCGGTCACTCGGAGACGGGGGACACGACGGTCGTCATCGTCGGCGAGGGATCTCATCTCTCCGTCCGACGCGCCCCCGTCCGGGAACGTTCGCCTGATTCACATGGTCGGGGGCAGCCCTGCGATCCTGGGGATAACCTGAATCGCCGTAGCCAGACTCACGCCGAGACCGGTTTGCGGGTGGAGAGTACGTGGCGCGGTAGCTGCGCGGGCCGATCACGGGAAGCAGGAGGTTTCTGGCCCAGCCCGGCATCCGCGCGGTGCGGGACAGGCGATCGGTCATGGCCTGGACATGGGCCACGCGATGCCGGCGCAGCGCGTCGTAATTTGTACCCACCGTGCCCCAGTCCGCCCGCTCCGCGAGCAGAGCGCTCAGCACAAGCGCGTCTTCCAGGGCGAGGGCGGCGCCCTGGGCCCAGACGGGCGCCGTCGCATGGGCGGCATCTCCCACCAGCACCACCCGATCTCGGGTCCAGCTCGGGATCCGAACCTCTTCGAGCGGTGAGTGATAGAGCGCTTTTGGCCGAGCCAAGACCGACCCGAGGGTGTCGCGGACGAGACGCGGGAACGATGCGAAGGCAGCGCGCGAGGCGGCCAAGTCATGCCCCTGTCCGGCAGCCTTGCCAACGGAGACCCAGCCATAGACCTCGCCCCGGTCGACGGGGATGAGCAGGAACAATCCATCCGATCCTGCCCAGAGTGTCCAGGCGTCGAGGCCCGGATTCGGCGCCATGAGGCGTCAGCTCGCCGGGGCCAGCATCGCCGCATCGGGCGCACGACCGCCGAGCACGCTGCGTCGGACCCGCGAATGCACCCCGTCCGCGCCGACGAGCAGTCGCCCGGTTTCGACACGCCCGTCCCCGCATTCGGCCGTGACGCCGTGCGGCCCCTGCCTGACGGCGGCGACCTCGCATGCGCGTCGGATGTCGCCCGGGTCGAGGTCGAGCGTCAGAAGGCGCAGCAGGTCGGCGCGACGGAGGCAATGTGGCCGTGCCTCCTCGCCCCAGAACGCCGTCTCGTCGACGGCGAAGAGGAGACGCCCGCTTTCGGTGCGGTACTCGCGCCGACGAACGGGCGAGCCGACCCTGCGCAGGGCTTCCCCCAAGCCGAGTTGGCCGAGAGCCTGGACCGCGTTGCTCGGCAGATTGATGGCGAGGCCCGCATCCGCCGGCTCCCCCCGACGCTCGAGGGTGAGCGACGGCAGCCCGCGCCGCCGCAGCGCCCGCCGCATGGCGAGGCCTGCGATGCCGCCACCGGCGATGAGCACCCTGCCTGTTTCGCGATCGTCCATCGTGTTTCGCCTCGCAGCCTGCCTCGACGTTATCGGGACCCGGCTGCCGTCGGGCGCGTGACCATGCTGGAGAAGACGCCATCCCGGCGGATCAGCCCATGCATCAGAGCCGCCCCCAGATGAGCGAGGATGAGACCGAACAGGGTGTAGGCCAGGATTGTGTGAAGCGGACGGAGCCACGCATAAAGGCTGGGATCGCGCGGCAGGATCGGCGGCAAGACGAGGGAGCCGGCGAGCCCGATCGGATAGCCGGCCGCCGACAGCATCGCCCAGCCGAGCAGCGGCAGCGCGAGCATCAGCCCGTAAAGCAGGGTGTGCGAGACAAGAGCCGCCCGCCGCTGCCAGCCTGGAAGGTCCAATGGCAGTTCGGGCGGCGGATGGCGCCAGCGGTTGAGCAGGCGCAGCACCGCAAGAATGAGGATGCCCATTCCGAGAGGGCGATGCAGCGCGACCAGGGTGTGGTAATGCGCCAACGAGGTCATCATCGCCACGCCGATGAACAGCATGGCGAAGATCAGGCCCGCCATGGTCCAGTGCAGCAGCTTGGCCGGCCGGTTGAATCGCGCGGTGTGGCTCACAATCCGGCTCCTGAAGCGGAGGTGTCGTGGACGGCGCTCGGCGCCTTCGGTTCGCCGGCGCGGCGCGTGAAGGATTGCGAATAGGCCGCCGAGCGTGCGCTGAGCAGCGGATCGTCCGATCCGATGATGCCGGCGGGCAGGACGAGGGGGTCGAAATTGACGTCCCGGCAATTGCCAGCCGCTTCCGGCTGCGTCGCGGCGACGATCACGGTCCCGATGTCGAGGTTCCGCCGCTCGACCGGCCAGGGAAGCGTCGCATCTGCCGTAGGGTCGCCGGGCTGACCGAGGGTGACGACGAGGCGCCAGTGCACGGGCGCCCGGCGGACGGCAGAGTCGAAGTCGTCGAACAGAACGTTCTTGTCCGCGCGAGCGCGCTCGGCTGGGCTCTCCACCGAGGCGGCCTGTTCCGGCACGAACGCCCAGCGTATGGGCGTCCGGGTGCCGTCCGCGGCGATGAACCGGAAGGCGTTCAGGCTCCGGAAGGTGTCGTCGGCGAAGCCGGATGTGATCGTCCGCGCCTTGATCAGGGCCGCCGCTTTCGCGCTCTCGGGATGCGCGGCGAAGAACGCCTTGAGCGCCTCGGGATCGGGCTTGCCCGTGGCCGGATCGGGTTTGGCGGCGAGGAGCTGCGCGTAGAATGCCTCCGGGGTGCGGACCGGGAAGACCGGGATGTCGTTGTTGCCGGTGCGCCATTCCTCGCCGTCGGGAAGGTGGAACCGCAGCGCGAGGCTGCGCACCGTCGTGGCCGCGTCCGCCGCGTAGGGCTGGCCGCCCGCCAGTGCGATGCGACCGGTGACGGGCGTCACCCGGCCCGCGCCGAACAGCGACGCCATCGACACGCGCGCGCCTCGGCCGCTGCTCTCGAAGCGCCCGGCGAGGCAGAGCCCCTTGGCGTGATTGCGCCGAAAGCCCGGATGGGGGCCATTCACCTGCTCGAAGCGATCGACGATCCGCGCCTGGATCAGGTCACCGGGAGAGAGCCAGCCGCCGGCATAGGCGAAGGCCCCCGTCGTGCCGGCGACGAGCACCCCGATGGCGGCGAGGCGGAAATAGGTTGAACGCGGGCTCAGGCCCGGATCGGCCCCGGCGAGGTCGTTGAGGAGGGACATATCGGACCTTCAGCTGGCTTTCGCCGTGGCGCGGCGGATCTCGTTGGCGAGCGGGTGCAGGATCGTGGGGTCGGCCGCACCCACGAGGCTGTAGCCGAGCCCGTCCTGGGCCCAGGCGTAGCCGTTCGACGTCTCCGTCGTGTGGGCGCGCATCGGCGCGTCGCCGGGAACGCTCATGGGCCGCATCAGCATGACGAAGCGCGCGCCGTGCCCATCGTCGTACATCAGCAGCCCGGCGGGCCCCTGCGGCGTTGCGACGAGACGCCCGCCCATGAGGCGGTAGCCGGAGCCGCTCAGGTCCGGCACGGCGACCGGCCGCTTCATCCGGGCGGAGAACCAGCCGGCGAGTTCGCCCCGGTCGGCGGCGGCGAGTTCGACGGGGCGGGTATGGTCGGGCGCATAGACCGCGTAGTTCATGCTCGCGGACTGAGCCAGCGCCTCGATACCGGTGGGCACGGACGAGACCACTTCGCGCAGGCCCCAGCCACCGGCGCCTCCGACGAGCAGCAGCAGCCCCGCCGCCATCGCCTGCCAGACCGGACGTGCCGGCCGGCGGCGCGCCTCGGCGATGCGCGTCAGGTTGAGCCGGGCCGGCACCGGCTCGGCGGCGATGGGCGCGAAGGCGGCCCGCATGTCCTCGCGCAGGGCGATCATGCGCTCGACCCGCGCCCACGCCCCGGGATGGGCATCGAGATAGGCCTCGACCTCGTTCCTCCGGGCGGTATCGAGCCGCTCGTCCACGAGGCCCTGGAGATCGTCTTCGCAGATCGGTCGCATGATCATTTCACCCTCCGCAGGAGCGGGCGCTTGGCAGAGACGGCAGCTTCGGTGCCGTCCATCAACTGGATCATTCGGTCCCGAGCCCGGGACAGGCGGGACATCACGGTCCCGGTCGGAATGGCGAGGATTTCGGCGGTCTCGGCGTAGGACAGGCCCTCCACCGTCACCAGCAGGAGCACACTGCGCTGCTCTTCCGGCAGGGCGTCCAGCGCCGTCATCAGGTCCCGGTGGCGCAGGCCGCTCTCCTGCGTCGGCGCCACCGCGAGGTTCGCCTCCGCCGTGTCTTCGATCGGCATGTGAGCCCCGCGTCGGGCGCGCTGGCGCATCTGCGTCATGGCGAGGTTGTGGAGAATCGCGAAGAGCCAGGTCCGGGCATCGCCGTCGGCCTGGCGTTGGTGCCAGCGACTGACTGCCTTCTCCAAACAGTCCTGCACCAGATCGTCCGCATCGGTCGGATTGCGCAGGAGGGCCCGCGCATAGCGGCGTAGCGCTGGGATCAGCGGCTCGATGAGGCGCATCATGTCCGTCATGTCCGGTCTTCTGGCATGGGCGGGGCTCCTGCATTCGCACCAGCCGGACCGGAGATCTTCCGGGGCTGGCTACGGAGGCATGGACGCTGCGAAATCGTGATTATTCCAAATCCGCACGAACAAATTCGCACTCGGCATCGATTATTCGATCACGCGATATGGTCCCGATCATGAGGACAGAATTTTTCGACAGGGCATGGAATAAGCAGCCGAAGACGTCGTCTGTCCGGCATCGCTGCTTGATGATGTTGAATCGAGCGGGAAACACTGGAGACCTGACATGATGATGATCAAGACCTTTTCAGCCGTCTTTTTTGCGTCCGCCTGCACTCTCGCCGCCCTAACTGGGGTCTCCGAAGCCCGAACGGTCCCGCATCAGACGGAAAGCCCGGCGAACACCGGCTCGATCCTGGCGCCTGCGCAGTCGGCGTACCGGCTCGGCGGGCCGGACACCGACAGCGGAAACGTCAAGAACCCCGCTCTGCCCGGCTATGCCCAGGCCCGTGGCCAGGAGACCGGCGGTCCCGCCCGCGAGTTGATCCCGAACTAGGATCATGCCGGCTTATGGGGTCCGTATTCGGTAGGATTGGGCGCCATGCCGCGTCGGACGTCGGTGTCGAGACACGGGCCTAGAGCAAGACACACGGGCCTAAAGACTGTGTCCTGCGAGGCGCTCAGCGAGATACCGGTTCCTGAATACCTCGGTGAACCTGAAGGGCGCCAACCTGAAGGGGTGAGCCTCGGTCGCTCGCGCCTGGAATACGCAGACCTGATCGACGCCGACCTGACCGACGTGGTGCCAATGGGGGCCGACCTGTCGGGAGCGACCCTCACCGGTGCGGCCCTCGCCGGGGCCGACTTCAGGAACGTCGACGTCAGCGGCACCCGCCTCGTGTCCCTCAAGGGCCAGGACAGCGCCAAGGACTGGTCGGCCCGGGTGAACGTCGACCGCGCGATCATCCAGGCGTCAAACTGAGTCCCCCTTCATACGCCCGTCCAAGGATCAGCACCCATGTTCACCCTACGCACCATGGGCAGCCCCCGCCTGCTCGAGAGGCTCGTGGCTCCCGTCATAGCGGAACGGGAACAAGCGTCGTGAGAGCATGAGCGGGAGAGCGGAACGGCAGGGTGAGGCGGACGGGACCGAGGAAGCGCGGGATCTGCATCCGCGCAAGTTCGATCTTCTCAACCTGACCCTGGTCGACGTGAAAGGAGGGCTACGGCCCTATCTCAATGTCTTCCTGCTGGTACATCGGGACCCTCGGCATCCTGCTTCGCCATGTCGACCAGCCGACTGCCGAGCGGCTCGCGGACATCGCCAATCGCGCGCTGTCGAGCCTCGGCGAGTATGTCCCTCACGGGTCAGCTTGAGGACGCGCTGACGGACCTCTCCGGGGCGCTGCAGGAGCGGTGTTTCACCACCGTTTCCGGTGCTGTTTCGAAATCCAAGGCAGAGCTTGCAGCCAGCTTGGGGAAACTCAATTCACGTTCGACGCGGGTTCCCAGGACCACGTCGTAGCGAATCGCAGGCAGGTATGTGCGATAATATAGATGATCACCGCTGCGCCCGCCCGCGAGCTATGCTTTGACGAAAGCCGATCCGGCTATCAGTTCAGTCCAAGCTGCGACTTGCTCGTCAGATATCCGTTGCGGAACGACAGGGTGAGGTTCGCACCGTAGCTGCCAGTCCCGCGCCAAGAGTAGGTCGACCGGTGAGTCTTGCCGATCCTCATGCTGGTCACCGCCCGCCCGTGGCAGCCGAGGATCTCGACGGCGCGTCGGTAGCTCATGCCGTGTTCAAGAGCACCATACGCTGCGCGTGTAGTCCGGCACTCGGAAGAGGTCGCGCTCGTGGGTGCTATGCCAACGGCGAGGAGGGCGGCCACAGCGGCCGCGGAACGGAGGTTCGACATGGGGGACCAGCAATGTAACGGCAATGTCGGGTGGGGGCGGGAGGAACATCAGGCGGTGGCATCGAGCCCAACGCTCAGCCGGGTTTGCCCGATGCCGGCACGGCCGCATCATCGGGCTTTCGCTCCGGTTCGATCTCGCCCGCCGATTGCACCAGGACTTTGAGGTCCTGACGCATCTCCTGGAGGTGATCGACCACGACCCGGTCGCCGTCGGAGAGACCGTCGAGGATCGCGGTGTTCTCGCCATAGGTGTCACCGGTGGTGACGGGCCTCTGCTGAACCGTTCCGCTGGCGTCGACGACGTAGACGATCTGCTGCGCCAGCTGCGCGTCGAGGGAGGCGGTCGGAACCAGTAGCCTGTCCTTGGTGCCGGTCCGGATGCTGGCGCGGACGAACTGACCCGGCAGGAAGCGTTCGTCGTCATTCGGCATCAGGGCGCGGACGAGGCGGCGGGCGGTACGGGGATCGAAGCGGTTGTCGAGCTGGTAGATCTTGGCCTCGCGCACGGGCTTACCCTCGGCATCGAGGACCGCGACAGTGATGCCGCCGTCCTTCATCGCCGCCCGGACCGCCTCGGAATCCTCCGCCGAGAGCGCCATCTGGATGTCGATCGGATCGAGCTGGACCACCGAGACCAGCTGCGTCTGGTTCTCGATGACGAGGTCGCCCGGATTGATGGTCGAGAGGCTGGCACGTCCGTCGAAGGGAGCGTTCACGATCGCGTAATCGAGGTTCAGGTTCTGCCGGGCCATCGCGGCTTCCGCCCCCTGCACCTGCGCGACGGCGGAGGTCCGATTCGATTGCAGCTGCTGGAAGCGTTGCTCGGTGGCGTAGCCCTTGTCGGCCAAGGATTCGGTGCGGTCGACCTCTGCCTGCGCGAAGGTGAGTTGCGCCTGGGCCTGGGCCTGTTGCGACTTGGCGGTCTGGAGTGCCACCTCGAACGGGCGGGGATCGATGCGAAAGAGCACCTGTCCCTTCTTGACGTGACCGCCCGGCTCGAAGGGCCGCTCCATGACGTTGCCGGTCACCCGCGCCTGGAGCGTGGCGTCCTGCTGCGAGATGATGGTGCCCGTATAGGTGAAGCTGATCGGGACCTGAACCTTGCGGGCGGTGACGATCCGGATCTCCAGCGGCGGGTCCTCCGGTTCGGCCGCAGGTTTCGCGCTGGTAAAAGGCAGGGCAGCAATCATTCGGTCCGGGGTGGGGCGGCCAACCGCGTACCATCCACCCGCACCCGCCAAAACGACCAGCCCCACCCCAATCCCGACCTTCATTGTTGTCCGCACCGTTGACGCTCCCGGAACCGGCGGGCGGGTCCAACGCGACCGCCCGGCGCCAGAGGAACACGCCCGAGGACCGGACGTTGCATCGCCGGGTCGACGATTGCGGCTCGGACTGGACCTCACGATCCCGCATGTTCGCTCGCTTCGTCGATCGGCCGGTACTTGCCGGCGTTATCTCCGTCCTCATCACGCTCATCGGCGCGGTGGCGGGCCTGACTCTGCCCATCGCGCAATTTCCAGAGATCGCGCCGCCGATCATCAACATCCAGGCGACCTATCCGGGTGCCAGCGCGCAGCAGGCCTACGAGGCCATCGCGATCCCCCTGGAGCAGGAGATCAACGGCGCGCAGAACCTGCTCTACATCAATTCGACCAGCAACACCGACGGCAGCGTCAGCATGGACGCGACCTTCGAGGTCGGCTCCGACCTCGATGCCGCCGCCGCCGAAGTGCTCACCCGCGCCAACCGGGCGGAGGCCAAGCTCCCGCCCTCGGTGAACGCGCAGGGGCTCGAGATCACGAAGAGTTCGCGCCAGCGGCTGGGCAACATCGTCCTCTACGCGGAAGACGGTGCGCCCTACGATGAGCTCTTCCTGGCCAACTGGGCCGAGACGCAGGTGATCAAGCCCCTGCGGCGCGTGCAGGGCATGGGCCGCATCGTCAACTTCTCGAACAAGCGCTACGCCATGCGGGTCTGGCTCGATCCGCTCAAAATGGAGGCGCTCGGCATAAGCCCCGGCGCGGTCACCACCGCCATCAGCCAGCAGAACGCCCAGATCACCACCGGCACCCTCGGCAAGCCGCCGGTGGATCAGGCGACCGCCTTCGAGCTGCAGCTCGTGACGCAGGGACGCCTGCGTCAGCCCGAGGAGTTCGGCAACATCCTCTTGCGGGCGAACCCGGACGGGTCGGTGGTGCGCATCCGCGACGTCGCCCGGGTCGAACTCGGCTCCGAGCAGTACGGCGTCCGGTCGAGCTTCGATGGCGCCCCCTCGGCCACCCTCGGCCTCTACCAGAACCCCGACGCCAATGCCGTGGAGGTCATGGACGGCGCCCGCGCCACCATGAAGGATCTCGCCAAGCGCTTCCCGCCGGGGCTCAAGTACCGGATCGCCCTCGACCGCACCGAATTCGTCAAGGAGGCGATCGCCGAGGTGGTGCACACCCTGTTCGAGGCCCTCGTCCTCGTGGTGATCGTCACCTACCTGTTTCTCCAGAACTGGCGCGCCACCCTGATTCCCGCCATCGCGGTGCCGGTGGCCCTCGTCGGCACGTTCGGGCCGATGGCGCTGCTCGGATTCTCGTTCAACACCTTGAGCCTCCTCGGCATGGTGCTGGCCGTGGGCCTCGTGGTCGACGACGCCATCATCGTCGTCGAGAATACCGAGCGCCTGATGGACGAGGGGATGGCGCCGCGCGAGGCCTCACGCGAGGCCGTCACGGAGGTGGCCGGCCCCGTCATCGCCACCACCCTGGTCCTGGCGGCCCTGTTCGTGCCGGTGGCCTTCATTCCCGGGCTCACCGGCAAACTCTACAACCAGTTCGCCCTCACCATCGCCATCTCGGTGATGATCTCGGCGGTGGTCTCGCTGACCCTGACCCCGGCCCTGTGCGGGTTGATCCTGAAGCATCGCGACGCGGACGCTAAGGACGAGAGCCGTTGGCGCGCCCCCCTGCGCTGGTTCAACACCCTGCTGGAAGGCGCCAGCCGCCGGCTCGTAGCGGCCATCGGTTGGCTCACCGGCCACATCGCCCTGGTGGGGGTCGCCTTCGTGCTCTTCGCCGCCGTGACGGTGTGGATGACGATGCAGCGCCCCTCCGGCTTCGTCCCGGACGAGGATCAGGGCTACTTCTTCGCCGACGTGGTCCTGCCGAAGGGCGCCTCGGTGGCGCGCACCAACGCCATGGTGGACCGCCTGGGCGAGACCCTGCGCGAGATCCCGAGCGTGGAGCACACCATCGGGGTGACCGGGCGCAGTATCCTGGCCGACGCCATCGCACCGTTCTACGGATTCCAGATCCCGACTCTGAAGCCCTGGGGCGAGCGCGAGCAGAGCGTCAACGACGTCATCGCCACGGTGCAGAAGCGTTTCAAGCACGACCCTGACGGACAGGTCCGGGTGGTGAACCCGTCGCCCCTGCCGGGCCTCGGATCACGCAGCGGCCTGACCCTGGAGTTGCAGGATCGCAGCGGCACCGGCGGCTTGAAACTGGCGCAAGCCGCCAACCGCTTCATCGCCGAGATGGAGAAGCTGCCCTCCGTGGGCCGCGCCATCCCCACGACCACCTTCGGCGTGCCGCAGATGCGGCTCGAGATCGACCGGTCCAAGGCCGAGCAGCTCGGCGTGCCGCTGCAGAACCTGTTCGACGCACTCGGAACCTATGTGGGTTCGAGCTTCGTCAATCTCTTCAACCGCTTCGGCTACGTCTATCAGGTCTATGTCCAGAGCGAAGCCTCGGGCCGGCGCACGATCCAGGACGTCGAGGCCCTCACCGTGCTGAACAATCGCGGCGAGCCCGTGCGGCTCGGCTCGCTGATCCAGACGTCCTTCGTCACAGGGCCGACGGCAGTCCTGTCCTACAATACCTACCCGACCATCGAGATCGCGGTCGACACGGCGGAGGGCGCCAGCTCGGGCACCGCCATCGCGGCGATCGAGGCTCTGGCCGAGGCCAAGCTGGCAACGACCTACGCTGTGGAATGGACCGATGTCGCCTATCAGGAGAAGATCGCCGGCGGCTACGCACCGCTGATCTTCGGCCTCGGCACGCTGATGATCTTCCTGCTGCTGGCCGGACAGTACGAGTCCCTGCGCTTACCCTTCGTGATCCTCCTCGGCACGCCGATCGCCATCTTCGGGGCGGTGGGATTCCTCGCCATCCGGGGCCTCGCCCTCGACATCTTCGGGCAGGTCGGGCTCCTGCTGCTGGTAGGATTGGCCGCCAAGAACTCGATCCTGCTGGTCGCCTTCGCCGAGGACCTGCGCAAGCAGGGCGAGGACGTGCTGAAGGCCGCGCAGGACGCCGCCCGCCTTCGTATGCGCCCGATCCTGATGACGTCGTTCGCCTTCATCATGGGGTCTGTGCCCCTCGCCATCGCCAGCGGCGCCGGCGCCAACGCCCGCGTCTCCATGGGGACCGTGGTGATCGGCGGCCTATTAGTCGCGACCTTCATCACCCTGTTCGTGACGCCGACATTCTACGTCGCCTTCGAGCGCCTCCTGGGTAAGCCGGCTGCATCGCGGGAGCAGACTGATGGTACAAGGATGCCTCAGCCGGCGGAGTGATCGCCTGCATCGAAGCAAGATCCTGGCGTGACAGGTTATTGAACCGCGCCGGGTTTTCCGGAGACCATTTGGTTTGGGTTCAGGCGGCCAAGGGTTGAGCCTCGGCTTTGGCATAGTAGCGGGCTTCGGCCTCGGC
>NZ_JBHTND010000037.1:0-38050 GCF_042679825.1 Methylobacterium marchantiae | reverse complement strand
ATCCGCACAGCGCGCTCACGGACCTCAAGGGAAAACGGTGGGGTTCGCTTCGTCATGGCTCCATCCTCGCAAGAGTTGGGGCCTCCGGAAAACCCGGCGCGGTTCAGATGGTGGCTTTGAAAGCGTCTTGGACGAGCATTTCTGGCTGCGCGCGCAGAGTTTGCCTGAGGGCGCTGCAGGTCTGGCCAAGGATTTGGAATCCTCACTCGGACTGCGGGCCGGCAGCTTCAGCTTTCATGGGATCGGCGGTCAGCCGCACAAAATACCGGTGCGCTGCCATGTCGCCGTACCGTTCGGGGATGCCGAGACTGAGCCTGCCGTCAAAGTGGAGGGCGGCGTCGCGCAGACCGCTCCAGTTCGGCCCGACGAAATCCGCCGAAGCTTCAATACGCCCTTTTGGCCGCATGTGCTGGCCACGACATCTGTCGGCCAGGAGGGATTGGATTTCCACCCTTGGTGTTCGCATGTGGTTCATTGGGACCTCTCGTCGAATCCTCTTGATCTTGAACAGCGCGAGGGCCGTATCCAGCGCTATGCTGGACTGGCTGTCAGGCGTCGGCTCTCGGCAATGTTGCGCGATGAGGTGCTGAGAGACGTCACCGCCGCAGATGGTTCGCCGTGGCAATGCTTGCAGCGTCATGCTGAGCGTTTCGGCGATACCAGCGGCCTCCGTCCTTGGTGGGTGCTCGAAAAGGCGGAAATCAGCCGGCACGTTTTCGAGCGACCTTTCGGTCGGGATGTAGCGCGGTTTGCTCAACTTCGCGAGCAACGCATGATCTATCGACTTGCGCTTGGCCAGCCCAACCAGGAGGACTTTATCGACGTGCTATCACTCGGCGGCGAGGCGACGCGCGCCCTCTTGCAACCCCTCGTTCTAGACCTGTCCGCCATGGGGCTTCGGTCCACGACGCCAACCATCGGGCACCTTTCCTCGCCCAACAAAGAGTGATACAATTCCTCGGAGAATAGGTCTTATGTTCCGAGTTTTCGTATCGTGCCACCATCCATGTCTCAACGCCAGATCGCCCATACTGTGCTGACCGCGCGCGGAATTTCACGCCTGGCTGAGCTGCGCGAGGCTGGCGTAACAGCCGCCACCATGAGTCGCATGGAACGTGATGGCGAGGTGCTTCGGCTCGCGCGAGGACTTTATCAACTTTCCGATGCGCCTCTCGACGTTCACCATAGCCTCGCAGAGGCCTCCAAACGGGTCCCCAAAGGCGTGGTTTGCCTCGTTTCAGCCCTGGCTTTCCATGGTCTGACCGATCAGCTCCCGAGGCAGGTTTGGCTCGCCGTAGGTCAGAAGGACTGGTCCCCGAAACCCGAAGGCACGCCCATCCGGCTGGTACGTTTCACCGACCGTCTGCTGAAGGAAGGCGTTGAAACCCACGCTGTCGAGGGGGTGGCCGTGAAGGTCTTCGGCGTTGCGAAGACGATCGCCGATTGCTTTCGATATCGGAACAAAATTGGCCTGCCCGTGGCGATCGAAGGCCTTCAGGAAGCGCTGCGCCAGCGCAAAACGACGCCGGGCGAGATTGCGAGGCAGGCTGAGCGAGGAACGGTCGCCACGGTCGTTCGGCCCTATCTCGAAGCGCTGACCGCCAATGGCTAAGGAGATCAAGAACATCGGCGCCTCGGTTCGCGCCCGCCTGTTGCAGGTCTCCAAGACGAGCGGCCAGACCTTCGATCTTGTCCTGACCCGCTTCGCCTTGGAGCGGCTGCTCTTCCGGCTCAGTCAGTCACCCCATTCCGACCGCTTCGTGCTGAAGGGTGCAATGCTGATGATGAGTTGGTTCGATGACCCGCACCGCGGTACGCGCGACCTTGATCTGCTAGGCTTCGGCGATCCGCGCGGGGAGCCGATGCTGGCGACGTTTCGCGAAATCCTGGCACAGGAAGCTGCCGACGGCGTGGAATTCGATGTTGACGCCCTCCGGGTCGATCGAATCCGTGAGGAACTGGAGTATGGCGGCCTGCGACTGCGGACAACAGCATCGATCGGCGGCGCCCGGATTAGTCTGACGATCGACATCGGCTTTGGCGATGCGGTGGAGCCTGGCACCGAAGAACTGGACTATCCTTCCATGCTGGATTTTCCCATGCCTCGACTTCGTGGCTACGCACGGGAAACCGTCATTGCCGAGAAATTCCAGGCGATGATGGCGCTGGGTCGGGCTAATAGCCGGATGAAGGACTTCTACGACATCTGGATTCTCAGCAAGTCCTTCGATTTCGCCGACGATAGGCTTGCGCGCGCGATCGCGGCGACGTTCGCGCGGCGGGCGACGCCGATCCCTGTAGACCTGCCCGATGCACTAACGCCGGCTTTCGCCAGCGATGAACAAAAACAGCGTCAGTGGATCGCCTTCGTCAGAGATGTCGCGGTAAATCCGGGGAAATTTGAAGAAGTCATTGTCAGTTTAGCAGAATTCCTGATGCCGCACGCTGTACAAGCAGCAAGTTCAATTAGTAGTAGTTCAAAATCAAGGCCAGATATCTCAACCACGAGGTAACTGGGAGGGGCGCCGTGGACATCTTCGATCTCGATCAAGCGCTGATAGCGCGATATGAATCATTCGCTCGCTCCTTCTCGGAGATCCGCGCGCCGGAAATCCGTGCTCAGGTGGATGCTGCCTATAATGAGCAGCGTTTTTGGCCTGAGCCCCTGATCACCATCAATCCCCGCTTTGAGTCTGGCCATTCTGTTGATCAGCTCGTCGCGCAAGAAGTACTCGATCCAGCTCTTAGCAGGATATTCGCAGCAGGCCCTGACCGGACGCCGATAAAGCTTCACCGCCACCAAGATCGCGCTGTTGCGAAGGCGCGTAATGGTGAAAGCTTCATCGTGACCACGGGCACTGGGTCAGGAAAGTCGCTGTGCTTCTTCTTGCCAATCGTCGATGCGGTGGTGCGCGCGCGGCGCGCAGGCGAGCCGCAGCGGACGCGCGCGATCATCATCTATCCAATGAACGCGTTGGCCAACAGCCAGCTTGAGGAGCTCGACAAATTCATCGGCGGCTCTGGACTCCCGGAGGAGCTGCGCCCGACCTTCAGCCGCTATACCGGCCAGGAGAGTGATGCAGAACGACAGGCGATCGCCAAGGCCAAGCCCGATATCTTGCTGACGAACTTCATGATGCTCGAGCTGCTCATGACGCGCCAGGATGAACTCGATCGCGCCGTCATCGCCAATGCAGCCGGCCTGGATTTCTTGGTGCTGGATGAACTGCATACCTATCGAGGCCGTCAGGGGGCGGACGTCGCGATGCTGGTGCGCCGCGTGAAAGACCGCCTCGTCAAAGAGCGAAAGCTGCTGTGCATAGGTACTTCAGCGACTATGTCGAGCGCGCACGAGGAGATCGAACGCGCGAGCGCCGTTGCTCGCGTCGGCAAGCTGATTTTCGGGGAAGAGCTCAGCTCGGCATCGATCATCGATGAGAATCTCGCCAGGGCGACGGACCCACAGATCAACAACACAAGTGTCGGAGCAGCGCTCTCGAATGCGGTTCTGGCGCCAATACCGGAAAGTCTGACGGACGAGGAGTTGTATTCTCATCCACTCGCTTGCTGGATCGAGACTGAAATTGGGCTTGTCGAGGGCGAGAAACTGCGGCGTCGCCCGCCCATGACCTTGAGTGATGCGAGTTCCAAACTCGCTGACCAGACAAACATCCCTTCCGAAAAATGCAGAGCTGCTGTTGCGGGGATGCTGTCGTTAATGGGACGCCCCGAAGATCTTCGGGGTGGCGTCAGTGACCGGGCGTTCCTGGCGTTCAAGCTTCACCGATTCATTTCTGGCGCTGGCCACGCCTACGCAACGATCGAGCCCGTGAGCGATCGGCGTGTCGTGCTGGAAGGACAGATATTTCATCCATCCGATCCGAACGCGCGCCTATATCCAGTCTTCTTTTGCCGGGAATGCGGTCAAGAGCACCACAGCGTTCGGATTGAGAGTGCACTCGATGGTGTTCGCGTTCTCGCACGACCGATCGATGACGCGGCAAGCGAGAACCCGGAACCGGATGGCTCCCGGACGGGCTTCCTGGTCCCTTCGATCAATGTTGACTTCTTGTTCGGGGGAGCTGTCGCCGACTATCCGGATGATTGGCAAGAAACGACGCCAGCGGGACAAGAGCGGCTAAAAGCCGGGCATCGGGGCAAGCACGAAGGGCAGCTTCTCCTTGTGAAGCCTGATGGATCGCTCGCCGATGACGGAGTGCCGGCTTGGTTCTTCGCCGGCAAGTATCGCTTTTGCCCTCATTGCCGTCATCAGCCTCCACAACAGGCGCGTGACATTAATAAGCTGGCGGGCCTATCGGCCGAAGGGCGGAGTTCTGCGACTACGCTTATCGTCTCGACCATCTTGGCATGGATGGAGGCGGACGGCACGCTTGAGGAAAGCGCACGTAAGCTTCTAGGTTTTACTGACAATCGCCAAGATGCTGCTCTGCAGGCAGGGCATTTCAACGACTTCATTTTCGTCAGCTTGCTTCGGGGCAGTATCTTGCGCGCTGTGCGTGGCGCAGGTGAGAAGGGCCTTTCAGATGTTCAGTTTGGGGAAGCCGTTCGCAAGGCGCTCGGCTTCGACCTCGAAGAAACCGACCGTTTGTCCGACTGGATGGCGGATCCCCGTGTAAAGGGATTTCATAACCGCCAAGCTGGCGAGGAAGTGCTGACGTCTATCCTGGCACACCGCGTCTGGGCGGATCTTCGGAAGGGCTGGCGCTTCACGAATCCTAATCTCGAAGAGGCGGGCCTTGTGGAGGTTCGGTTTCCTGGGCTGGGTGAGCTTGCGGGCGACGACGAAGAGTTCGCCGAAAACCCGCGACTAGCGACCGCCACGCCCCAGCTGCGGGCTAGACTCTTCAACCTGCTTTTCGACTATATGCGTCGCGGCCTTGCCATCGCAACAGAAGCGCTTGATCGCCAGCGGATATTGCAAGTCGCCGAGACGTCGAGGAATCACCTCCGCGACCCCTGGCTTATCGATCAGAACGAGGAGCAGGAATTGCGGCAAGCCGGATTCCTGATGATCGACCCGCCAAGTAAGGCGGAGATTAGTGCAGCGGAAGATGTGCTGATTGTACGCGGCGGCTGGCGGACGGGGTTGAGTAAGGCCCTTCGCAGCAAGGATGTCTGGGGTGAGCCGCTACCCGTCAAAGAATATGACGATGTTATCGCTACGCTTCTGAGGGCAGCCGAAAACCACCAGGTTATTCGCCGGGTGGTCACGGGCGGCGAGGCTCCTGCGTGGCGCCTTGCATCGACGGCCTTGCGCCTCTTTCCCGCGACCAGAAGGGCGGATGGGAAACGCGAGAACCCATTTTTCCGCACGCTTTATGAGGAAGTCGCGGAGATGCTCGGACAAGATGGCGACTTGCCCTTTTCCTTCGAGGCTCGAGAGCACACCGCTCAGGTCGACCAGAAGGTTCGAGCTTGGCGCGAAGACCGGTTCCGGTTCGGGAAGCCGGATATCGAAAGAATTGCCCAAAACCGAGATGAAATGCGCCAGGAAGGCGAGCCCGCCAGCTTCCTTCCGGCTCTGTTCTGCTCGCCGACAATGGAGCTCGGAGTTGACATCAGCGCGCTGAACACTGTCTTTCTCCGGAATGCGCCGCCGACGCCCGCGAATTACGTGCAACGGGCCGGCCGGGCTGGCCGCAGCGGTCAAGCGGCGCTTGTTGTCACCTATTGCGCCGCCCAGTCTCCCCATGACCAATATTACTTCAACAATCGTCAAGGGCTTGTCGCGGGCGTAGTGAAGCCGCCGGCCTTGGATCTTGCCAATCGCGATCTGCTGCGAAGCCATCTCCACGCAGAATGGTTGGCGGCGGCCATCGTGCCGCTAAAGCCGTCTATCCCCGAGAATTTGAATATGGCGACACCGGAGATGGCCGTCTCAAATGAGATTAAATCCGCCTTCGCAAAGCTCGTCGCGAGTGGAGCGGCAAAACCCACAATGCGGCGCCTGCTTGAGCGAACAGCCAGCGTGGTCGAGCTGGCCGATGCGCCTTGGCTGGCCGATATCGATGCCTTTGTTGATGAAACCGACAGAGAGGCTGCGCAGAATTTCGCAGGCAGCTTCGGCCGCTGGCGGGAGCTCTACCAAAGCGCCCGCCGTGAGCAGGATGAGGCTCATCAAATTCAGCAGAAAACGTCATTCAAGCCGGGCGAGCGCAAGGAGGCCGCACGTCGTCATTTCCGTGCGACAGAAGAGCTTGACATGCTTGAGCGCGGACAGGCTTCGAACGGTTCAGATTTCTACACGTATCGCTATTTAGCGACCGAAGGATTTCTGCCCGGCTACAATTTCCCGCGACTACCGCTCTATGCATTCATCCCTGCGACCAAACGTGCGGCGGTCCTGCAAAGGCCGCGCTTCCTCGCCATCTCCGAATTTGGTCCTAACAGCCTAATCTATCATGAGGGGCGGGCCTACCGGGTCGTTCGTGCGAAGCTGCCGGCGCATGGCCGCCTCGATGATGGCAAGCTTGCCACCACGACCCTCATCTTGTGTGCCGAGTGCGGAGCAGCGCACTCCGATAACAAGCTGGAGCGATGTCATGCTTGCAACGCGTCGCTAGCCGGTGTGGATCGTCTCGATAACGTCTATCGGATCGACAATGTTGAAACCGCACCGTCGTCTCGCATCACAGCAAATGATGAGGACCGCCAAAGGCGCGGCTTTGAGATCCAGACCGTCTTCCAGTGGCAATTCGAAAAAGGCGTTCCTGATATCCGCACGCTCACATTGCGTTCGGAGGGCCAGCCGCTTCTTCTCCTCGATTATGGCGCACGCGCAAAACTATCGCGCGTCAACAATGGGCTCCGCCGGCGCAAGTCCAAGTCGATCAGAGGCTTCTGTATTGATCCCACATCGGGACGCTGGGTCAAGGACACGCTGAACGGTGGCGACGACGACGATATCGATGTCACGACGCCGAAGTCGCAACGGATTGTTCCGATAGTTGAGGACCATAAAAACGCCCTTCTGCTGCGCCCGATCGAAAAATTCAATGAAGCGCAAATGGCGACGCTTCAGCACGCGCTCCTGCGAGGCATTCAGATTGTCGCCGAGTTGGAGGAAGGTGAGCTGTTGGGCGAGCCCTTACCGAAGCGCGATGAACGTAAGGCAATACTACTCTATGAAGCAACGGAAGGTGGCGCCGGCGTGCTCAATCGTCTCGTTTCCGATCCGCGCCGTATGGCAGAGATCGCGCGCGAGGCGCTCAATCTGATGCACTATGATTTGCCCTCAAAGGGCGAAGGCATCGTCGAACGAGAGGATGCCTGTGTCGCAGGCTGCTACCGCTGTCTGCTCTCCTATTTCAATCAGCCCGATCATAACCTGATCGACCGCCGCGACCCAGAGGTGACGTCGTTCCTCTGCGAGCTTGCGAAGCCTGTGATCGCGGACACGCCGGATGACGAGGTTGATGGCCCTTGGCACCGCGCGTTCCGGCGGTGGGGCTTGCCTGCTCCCTCGACGCGCAAGATCGGCGGCATTTTGTACGACCTGTATTGGCCCAACTTCCAGGTGCTAGCAGTCCCGGGATTGGTGCCGGCGGGATTGGCGGTGACATGTGCAGATTTGGGGGTGGACCTTGTCAAGTTGCCCGATCAGCCCGGAGAGACAGCTCCGATTGAACTAATAGAGCTTTTGGGGGCGGCATAGTGGACGCAATACGATTTTCACCGGGTGATCTTGTCGAGGTACGGGGACGCGAATGGGTCGTCCTGCCGTCGCCTGACGATGACATCCTCAACATCCGGCCGCTTTCAGGGTCAGAGGCCGACGCGCAGCGGATCGCGCTCGCGCTCGAGGCAATCCCGGTGAGGCCCGCTCGGTTTTCGCCGCCCGAGTTAGATCAGCGGGACACCCAGGATGGTGCGCGCCTCCTAGCAGATGCCTTGCGTCTATCGCTCCGTCGCGGAGCCGGTCCCTTCCGCAGCGCCGCTCATCTAGGCGTCGAGCCCCGTGCTTATCAGTTGGTGCCGTTGATGATGGCGCTGAAACTCCCTGTTGTGCGCCTGCTGATCGCAGACGATGTTGGTATCGGTAAAACGATTGAAGCTGGCCTCATCGTCCGTGAAATGCTTGATCGTGGCCTGATCGATCGCTTTTCGGTTCTCTGCCCACCACACCTCGTCGAACAATGGGTTGGCGAGCTCGCCGAGAAATTCGATATCGACGCCGTGGCCGTCACATCGGCCCGGGCTCGGAGCCTTGAGCGCGGGCTGCCAGCCGCGCAAAGCCTCTTCGAGGCCTATCCCCACACTGTCGTCAGTCTCGATTACATCAAGGCCGACAGCCGACGTGACGAATTCGCGCGCGCATGCCCGTCGCTAGTGGTCGTCGATGAAGCCCACGCCTGCATCGGTGGCGCGCGTGGTCGGCATCAGCGGTTTGAACTCCTAGAGCGCCTGGTCGCCGATGAGGATCGCCACATGCTATTGCTGACCGCGACGCCACATAGCGGAGACGAAGCCGCATTTGACCGCCTGCTGGGACTGATCAGTCCAGATTTTGCCGGCGGCCCGCAAGGAGACGAAAATGCCCGCGCTCGATATGCGCGTCGGCTGGCCCAGCATTATGTCCAGCGTCGTCGGCCGGACATAATGGAGTCCGGCTGGAACGAGAAACGGACTTTCCCCGTCCATCAGGTGAAGGACGAGTCCTTCAGTCTTATCGGCGACTTTGCCGCATTACACGATCGCGTCCTAGACTACTGCCTGGCGGTCACGGAGCGGGCCGGCGCCGACCAGCGGAGCCGCCGACTCGCGTTTTGGGGGACACTGGCGCTCATGCGATGCGTCGGCTCGTCTCCCGCAGCTGCGGCCAGCGCGCTCCGCAATCGCCTCAGCGGGGTCGCAGACGAGGAGGCGATGCAGCCTGTCGTCTTTGACGAGGATGAAGGTCTTCTCGACCAGGGCGATCTCGAACCCGGAACCGCCACTGCCGATGCCGAAGAACGGGCCGAACTCGTCGAGTTGATAGCAATGGCGGAGGCGCTCGATGGGCGCCGCGGGGAAGACCCCAAAGTCGCCCGTCTGCTGAAGCTCTTGAAAGGGCTGCTCAGAGACGGTGCGACACCTGTGATTTTCTGCCGGTTTATCGCCACGGCCGAGGCGTTGGGCGAAGAGCTCCGCAAGGCGTGGCCAAAGGCCGACGTAGCTATCGTCACCGGTCGCCTGACACCCGAAGAGCGGCGGGCCCGGGTCGACCGCCTCGAAGGATCGGAGAGCCGAATCCTGGTCGCGACGGACTGCCTCTCCGAGGGCGTCAATCTGCAATCATTGTTCGACGCAGTAATTCATTATGATCTTAGTTGGAATCCGACCCGCCATCAGCAGCGGGAGGGACGCGTCGATCGATTTGGCCAACAGTCACCGATCGTTCGATCGGTGACGATCTTTGGCGAGAACAGCGCGATCGATGGAGCCGTGCTGCAGGTCATCTTGCGCAAGGCGGAGGCAATCCGGAAAGCTACGGGCATCGCGGTGCCCATGCCCGAAGACAGCGAAGGTGTGACCTCGGCGCTGATGCAAGCGCTTATGCTTCGTGCCGGAGGGCATCGCGAGCAGCTTGCCTTCGATTTTGGTCTGTCGAGCGAGCGCCTCGACAGCAAATGGCGCGATGCCGAAGAGAACGCGAAGGCGAGTCGCGCGCGATATGCCCAAGGTGCGTTGAAGCCCGAGGAAGTATTGCCGGAATGGCGACAAATGCGAGCTCTAAACGGGGGCCCGACCGAGGTTGCCCGTTTCACGGATCGAGCTCTGAAGCGCGTTGGGGCGCCATTGGACAAAGCCGGGCAGCATCAGCTCGTTCATCTCGATGCGATGCCTGACGCCATCAAGGAACGCTTGGAAGCGCGCGGCCTCCGCGGAACGCGAAAGGTTGGATTTCAGGACGATCCCACTCCGGGAGTCACGCATTTGGGTCGGGTTCACCCGCTCGTCGCCAGCTTGGCGGAGAGTCTCGCGGAGGGGGCCCTGGATCCTGACGGTGCTGCTTTCCCGCCGCTCGGTCGCTGTGGAGTTTGGCGAACCCGGGCTGTCGATCAGATGACGACACTATTGTTGTTACGTCTTCGCTTCAAACTCATCACCAGTGGGCGCACAAATCGGTTGTTGCTTGCGGAGGAAGCCACCGGGCTTGCCTTTCAAGGCATGGCCCCCGAAGCCGGACTGACAGGTCTTTCAGCGCTTGCGCTCCTGGAACCTGAAGCGGCCGGCAACCTAGATGAGCAAGCGATCGCACGCCAACTTCAGCGTGCCCGTGAGCGGTTGGCGGCCTACGAATCCGCCATAGCGGCGTTCGCCGCCGAACGAGGGGCCGTGTTGTCTGAAGATCACTTGAGGCTCACGGAGGCCGCCCGCGGTGGCGCGACGGTCGATGTCGTGCCGGTTCTGCCCGCCGATGTGATTGGGCTCTATGTCCTCCTTCCGGAGGGCGAATGATGGCTCGCCATCTCAAGCGTGTGGCCGACATCGGGCTCACTGCCGTCTCAATCGAGGGCGGACTCATTTCACCTGATCAGGTGGCGGTCATCGCCGCTACGGCGCCGGACCAGAAGGCAGCCGCCGACTATGGCTGCCCGAAGGGGACGAATCTGCGGGATGAAATCACCCGCTATTTCAGGATCGGCCAAGCCCACTGGCAGGCGTACGCTAGGTTGCCGACGCCCAATGTGATTCAGACCACCGCCTTCGTAAGAAGCCTCCTCGAGGAAGCGTTCGGATTTGAAGCTCTGCATGGTCCCAATGTTCATCACAGGGATGGGCATACCTATCGCGTCACGCTTGAGGCCAAGGGCGGCAGGGTGCCTATCGTGGTTGCGGCCCCGAAGCCGGACGGTGAGGCATTCACGAAAGCGCTGCCGCAGCTAGGCGATGACCATGATGGGACGATCCCGCGGCGTTCACCCGGCGTGCTGCTTCAGGATTGGCTGAATGCCAACCCCGACTTCTTGTGGGGAATGGTCTTCGCCGGAGATCGTGTCCGTCTCATGCGGGACAACGCGAGTTTTACCCGTCCCGCTTATATCGAAGCTGATCTCGGAGCGATTTTTCGCGACGAGATGTTCGCAGACTTCACCGCAACATGGCTGCTGATCCATGCAACGCGCTTTGGAGGCGAGCACGCGCCAGCTGTCGATTCTGCTCTCGAACGGTGGCGTGAGGCCGGGCTGAGAGCCGGCACTGCGGCGCGCGAAAGGCTCGGGGAGAGTGTCGAAGAGGCGCTCCTCGCGCTCGGGCAGGGCTTCCTGGATGCAAATCCGGACCTTCGTGCAAAGCTGGACGAGAATCGTCTCGGCATCCAAGGGTGGTTCGAGCAGCTTCTGCGCGTGGTCTACAGGCTGATCTTCCTCGCGGTGTCGGAGGACCGCGATCTCCTGCACGGACCGGATGCATCGGCCACGTCACGCGACCTCTATGCCTCTGGCTACGGCTTCGGCCACATGCGCGAACGCTCGGCCCGCCGATCCGCTCACGACCATCATCATGATGCCTGGGAAGGGGCGAAGATCGTTTTCCGAGGGCTGGAGCGCGGCGAAAGGCTTTTGGGTCTGCCGCCGCTTGGGAGCCTGTTCGCGCGGGGCCAGACTCCGGATCTTGACGACGCGAAGTTACCCAATAGAGCATTTCTGCGCGCGGTCTTCCATCTAAGCTGGTTGATCGAGGACGGGCGCCGTGTCCGTATCAACTGGCGTGATATGGCGACGGAAGAGTTAGGTTCGGTATACGAGGGTCTGCTCGAACTTGTACCCACGCGTGAAGATAATGGCCGACGTTTCTGCTTTGCGGGCGGCAGCGAGGCACGAGGGAATGCGCGCAAGATCAGCGGCAGCTACTATACGCCGGACAGCTTGGTTCAAACCTTGCTCGACAATACTCTAGACCCCGTGCTTGCTCGCGCCGAGGCTGAGGGCGGCGCCGACGCGATTCTCAAGCTCTCCGTCATCGATCCAGCTTGTGGCTCCGGCCATTTCCTTCTTGGTGCCGCGAGGAGGATGGCGACGCGGGTAGCGTTGCTGCGAGACAGCGAAGCGCCAGACTATCCCGCTGCGATGCGCGATGTCGCGCGCCATTGCATTCACGGTGTCGATCGCAATCCCATGGCCGTGGAATTGGCCAAGGTGGCCATGTGGATCGAGGCGGTCGAACCGGGCAAGCCACTGACTTTCCTCGACAGCCACATCCGATGTGGTGACAGCCTCGTTGGGGTCTTCGACCTGGCCGTGCTGGGGGAAGGTATCCCCGACGATGCCTATAAGCTGCTGAACGGCGATGACCGCGAAGTCGTCAATCACTACAAAGCTAAAAACCGTCGCGAGGAAGCTGAACGCGGTCGGATTGAAAATGGCTTTGGCTTCAATCGCCAAAAGGACCTGGCCCGCGATCTTGCCGCGCTGGCTGACATGCCCGAAGAGACCGTTGATCAAATCGCGGAGAAGCAGTCGCGCTTCGAGGCGCTTATGAGCCGCGGCGCTGCTGCCTGGACAGTGGAGCGCGCCTGCGATCTATGGACCTCAACCTTCTTCGCGCCGAAGATCCAAGGTGGACAATATGCAGGCCCCGATGGTCTGCCGCGACGTGGTGCCGAGACCGTCGCGACATCAGGCACGGTGTGGGAGCTTCTACGTGGACACGAGCCATTTGGACCGCTCTCCGGCGTGGTCGCCGATCTGGCTGCTCACTACCGTTTCTTCCACTGGCCCATCGCCTTCGCTGACGTAATGGGTCGCGGCGGCTTCGATGTTGTTCTCGGCAATCCGCCTTGGGAGACAATGAGCCCGGACAATAAGGAGTTCTTCGCGTCCTACGACCCGCAAGTCCGCTTTATGTCTCCGTCTGACCAAAGAGCCGCGTTCGAGCATCTTCTAGAAGATGCTTCCATCGCTGCCTTATGGGACGAGCATTGCCGCGATCTTTACGCGGCCGTGCATTTCATGAAGTCCAGCGGACGATATCGCCTCTTCGCCCCCGGTAATCTCGGCAAGGGCGACTTCAACGTCTATCGCATGTTTGTAGAAAGTGCGCTCGCTCTGACGCGTCCGGGTCGGGTGGCCGCGCAGTTCGTGCCCGAGGGGCTCTACAATGGCGCCAATGCTACTGCAATCCGTGGCGAGATTTTCGATCACCGTCGACTAGAGAAGTTGGCAGGCTTCGAGAACACCAAGGGAATTTGGTTTCCATCGATCGACACCCGTACCAAGTTTTGCCTCTACGTCGCCTGGCGAGACGGTCGGACTGAACAATTCGGCGCGGCATTCAGGGTCAATACTCTGGAAAAGCTGGCCAACTTCTCGGCAGGGCGGGTACTCAGCATTCCGACTGATCTGGTCGCCGAATTCTCGCCGGACGCCCGGTCGGTGATGGAGTTCGCCGCGCAAGAAGACATCGACATCTGCACGAAGATGTATTCCCGCTACCCCAAATTTGGCGAGCGGATTGAGGGGCAACCGTATCGCAGTTACATGGCCGAAGCGCACATGGGCAATGACCGTAGTCTGTTTGCCGAGCGACCGGACGGCTTGCCCCTCTTTGAGGGGCGGATGATCGACGCCTACGACTATCGGGCGAAAGGGTACTTGTCGGGGCGTGGTCGGTCGGCAGAGTGGCCGGATCTTCCATTCGGAACACCCGGCAAAAACGTTCAACCACAATGGCGTATTCTGCCAGAAAAAGTCCCTGACAAGCTCGTCGGACGGATCGACAAGTACCGGATCGGCTTCTGCGATGTTGCCAGCCCTACTAATTCACGGAGTCTAATAGCCGCGCTCGTTCCGCCGAACACGATCTGTGGCGACAAGGTGCCAACCATAACATTTGGAACCGACGTATATGACCTGCTCTTGTGGCTGGGTGTTGCCAATTCCATGGCGATGGATTTTGTGGTTCGTAAGAAGGTTTCTCTGAAGATGTCCTTCACCGTCATGGACAGTCTTCCATTCCCGCGAAATGGCAAAGCGCTTCCATCGTTCCAACCGCTTATCGAACGCGTTTATCAGCTTTGCGCCGTCGGTGATGAAATGGAGGCGCTACGAAAGGCCGCTTTGCGTGACGGAGTTGTTTCAGCCTCCATATGTGTCGAAGATGACCCGAGTCGAAGATCAGAACTCTCTGCCGAGATTGACGTTCTTGTTGCTCGTGAAGTTTACGGCCTTAATAAGCAGGAGATGCTCTATATACTCGATCCAGTGAATATTCTGGGAGAGAAGTGTGATATCGAAACATTCAAAGCGCTGCGCAACCGTGAAATTCGAGAATTCAACGAATATCGCACGCAGCGACTGGTGTTGGAAGCCTGGGATAGACTTGCAGGAACACAAATCGATGCACGCGCAACGGGGGTTCAAAGGCCTCCGCTAGCCGTTCTATCGGACGGCATGTGGGCTCGTCCTACACAGTCGCAATCCGGCGATGTTGGTGCGGCACTGGCAGCCATCCTCAAAGCAGTGGGCTCTCCGGCACCAATCAGGGATGTCCGCCTCGCGGCCGCGTTGATCCTAGAGCCACGGTTGTTCGTTTCCCTTTTGCCAGACGCTAAAGCGGCAGAATGGCGCCGCCTGGTGGGCTCCGAAGCTGATCCGCTCACAGGAAATGTCGCAGCGTTCGCGACGCGGAACAACGCTGCATGGGGAGCGGCTGTCCGCAATCATCGCGGCAATGGGCGACTGATTGAAAACCTCGGGGACGGCACGTGGGCGCCGGGTCTCGGGCTCGATGCGATCGATACGGCAAGTTGGCCAGATGGCCGCGCCGGTTTCGTGTTGGAGGCCCTGAAAAGCATCGATCTTGGCACAGCAGTGGATTCGCTGCCGGATGAGATACAGAGGTGGATAGAAGATGCCGCAGCAGCCTGACCTGTTAGGGCCGCAACCCCTCACCGTAATGCCAGCCGAAGGGCTGAACGGGCCGCGGCTTTGGGTCCGGCGTCTGGTCATCTGGAAGGAGCCTGGTGGGGAAAAGGTGCGAGACGTTGCCCTTCGCCCTGGGCTCAATATCGTCTGGTCCCCAGACGGAGCTGATGATGCTGCTTCGGCAGACCAGACCAACGCGATCGGGCACGGCAGTGGTAAAACGCTGTTTTGCAGGTTGATCCGCTATTGCCTTGGTGAGGATCGTTTCGCCACGGAGCCACAGCGGGATAGGATAGGCACCGCATTCCTGAACGGCATTGTCGGCGCCGAAGTCATACTCGACGGGGTATGCTGGGCGATCGTTCGGCCTCTCGGCGTTCGCCGTCGGCATATGGCTGTGCCGAATGGCAATCTCGATGAGATCGCCGCCGGCGAGGGAGCGTCGACTGGACTTGAGTCCTTCATCGAGGCTGTCGATCAGAATATCATTACCACCGAACTCGCGGGGTTGGTTCGCCCGCGGGCGGATGGACCGATTTGGCCGATCGCCCTGGCTTGGTTGACGCGGGACCAGGAATGTCGGTTCGATGACGTTCTGGACTGGCGATCGCCAACTTCGGATTCGGATTCGCCCATACCTGCTAGCGGTCAGGAAAAAGGGCCGAGGCTCGAGGCGCTGCGTGCCTTCCTGATGGCGATCACACCAGAGGAGCAAACGACCCGCGGTGAAGTTAATAGCCTCAACGAACAACGTCGAACCCTCGACCAGGAGATCGGCCATCGACGGTGGGAAATCGAACGTACACAAAGCCGCCTCATCGCTGCGCTTGACTTGGCCGGCCAATCGTTGCCCGAGATGCCGCTCTTGATCGATGTTATGCGCAAGTCCGCGGGCGAGCGCCTAGGGGCTGCAACGCAGCTTCCCGCCGGCGGCGGCACCGAACTCGCTACGGCGCGGAAGCAGCATGAAGCCGTGCGACTCGAGTGGATGCGCCTCGATGGAGAACGCATCCGCATTGAAACATCGATCCCGATCGAACAGCGAGTATTGAGCGAGATCCAAGGGGAACTGCCCGGGCTTTCCTATTCGCAAGCCGAGGCGGAGAGCCCGATCTGCCCAATTTGTGAAGTTCCGATTGATCGGGTTTTGGCTGAAGGGTGCAAGCTTTCGCACAAAATACCCGATGCCGAAGCATGCCAACAGCGTTGGGCGCAACGTCGGGTGGACTTCGATGCCCAAGGCAAGCGCCTTGAAGGCCTGCGCCACGAAAGCGTGCGGCTTCTCCAACAGATCGCGCTTGCGAAGCAGCAGTTGGATCAAGCTGCCATTCGCGTTGATGCAATAGAGAAGGCACGCGATACCCGGGAGGCTGCGTGGTACACGGCTAAGAGGGCTCAGGACGATGTTGAGCGTGTGGCCGAGCTCATCGACACTCAGGATGGGGCGATAAAGCGCCTTCGCGCACTTGGCGCGACACTCGATGGTGAAAGAGAGCGGCTCGGTGCGTTTCGCGACAAACAGGCGCGCGTATTCGGTCGAATGAGCGAGAAGTTCGACCCGATTGTTCGACGGCTGGTGGGGCACGACGCGAGAGGTCGCATTACGCTCTCCGGTAATGGACTTGAGCTTTCAGTCGATATGGGAGGCGACCGAACGACGGCGGCAATCGATTCGCTCAAAGTCCTAGCCTTTGACCTAGCCGCGATGTGTCTCAGTATCGAGGGGGCGACACGGGTCCCACCATTCTTGGTGCATGACAGCCCGCGTGAGGCCGACCTTGGTCTGTCGATCTACGGAAGGCTATTCGACATTGCCGAAGAATTGGAACGCATCGGCGGAACGCCTTTGTTTCAGTACATCATCACGACCACTACGGCTCCTCCGGCTGAATTCAGAGAGCCCCCGTATCTCCAACTCAAGATGTACGGCGATCCGCCTGCGCAGCGCTTGCTCGGTGTCGACCTATGACGGCCGAAACCCGTTTGATGACCTATCCGTTCGCACTACTCTCGGAGCTGCGCGACGCGGCGAACGATCACGGCTACCGGATCGGTCCCGAAGAAGCAGCCGGCTGGATCTTTTTCCGTTCGGCCAGCGCGCCGGCCGAAATCGGGCTGGCTGCCGCAAGTCCCTCCGGACCGTTCTTTTTGTCCGTGATGCACCAGGGCGTGGCGCGAACTCTGGGAGCTCCACCTGTATCCCCGTGTGCTAAGGGCCATGCAGCGGCCTTCGTGTTTGCTACCCGAGACGACCTGCATGCAGGGGTGCAGGCTGTGTACCAGCTATCGGTCAGTCTCCCTAATTTTCCCCTTGAGAAATATGAGAAGGCCGTCGCGGGCATTGGCGATACCGAAGGCGAGGGTGCACAGAAGTTCAGGATCGGGCAGAATATTTTTAGAGATGCCCTGATGGAGTATTGGAACGGGCGTTGCCCGATGAGTGGGATCTGCAGTCCAGATCTCCTGCGAGCGTCGCATATGATGCCATGGGCTCGCTGTGAGACGGATGCTCAACGGCTCGACGTGTATAACGGACTTCTGCTTTCTGCCTTGTGGGACGCCGCATTCGACGCGGGCTTGGTGACATTCGATGACGATGGAAAGGTTTTGCCCTCTGTTCACTTGGAGGATGCAGCGCAAGAAGCGCTGGCCCTCAATGAGGCGCCGAGGCTGGCGTTACGTGATGACCACCGGCCCTACCTGGCCTATCACCGCGACCACGTTTGGATTCGGAATTAGGCAGCGAGACAAGAGTGGCTCGCCCTGTTCGATGGCGTTGTCTTCCGCTGCGTGATATGCGTTCGGTGACGGTACTTTGCGACGCGAGCGATGACACCGCCGATCTATGCAAGCCGCAGAATATCGACGAATTGTCCCCGATAGCTGGCGAAACCTCAAAAAATATTTTGTCGCGGTTTCTCCTTTAAAATCAAAAGCGTAACTTTTTGACGGCCTCTGGGTCGGATTCTTCTCGCCGTCAGCACGTTTTTTACAGCAATTTCAATTGGTTATATGCTGTCTAGATAATCGAATGGGAGTGAGCCGTCCGTAGCGGCAAGATGGATTAGCCGGTCGCGACATCGGCCCCGTGCAATCGGCGAAGAACCGAGATGGCTTTGCCTGCCGTCGCATCATCATAAGACCTCGATCCCAGCCGTTCCGCCGGCCGCGTAGCGCGCACCTGCCACCGCATCGTTCGAGAACAGCGCGTCGAGTTCCGCGATCTCGTCCGACGACAGGACGAGGTCCACGGCCGCCGCGTTCTCGGCGAGCCGCGTCGCGCGGCGGGCGCCGGGGATCGGCACCACGCGCGGCGCCTTGTTCACCAGCCATGCCAGGGCGATTTGCGCGGCGGTCGCACCGCGAGCGGCCGCAAAAGCGCCGAGCGCGTCGGCGAGGCGCTGGTTACGGGTCAGGGCCTCGCCCTGGAAGCGCGGGTTACCCTTGCGGAAATCGCCCTCGCTCAGGGCTTTCGGATCGATGGCCCCGGTGAGGAAGCCACGGCCGAGGGGAGAATAGGCCACGAAGGTCACGCCGAGTTCGTCGCAGGTCTCCAGCATCCCGTCCTCCGGTGCCCGGCTCCAGAGGGAATACTCGCTCTGGACCGCCGCGATGGGATGGATGGCGTGCGCGGCCCGCAGTGTCGCGGGCGAGACTTCCGAGAGGCCGAGCGCCCGGACCTTGCCCGAATCCACGAGCTTCGCCATGGCGCCCATGGTCTCCTCCAGCGGCGTCTCTGGATTGCGGCGGTGGCAATAGTAGAGGTCGATCGTCTCGATGCGCAGGCGCTTCAACGACGCGTTGCAGGCCGCTTCGATATAGGCGGGTGTGTTGTCGATCCGGCGTGATCCTCTCGCATCGCGCACGATGCCGAACTTGGTGGCGAGCACGACCCGATCGCGGCGATCTTCGAGGAAGCGCCCGAGCAGTTCCTCGTTGTGCCCGAGCCCGTAGGTGTCGGCGGTGTCGAGGAAGTCGTAGCCGATGTCGAGGGCCGCGCCGAGCGTGGCGAGGGACGCCGTATCTTCCGTCGGCCCGTAGAATTCGGACATGCCCATGCAGCCGAGGCCGGGGGCGGTGAGGCCGGTGGTGCCGAGGGGCCGCTTCTGCATCGGACAAGTCCTGTTCGCCGTATGGGCGAACTCTGACAGGATCGATCTCTTCCGATAAGTTGGACAATCCTGCATGAGCTGTTGAACGGGTTTCATCAATGCAGCGTGCCGACCTGTCGGATCTCGCCGCCTTCGCGTCCGTCGCGACGCATCGCAGATTTCGCAAGGCCGCCGTGGAACTCGGCGTCTCGCCCTCGGCCCTGAGCCACGCCCTGCGCGGTCTGGAGGCACGGATAGGCGTGCGTCTCCTTCACCGCACGACACGTAGCGTCGCCGTGACGGAGGCGGGAGCTATCCTCCTCGCACGGCTCCATCCCGCCTTGGCCGAGATCGCCGGGGCCGTAGACGCCACGCGACTGTTCCGCGACGAGGTCACCGGCAGTCTCAGGATCAACGCTCCGGGCGCGGCCTGCCGACTCGTCCTCATGCCGCTGCTGGCGCGCTTCCTGGCGCGCCATCCTGGCGTCGCCGTCGAGATCTCCGGCGACAACGCGATGACCGACGTGGTGGCGGAAGGATTCGATGCGGGCATCCGGATGGGCGAGCGCGTGGCGAAGGACATGATCGCCCTGCCCATCGGCGGCCAGCAGCGTTTCGCCGTCATCGGCTCTCCGGCCTATCTCGACCGGCACGGGGTGCCGCGAAGCCCGCAGGATCTCGCCTTGCACGCCTGTATCCGCCAGCGCTTTCCCAGTGGCCGCCTGTTCGATTGGAAGTTCGAGAAGGACGGACGGACCTGCGACGTTCCCGTTGCGGGATCGCTGACCTTCGGCGACCAGGAACTCATGGTCGAAGCGGCCAGTCAGGGCATCGGTCTCGCCTTCGTGTTCGAGGGCTACGCGGCGGAGGCCCTGGCGCAGGGCAGAGTCGTGCGGTTGATGGAGGATTGGTGCCCACCATTTCCCGGCTTTCACCTCTGCTATTCCGGCCGCCGCCACGTGCCGTCCGCCTTGAAGGCCTTCATCGACCTGACGCGCGAAGGGCAATTCCGCAACGACGGCTCAGACGAAGCGTGAATGCGAGGATGGGAGGAGGTTCACCTCCACCAGAACCGTATCGCTCGCGAACTCGGCCGCGTGTCAGGTCTCGGGTGGGAAGTGGAACACGCTCCCCGGTCCGAACGCCATCGATCCTCGTTCGGTCTCCAGGGTGCCGGACCCTTCCAGCACCTGCACGAACTGCTCGTGAGGATGGCTGTGCCGTCCGGCTTTGGTTCCGGCCGGGATGGAAATGCGCACGAGGCTTGCCCCGTCGCCTGCGAGATGGCGCTTGCCGACGCCGTTCGGCGACTTGGTCTCGGCCTGATCCGCCCAGGCGACGCAATGCTCGGTCATGTCCGATCTCTCCGTCGCCCGCAGATAGGCATGGATGGAGTCACGGCCAGACTTTGATCGCCAGCGGCCGCCGGACGAGATCGCGGTCCGAGGTCACGGTGCAGCCCTCCCGGCGAAGGGTGACGTAGGTGAGGTAGGCGGTGTCTCTGGCATCGTCGAAATTGCGCCCGGTAGCCCTGGGGTCGAGGAGCGATGGATAGGCGATGAGATCGCCCTTGGCCTTGCACGGATCGTCGTAGAGCGTCGATCCGCCCAGGAGCAGGCGTGGCTGGTCCCAGGTCAGGAGATCCCGAGACGTCGTCCAGTAGAAGCCGGATTCCGGGAACCGCCCGCCGGCGGCCGCCATGAACACCGCGATCCAGGCGCCGGTGGCGCGGTGGCGCACCAGCGCGCCGACGGGAGCCGGGAACGGTTCCAGCGGCTTGCATGTCTCGGAGAGCAGGGTCGGCTTGGTGTAGGGATCGGGGAAGGAGGCGGTGAAGCCGAGCCCGGTCCAGGCGCGCCAGCGTGACGGGTCGGAGGGCTTGTCCGTGCGGAACAGGCACACGCCGGCGGATTGATCGTCGCCCCCCGTCGACCAGCCGGTGGTGGCGATGAGAACGTAGCGCCAGCGCCCATCGGCGACGATGTTCGACGGGTTGAAGAACCCCCGCTGCCGCCCTTGGCCGACCTCCTGACGGAACGGAGCGCCTGCCACCACCGTCGGCGGCTCGGTTCGGCCGAAGCTGCGCCCGCCGTCGCCTGACGTGGCGACGACGATCGTGTTATACCAGCACTCGATATAGACCTTGGACTTGCAGCGGCCCTCGTGCTCGTTGGCCTGATACTCGTGATGGACGAGGGCCGAGACCGCCACGCCGTCGTCAGTCCATGTGGCGGTGATCCAGGAGCGGTCGTCATAGGCCGCCGGATCGGCCTTCTCGCCGGACTCGAGCACAACGGCGCAGTCGAGCTTGAGCTGGTCGAGGCTGGGACCGCGCAAGACCCTGTTGCGATAGTGCATCCCGAACACGGCGACGTCGCCGGAGGAATCCCGGAAGGCGCGCGCCGAAGCGTCCGGAACGTCCGCCCCGTCGCAGGCATCGCGGCCGGCCTTGAAGATAGTCGTCGGCCCTCCGACGAGCGTCAGGGCCGAGAGCGGTGGTTCCCCCCGTGCCGCGGCAGTGCCGGAGATCAGAACGAACAGGAGCAGAGCGAGGAGCCGCGTCATCGGGTGAGCCTGGACATCCGACCGAGTTTGGGTTTTGAACCGTTACAGTCTGCTTCACCCGGCCTGACGCGGATCCATCGATCCACAGGCACGATTCGAAGGCTCCTCATGCTCATCCTGATCCTCGGCCTCGTGCTGTTTCTCGGCACGCACGCCTTCTCCATGCTCAGGGCCAAGCGGGCCGGTGTGATCGATGACGTGGGCGAGAGCCGCTACAAGCTCGGTTACACCTTCCTGTCGGTGCTCGGCATCGTGCTCATCGCCTACGGGTTCGGTCAGTATCGCGCGAACGGCTATATCGCGGTTTGGAATCCACCGGTCTGGACGCGCCATCTCGCGTTGCTGCTGACCCTCTTCGCCTTCATCGCCATGGCGTCGGCCTACCTGCCCGGCCACATCCGGGCGCGGGCCAAGCATCCGATGCTGCTCGCGGTAAAGATCTGGACGACCGCCCACCTCCTCGCCAACGGCGACCTCGGCTCGATCCTCCTGTTCGGCAGCTTCCTCGCCTGGGCTGTCATCGCCCGGATCAGCGCCAAGCGTCGGGCCCTCTCGGCTGGGGCGGTGGCCGCCCAGCACGGTGCGGTCGCGGCTCCGGCGGGCTGGCGCAACGACGCGATCGCGGTCGTGGTCGGCTTCGTCGTATGGTTCGCCTTCGCCAAGTATCTCCACCCGCTCCTCATCGGCGTGGCCGCCTGGCCGGGTCAGGCCTGAGACTAGCCAGTCGCCAAGCCGGCCGGGCTGTGCTAGGCGCCGGGCTTGGTTTTCCTCAAGGCCGCCGATCGTATCGCGGTCGGCGTGAGACGACATGGCCGAGAACAACGAGTTCATCCGCGAGGTCAACGAAGACTATCGCCGCGATCAGGTCGCTCAGATCTGGAAGCGCTATAGTGGCCTGATCATCGCCGTGGCGGTGCTCGTGGTGGCCGGCGTCGGTGGCTATCGCTACTGGCAGCACGACCAGCGCGTGCGAGCGGAGGCGGCCTCCGAGAAGTTCGAGGCCGCCAATCGCCTCGCCAAGGACGGCAAGAGCCTGGAGGCCGACAAGGCCTTCGAGGCGCTGGAAGGCGATTCTCCGGCCGGCTACCGGATGCTGGCGCGCTTCCGCTCTGCCACCGAGACCGCCAAGCGCGACGCGTCCGCCGGTGCGGCGGAGTACGACGCCCTCGCTGCCGACACCAAGCTCAACGATGGCCTGCGTGATCTCGCGCGTCTGCGCGCGGCGCTGATCCGCCTCGATCAGCCGAACCCGGATCCGGCGCTCGCCAGCCTGCAGGGCCTCGCTGCCCCGACCGGCGCGTTCCGTCACACCGCTCGCGAGATGCTCGGCCTCGTGGCGCTGAAACGCGGCGAGTACGATGCCGCCGGGCGCTGGTTCGACCAGATCATCGCCGATCCTCAGACGCCGGCCAACCTTCGCCAGCGCATCGAGGTCTATGCCGCCCTGGTGGCCGGCGGACCGGTCACTGTGACAGCGGCGCCCGCGGCCGAGCCCGCCGCACCCCCGCCCGTGACGCGCTGAGCCGGATCCGGCACGCCGCCTGCACGACGTTCTTCTTTGTACGACGACTGAATCGAGACCACCATGGACATGCCGACCGTCGCTATCGTCGGACGGCCGAATGTCGGCAAGTCGACCCTCTTCAACCGTCTGGTGGGCAAGAAGCTCGCTCTCGTGGACGATCGCCCCGGCGTGACCCGCGATCGGCGCGAGGGCGACGTCAACTTCGGCGGATTGGTGTTTCGCGTCATCGACACGGCCGGCCTCGAACAGGCCGACGCGGATTCGCTCCTCGGGCGCATGCGCGCGCAGACCGAGACCGCGATTCTCGAAGCCGATGTGGTGTTGTTCGTCATCGACGCCCGTGCCGGCATCTTGCCCGCCGACCAGCCCTTCGCCGAACTGGTGCGACGTGCCGGCTGCCCGGTTGTGCTCATCGCCAACAAGGCCGAGGGCGGCACCGGCCTGTCGGGCGCCTACGAAGCCTTCTCGCTGGGGCTCGGCGACCCGATCCCGTTCTCGGCCGAGCACGGCGAGGGCATCGGCGAGTTGCACGACGCGCTCACCGAGGCGCTGCCCAAGCTCGACGACGAGGACGAGGAATACGACGACGATCCGTCGAACCGCTCGCTGAAGGTCGCCATCGTCGGCCGCCCCAATGCGGGCAAGTCGACCCTGATCAACCGGATGCTCGGCGAGGAGCGCCTGCTCGTCGGCCCCGAAGCGGGCATCACCCGCGATTCGATCTCCCTCGACTGGGAATGGCGCGGCCGCCGCATCAAGCTCCACGATACCGCCGGCATGCGCCGCAAGGCGCGCATCGACGACAAGCTCGAGAAGCTGGCCGTGTCGGACGGCCTGCGCGCCGTACGCTTCGCCGAGGTGGTCGTTGTGCTCCTCGATGCCACGATCCCGTTCGAGAAGCAGGACCTCACCATCGTCGATCTCATCGAGAGCGAGGGCCGGGCGCTCGTCATCGGCCTCAACAAATGGGATCTCGTGGCGGACCAGCCCGGCCTTCTGAAGAAGCTGCGCGAGGATTGCACGCGCCTGCTGCCGCAGGTGCGCGGTGTCTCGGTGGTGCCGCTCTCGGGGCTCGCCGGGGACGGCATCGACACGCTGATGAAGGCCGTCACCGAGACCTTCGAGGTCTGGAACAAGCGCATCTCTACCTCGAAGATCAACGACTGGCTCAACGAAGCGACCCAGCGCAACCCGCCGCCGGCGGTGGCGAGCCGCCGCATCAAGATCCGCTACGCCACGCAGGTGAAGAGCCGCCCGCCGCATTTCGCCCTGTTCGGCAACCAGCTCGACGGCCTTCCGAAATCCTACACCCGCTACCTCGTCAATAACCTGCGCGAGGCCTTCGATTTGCCTGGCGTGCCGATCCGTCTGTCGCTGCGGACCTCGAAGAACCCGTTCGACAAGGAAAACAAGGGCTGACGCTCAGGCTCCACAGGTCGTCGCGCTCAGCCAATCCACCACGTCGTCCAGTCCCTGCCGGTTGGTGCGGCCCTTGTCGCGGGCGGCTTCGAACACCGCGATCTGACGATCGGCGCTGGTGCCCTCGCGAACGATAGTCCGCGCCCTCTCCACTTCCTCGCCGCAGCCCAGTGCATCCGCATCCGGGTCGATGAGGGCCAGGACCTGATCGAGGGCGTCCGCGAAGGGGAGGGCGTCCTCACTGGCCTCGTCGATGATCTCGGCTTCCGTACCGCTGCGCTGGGCGCGCCAGAGGTTCTCCTCGGCGAGCGCGCGCGAGACGCCGTCGAGGTCGGCATTGAGTTCCGGCCGGCGCACGACGCACCGCACGAGGCAGCGGAACAGAGCCGCCACGGTGAGCGCATCCTCCAGCCGCGTGCAAGAATCGGCCACGCGCAGTTCCAAAGTCGGGAACTTGATCGATGGCCGCAGCGACCACCACAGGAAGCTCGCATCCTGGATCGAGCCGGCCCTGGTCATGATGCTGAGATAGCGCTCGTAGGCCTCGGGGCCCGAGAAGAGCTGCGGCAGGCCGGTGCGCGGCAATTCGCCGAAGGCACTGAGGCGGTAGGCGGTGAGACCCGTCGGCTTGCCCTGCCAGAACGGAGACGAGGCGGAGAGCGCGAACAGGAGGGGCTGAAACGGCAGCAGCCGGTTCATCAGGTCGATGCGGGCTTGAGGGTCCGGTACCTCCACATGGACATGCATGCCGCAGATCAGGCTGCGCCGTCCCGCCAAACCCACATCCTTGAGGATGCCGCGATAGCGCTCGCCCTTGGTCGGCAATTGCCGGGCCCAATCCGCGACCGGATGCGTGCCGGCGGCAAAGACCAGAAGCTCATGGTTCCTGGCGAGTCGGCCAAGGGCATCGCGTTGCCCGGCCAGGACTGTTCGCGCCTCAGCAAAATCGGTGGAGGGCGGGGTGCAGACTTCGACCTGGCACTGCAGCATCTCGCGCCCAATCTCGGGCAGGCGCTCGCCGGCTTCCGTATGGAACGGCTTCACCGACCGCCGCGGCGTCCCCCGCGTTTCGGCATCGGCCAGGAAGTACTCTTCCTCGATGCCGAAACGGTAGCTGTGGGCGGTCATGCGGTCATCCTAGGAGGCTATCGGTAACAACTCCCGGGACGGCCCGTCGTTGCCCTTCAGCCCCGCAACGCCCCGCCGACGAGCCAGGCCGGATCGAACCAGCGGTCGGCCTCGCCATCATAGGGCAGGCGGGTGATGTCCCAGTTCTGGATGTACTTGGCGTAGACGTTCCACACCGTGATACCGCCGCCGACGAAGATGCGCCGGCCGGGATAGCGCTTGAGTACCTCCTCTGGATACTCGTGGCTGCGGATGACGTCGATGGTGCGATCCTTGAAGGCGAAGTCCGGCACCGAGGCCACGGTCTTGGGGCCGGCGATCAGCACGTGGCCCATAGTGAGCGCGAAGAAGCGCGTCACGTCCTCGACGAAGAGCGGATCGGTGTTGCCTTCCCACGGCAGCTGCCCGTTGAGGCCGAGTTGCCCACGTTGGCCGATGGCGCAGATGCAGCGGACGTCGATCATGGTCGGACCCTGGGAAGCCGGGGAAAATCCCGTCCCAGACCTCATCCTGAGGTGCCGCGTAGCGGCCTCGAAGGAGGGTTCCAGATCGCTCTGCGGAGTCTGGAGCCCTCCTTCGAGGCCTGCGCTTCGCTTCGGCGCCTCAGGATGAGGTCGTGAGAGGGAAAATGAGAGTTCGCTAAGCCGCCATCTGCGGTGTCAGCACGCGGTCGCTCGGGAAATCGTAGATCTTGCCGGATTGATCCCAGGCCGGGCTCGCGAGGCGCACGAAATGCGGTGCCAGATCTTCCGGCGTCTTCAGAAGCGTCTCGTCCTCGCCCGGCATCGCCGCCTTGCGCATGGAGGTGCGCAACGGGCCGGGGTTGAGCAGCATCGCCTTGATCGCAGTGGTCTCCGTCTCGGCCGCATAGGTGCGCACCAACGCGTCGAGCGCGGCCTTCGAGACCGAATACGGCCCCCAATAGGCCCGGCATTTCTGCGAGGCGCCGGAGGTGACGAAGATCGCGCGGCCCGCATCCGACATCCGCAGCAGCGGATCGACCGACCGGAGCAAGCGCCAGTTGGCGGTGACGTTGATGTCCATCACCTGAGCCCAGGTCTTCGGCGTCACGTGGCCCAACGGCGTCAGGTTGCCGAGGATGCCGGCATTGCCCACCACCACGTCGAGCTTCTTCCAGCGCTCATGGATGCTGGCACCGAGCCGATCGATGGCATCGAAATCGGTGAGGTCGAGGGGGACGAGGGTGGCGCTCGAACCGGCCTTGCGGATCGCGTCGTCGAGCTCTTCGAGAGCCCCTTGCGTCCGGGCGACGGCGATGATGTGCGCGCCGGCCGTTGCGAGGGCCAGGGCCGCCGCCCGGCCGATGCCGCGCGAACAACCGGTCACGAGGGCGATACGGCCGTCGAGGAGCTTCGTCATGGGTTGGATCAATCCGCTTCGGCGAGCATCGCGAGACGCTTCGGCCCGGCGATGGCGAGATCGGTCAGGCCGGTCGGATAGTCGCCGGTGAAGCAATGGTCGGTATATTGCGGGCAGGCATCGTCGCGCCGTTCCTCGCCCATCGCCTTGTAGAGGCCTTCGATGGACAGGAAGGCCAAAGAATCCGCGCCGATATAGCGGCGCATGCCCTCGAGATCGTGGGTGGCGGCGAGCAGCTTCTCGCGCTCGGGCGTGTCGATCCCGTAGAAATCCGGATAGGTGATCGGCGGCGAGGCGATGCGGAAATGCACCTCCTTCGCACCGGCTTCGCGCATCATCCGGACGATCTTCACCGAAGTGGTGCCGCGCACGAGGCTGTCGTCCACGAGGACGATGCGCTTGCCCTCCACCACGGCGCGGTTGGCCGAATGCTTCATCCGCACGCCGAGTTCGCGCACCGACTGGGTCGGCTGGATGAAGGTGCGACCGACGTAATGGTTGCGGATGATGCCCATCTCGAATGGCAGGCCGGTCTCTTGGGCAAAGCCCAGCGCCGCAGGAACGCCCGAATCAGGCACGGGGATCACCACATCGGCGGCTGTCGCCGATTCGCGGGCGAGTTCATGGCCGATATTCTTACGGACGGAATAGACGCTCTTGCCGTTCACCACGGAATCCGGACGGGCGAAGTAGATGTATTCGAAGATGCACGGACGCATCGGCTGCGCCGGTGCGAAGCGGATCGATTCGATGCCATCCTCCGAGATGACGACGATCTCGCCGTTCTCGACGTCGCGGATGAATTTCGCGCCGATGATGTCCAGTGCACAGGTCTCTGAGGCCAGGATGTAGCGGCCGTCGAGTTCGCCGATGACCAGGGGGCGGATGCCGAGCGGGTCGCGGGCGCCGATGAGCTTCTTGTTGGTGAGCGCCACGATGGCGTAGGCGCCCTGGACCTGACGAAGCGCTTCGGTGAAGCGCTCGACGATGCGCGGAGCGCGGCTGCGGGCGGCGAGGTGCAGGATCACCTCGGTATCCGAGGTCGACTGGGTGATCGCGCCATCGCGGACGAGATCGCGGCGGATCGAGAGAGCGTTCGTGAGGTTGCCGTTATGGGCCACTGCCAGGCCGCCGCTGGCGAGTTCGGCGAAGAGCGGCTGGACGTTGCGCAGGATGGTGCCGCCGGTCGTCGAGTAGCGCACGTGGCCGATGGCGGCCGAGCCCTCGAGATGCTCGATGGTGGAGCGGTCTGAGAACGAATCCCCGACGAGGCCGGGCCGGCGCTCGGAATGGAAGATGTCGCCGTCGAAGGAGACGATGCCCGCCGCCTCCTGACCGCGATGCTGGAGGGCGTGAAGACCCAGGGCCACGATCGCCGAGGCGTCCGGATGGCCGAAGATACCGAAGACGCCGCACTCCTCGCGCAGCGTGTCTCCGTCCCGGTCCAGCCCATCCACCACGTCGACCGAATGGCGGGCGCTCGCGCTGCGTGCTGACATCTGGTTCTGCGATCCTAAGGGTGGTCCGCCGCTGCCGGATTCGGCACCATCAACGAACCGGCCTGCCTCGTGCGACCGTTTTACGACGACGGCCTCTCCTGCAGGAGCCCGTCATTTAGTCGGCCTTCGTTCCGCAACCAAGCGCCTCGCCGCGCAGACCAGAGCCGCTGTCCGAGAGGGGTCAGCGTCGCGTGGGCGCCTCGGTCCGGCGCTGTGCGGGCGGCGCATCGCTTTCGCCGGCCGGTTCGACGGGATCGACGGCCTTGGGCTTCTTGAACTGTTTCAGAAACCCCTCTGGATTCTCCGGCAGCTGCGCCACCAGAGCGTCTCCCGATTTCTCGAGCACGGGACGGCTGCGCGCCTGGGCGGCCCAATCGGGCATCTTGCCTTGCACGAGCCAGGCCAGGAACACCCAGCCGATCACGCAAATAAGGAAGCCGCGTCCGGCACCGAAGACGAAGCCGAGAGACCTGTCGATCGCACCGATGCGCGAATCGAGGATCATGTCGGAGACCTTCACAGTGATGATCGACACGACGATCAGCGTGGCGAGGAAGATGGTGGCGATCGAGGCCACGAGAGCCACGGTGGCGTTCGAGACGTGCTGGCTCACGGTGGGCAGCAACAGGGGATAGAGCTTCCACGCGACGGCCGCGGCGGCGACCCAGGCGACGATGGCGAGAACCTCGCGCGTCGCTCCCCGGACGGCGGCCAGCAGGGCCGAAATGACGACGATGCCGAGAACGGCCAGATCGAGAACGGAAAACGGCATTGAGCGCTATGGTCGCACGGGGCAGAGGGGCTGACGATGGCCTGCTCGTGCGGCTCCCCCTCGCCGCCGCGCCTGTATATCCTGCGCGAACTCGGTCGTCACCCTCCGGGCTTCACACCTTCGTTCCCGCCCGTCCGATACGCTGGACGTCGCCGCACGAGATCCCGATCGCCTGATCCACCGAGATGCCATGGCCGACCCTCGACGACAGCATCTGGTGCCGATCGCCGGCCTGTTCAGCGCCACGCTGATCATGTCGCTGATCCTGGCCGGCAAGATCGTCACGGTCGGCGGTCTCACCTTCAGCGCGGCGGTCATCGTCTTCCCTCTCTCCTACGTCTTCGGGGACGTGCTCACGGAGGTCTATGGTTATGCCAGCGCCCGGCGCGTTGTGTGGGCGGGCTTTGCCGCGCAACTTGTCTGGATCGTCGCCTATACGATCGCCGCTGCGCTGCCGCCGGCACCGTTCTGGCCGCATCAGGCCGCCTTCGAGACCGTCCTCGGCTCGACCCCGCGTGCCGCCTTCGCCGGGATGACCGCCTATCTCTGCGGCGAGTTCCTCAATTCCTACGTGCTCGCCAAGATGAAGCTGCGCTCGTCCGGCCGCTTCCTCGCCCTGCGCCTCGTGGCCTCCACGGTGCTCGGGCAGGGTCTCGACACGGGGATCTTCGTTCTCCTCGCTTTCGGCGGCGTGTTCGGCACGGACGAGCTCCTCCGCATCATGCTCGGCGCCTGGATGCTGAAGGTCGCCTGGGAGATCGCTGCCCTGCCGTTGAGCCTGCTTCTCATCGCCTGGTTGAAGCGGGAAGAGGGCGAAGACCATTTCGACCGGAACACGGATTTCAATCCGTTCCGGCTGAAGGAGTGAACGGTCGACGGTTCGATCCTACTCGTCGTCCTCGTAGCGCGCCGGATTTCGCTCCGGCCGGCCGCGTCTGGGCGCGCCGCTGGCGATACCGGCCACCAGATCGGCGATGTGGCGCAGGGCTTCGGTGGGTAGGGAACTGTCGCCGCTCTCGGTTCGCCCCTGTGGCGTGACGGCCTTGGCGAAGCCGAGCTTCAGGGCTTCCTTCAACCGCGACGGCGCCTGCGCCACCGGACGGATCGCGCCCGACAGGCCGATCTCGCCGAAATAGACGGTCTCGGCCGGCAGTGCCGCGCCGGAGAGCGACGAGACCAGGGCGGCGGCCACCGCGAGATCGGCCGCCGGCTCGCTGATCCGGAGACCGCCGGCGACGTTGAGGTAGACATCGTGGGTGCCGAGGCGGATGCCGCCATGGGCCTCCAACACCGCGAGCACCATCGACAGGCGATTCGGGTCCCAGCCGACCACGGCGCGACGCGGCATGCCGAGCGAGGAAGGAGCCACTAGAGCCTGGATCTCCACCAATAGGGGCCTCGTACCCTCCATGCCGGCGAAGACTGCCGTACCAGGCGCCGCATGGTCGCGGCCGGCGAGGAAGAGTGCGGAGGGGTTCGGCACCTCGGCGAGACCGCGATCGGTCATCTCGAACACGCCGATCTCGTCGGTGGGACCGAAGCGGTTCTTGACCGCGCGCAGGATCCGGAAATGGTGGCCCTGGTCGCCTTCGAACGAGGCGACGGCGTCGACCATGTGCTCTACCACGCGGGGACCGGCGATCTGCCCGTCCTTCGTCACGTGGCCGACGAGGATCACCGCCGTCCCGGTGGTCTTGGCGAAGCGGATCAGCGACTGGGCCGAGGAGCGGACCTGTGTCACCGTGCCGGGCGCGGATTCCACCGTTTCGGTCCACATGGTCTGGATCGAATCGATGATGGCCAGGGCCGGCGGGCGGCCCTGCGACAGGGTCTCGACGATGTCCTCGACATTGGTCTCGGCGGCGAGATCCACCGCCGCGCTCGACAGGCCGAGGCGTTCGGCGCGCAGCCGCACCTGCGCCACCGCCTCCTCGCCCGAGATGTAGACCACGCGCTCGCCGGTGCGCGCCATGGCGGCGGTGGCCTGCATCAGCAGGGTCGATTTGCCGATGCCGGGATCGCCGCCGAGCAGGATCACCGATCCCCGCACGAAGCCGCCTCCGGTCACCCGGTCGAGTTCGCCGATACCGGAGGGAATGCGCGGCGCCTCGCGGGCCTCGCCGGTGAGGCCTTCCAGAGGAAACACCCGCCCGCGCGACCGGCTCGGCCGTGTCTTGACCGGCCCCGCCTGCGGACCCGTCGCTCCTGTCTCCTCGACGATCGTGTTCCAGCCGTTGCACGCCTCGCAGCGCCCGCGCCAACGGTTGTAGACGGCGCCGCAGGACTGGCAGACGAAGGTCTGGTGGATCTTGGCCATGGTCGCCTTGTGAGTGGATCGCCGCTCGAAGAGACTGACGGCCGTTATCCGCCGATCCAGGCCACCGCCCTCATCCTGAGGTGCCGGAGCTTAGCGCAGGCCTCGAAGGAGGTTTCCAGCTCGCTTTGAGGGATCGGGAGGCCTCCTTCGAGGCCCGCTGACACGGTCACTTCAGGATGAGGTCGCGGGTTGGATCAATCTATCGATCCTACATAATGCCGAACATATCGTGAACCAAGGTTGGTCAGAATTTCGTAGCCGATGGTCCCGGCGGCGCGGCCGACACTGTCCACGTCGAGAGCGTCGCCGATGAGGGTCGCCGGTCCGCCACGACGTGCTGCCGGCGCATCGGTGACGTCGAGGATGACGAGGTCCATCGAGATGAGGCCGACGATGGGGCAGGGGACGCCGCCGACGAGGGCGTGGCCCCGTCCACTCGCCGAGCGCGGATAGCCGTCGGCATAGCCGACCGAGAGGGTCGCCAGCCGTCGTGGACCGGACGCGATCCAGCGTGCATTGTAGCCGGCGCCGTCTCCGGCCTTCACCTCGCGGACCTGGGCGATCGGCGCTTCGAGGCGAATGACGGGCCGCATCGGGTTCGGCCGTCCAGGGGTCGGATTGCCGCCGAAGATGGCGTAGCCCGGCCGGAGCAGATCGTTCGCGATGCCGTCGCCGAGGTAGCAGCCCGAGGAATTGGCCAGCGACCCCGGAATACCGGGATAGGCGCGGATGATCTGCGCGAAGCCCTCGCATTGGCGCCGGTTGATCGCCTCGTCCGGTAGCTCGGCACTGACGAGGTGGCTCATCAGCAGATCGATCCCGGCCGCAGCGATGATCGGATCGCCTGCGAGCGCGAGGGCTTCGGATATCGTGAGGCCGAGCCGGTTCATCCCGGTATCGACATGGAGGGCCGCAGGGAGCGGTCGGCCTGTCTCGGCGCGGAGAGCCGCCCATTCGTCGAGCTCCTCGCGCGATCCGAGGACCGGACGCAGGGCGTGCGCCATGAGGGCGGGGCCGCTGCCGGGAACGAGGCCGTTCAGGACATAGATCACGGCCTCCGGCAGAACGGACCGTGCGGTCACGCCTTCGCTCGCATGGGCCACGAAGAAGGTCCGGCAGCCGGCTCCCCACAGGACCGGCGCGACCTTCGCCAGACCGCAGCCATAGGCATCGGCCTTGACCACGGCGGCGCAGGTGATGTGTGGCGCCTGCGCACCGAGGCGTCGCCAGTTTTCGGCGATGGCCGAAAGATCGATGGTGAGGCGTGCGCCGTGGGCGGCGGCTATCGCGTCGATGATCGCCATCGCATTGTCTCGCTCGGGCGCGGTGATCGGTCTCTCCCCGCCGGATAGGTGTCTCGAACGGCTGCGCGATAGCACGAGTGCTCTCGAAAATTCACTCCGGCAATCATGCGAGTCCCGCCGCCATGAAAGCCTGGGCCTCGTGCAAGCGACCTTCATGCCGAACGAGCGGCCGATCACATGCGCGCGGGCATGCGATCCTCGCTCGCAAGATCCGAGAAGCGCGTGATGTTGGCGTCGAATTGCAGCTCCACCGTGCCGGTGGGGCCGTGGCGCTGCTTGCCGAGGATGACCTCGGCCTTGCCATGCACGCGGTTCATCTCGGCCTCCCAGGCGAAGAACTCCTCGGTGCCTTCGCGCGGCTTCTTGTTGTTGACGTAGTATTCCTCGCGGAACACGAACATCACCACGTCGGCATCTTGCTCGATCGAGCCCGATTCGCGCAGGTCCGAGAGCTGCGGACGCTTGTCGTCGCGGTTCTCCACCTGACGCGAGAGCTGCGACAGGCCAATGATCGGCACGGCCAGTTCCTTGGCCAAGGCCTTCATGCCGGTGGTGATCTCGGTCATCTCCTGCACGCGGTTGTCGCTGCGTTTGCCCGAGCCGGAGAGCAGCTGCAGGTAGTCGATGATGAGGAGGTCGAGGCCCTTCTGACGCTTCAGGCGCCGGGCGCGGGCGGCGAGCTGCGCGATGGAGATGCCTCCGGTCTGATCGATGTAGAACGGGATCGTCTGCATGTCGCGGGCGGCATCAGTGATCTTGTAGAAATCCTCCGGCCGGATGTCGCCGCGGCGGATCTTGTAGGACGGTACGCCCGACTGCTCGGCGATGATGCGGGTGGCGAGCTGCTCGGCCGACATTTCAAGGGAGAAGAACCCGACTATGCCGCCGTTCTTCGTCTCGATCCGCCCATCGGGCTGCTTCTCGCCGCGATAGGCCTTGGCCACGTTGAAGGCGATGTTGGTCACCAGCGAGGTCTTCCCCATGGCCGGCCGGCCCGCGAGGATGATCAGGTCCGAGGGCTGCAACCCGCCCATCTTCGCGTCGAGATCGGCGAGTCCGGTGGCGATGCCCGATAGCTTTCCGTCGCGCTGATAGGCCTTGGCCGCCATGTCCACGGCGGTCGTGAGGGCCTCGGAGAACTTTTGGAAGCCGCCATCGTACTTCCCCGATTCGGCGAGCTCGTAGAGCCGGCGCTCGGTCCCCTCGATCTGGTCGCGGGGCGAGGATTCCACCGGCGCTTCATAGGCGCCGTTGACGAGATCCTCGCCGATGGTGATCAGCCGGCGGCGGATGGCGAGATCGTAGATCGTCCGGCCGTAATCGCCCGCATTGATGACGGTGGTGGCCTCGGCCGCGAGGCGCGCGAGATACTGCATCACCGTCTGGCCGCCGAGATCGGCATCGCCGAGATAGGTCTTGAGCGTGATCGGGGTCGCGAGCTTGCCGACCTTGATCAGGGAGGCGGCGACCTCGAAGATCTTGCGGTGGACGTCCTCCATGAAGTGTTCCGGCAGGAGGAAGTCCGAAATCCGGTAATAGGCGTCGTTATTGACGAGGATCGCCCCGAGAAGCGCCTGCTCCGCGTCGATGTTGTGGGGCGCGACGCGGAATTCCTGCGTGACGCTCTGGAGATTCGCCGTCAGGGCGTTGGGCAGGGCCATGGGCTGACTCGAGGCTCCGACTTCTTCGACACCGCGCGGCGAACCCTTCGCCGCGCCACTCCGCTACCGCACGACCATGGCCTGGGCATGGTTAGCCGAACCTTAGCCGATTCTTGCGACCAGCCTTCCGTGCCACCAGACCACCTCGGGATGATGTGGTCTGGTGGCACCGAACACGAAAAACGCCTGCCGCCCCTTCCGGGATGACAGGCGCCATGCTGGAACAAATGTAGAACCAGTCAACCCCCAGGGGCGACGATCCCCGTTGTCCACCGCTCGCGCGGATCGCTTACTCGCGGTCGTCGCCGGCTTCGGCGAGGGCTGCACCGACTTCCAGGCCGAGGTCGTCGAGGTTGAACGCCTCGCGCTCGGTGGTCGATTCGCCGCGGGCCTGACGCTCGGCCTCCTCGGGGCTGCGTGCGACGTTGACGGTGACGGTCACCTCGACCTCGGGGTGCAGGACCACCGGAACGGTGTGCAGGCCGAGGGTCTTGATCGGCTGGTTGAGGGCGAACTGATCGCGGCCGACGGTGAAGCCCTCGGCGGTGACGACTTCGGCGAGATCGCGTGTGGAGACCGAACCGTAGAGCACGCCGGTCTCGCCCGACTGGCGGATCAGCACGAAGCTCTTGCCCTCGAGGGTCTCGGCGACGGACTGGGCCTCGGACTTCTTCTCGAGGTTGCGGGCTTCGAGCTGAGCGCGCTGGGTCTCGAAGTGCTTCTTGTTGCCGGCGGTGGCGCGCAGGGCCTTGCCGCGGGCGAGGAGGAAGTTGCGGGCGTAGCCCGGCTTTACGTTCACGGTCTCGCCCATCTGGCCGAGCTTGGCGACGCGCTCGAGGAGGATCACTTCCATGGTCTTGGTCCTTGTCGGGTTGGTTCGGGTGATAAGGAAAGTCCTGTCCGCGCGATGCGGGGACGGGGCTCAGGTTCGTCCGGCGTCCTCCTTGGGACGGCGCCGGTTGAAGGCGGTGTCGGCGAGGCCGAACAGCGTCAGGGCCAGCAGGGCGACGCCCTGCGTGAAGAACAGGATCAGGTAGAGCCCGAACAGCAGGGCAAGACGCCCTGGCCGGCCGCGGCTGCGGTCGTGGAAGGCGGCGAGCCCCTGCATGGCGAAGGCCGCCGTCAGCGCGCCGATCAGCGCGATGCCGAGGACGCCCGGATAGCCGGGCACCAGGGCGAGGAGGAAGGCCGCGCCCAGGATGGCCAGGACGGAGCGCGGCATCACCGTCGAGGGGATGTCGGGCCAAGGCCTGGGCAGGCGGCCTGAGATGCGCACGATCCGCGCGGCCGCCCAGAGATAGAAGGTGAGCAGTACGGCGAGGCCCTGCGTCGCCAATCCCGGCGCGATCGTCGCCAGGGCATCGGCCACAGCGTTCTGCTGGTCGGTACCGGTCTCGGCGGGTGTGCTCGGTTGATTGGCTGCGCCCTCGCCGGGCTCGCCCTTATTCGAGGGTGTCTCCGCCGGTGTCGCGGCGGGAGGCGTCGCGCGCGCCTGACCCTGCGTCTTCACCAGAGTCCGGGTCATGCCGCGGAGCTGGTTCTGGAAGGTGTCGAAGTTTGGCGAGGCGATGACCGCGATGGCGACGAAGGCGAGCCCGGCCGTACCGGCGGTCCAGGCGAGCAGTCGCCCGGTCGGGTACCATTCCATGGTGCCGTCGGCGTTCGGGCGTCCGAGCAGCGCGAGATAGGCGAGCCACCAGGCCGGCAGGGCCAGATAGGCGAGGAAGCCGAGGCCGAGGAAGGGCTGCAGGAAGGAGAGCGCTATGGCGCCCGTGACGGCGGCGACGAGCGCGGCCTTGTGGCTCCAGCCGAGGCCCACGATCAGGATCGGGAGCGGGGCGAGCAGATAGAGGACGATCGACAGCAGCGTGCCCTTCAGCAGGACGCCGAAGAGGAGTGCGGAGACGAGGCCCGCGCCGATGCCGATACCGAGAAACTGTGTCATCGATCCCGCTGTCCCGCTGTCCCGGAAAAAGGGCAGGGTTAGAGGCGTTTCATCTCGCCCCAACGACGTCCGGCAGCGGATCGGCTACCGGTACGAAAAGCTTTCACCGCCTGAGGCGGCGCGAGCGCGACTGCACACTGCCGCTCAGGCGGCAGAGGTCCCGGCCCGGCAGAGCCGGGCCGGGACAGCGGCTTACTTGATCACGTAGGGGAGGAAGCCGAGGAAGCGGGCGCGCTTGATCGCCTGGGCGAGTTCGCGCTGCTTCTTGGCCGACACCGCCGTGATGCGGGACGGAACGATCTTGCCGCGCTCGGAGACGTAGCGCGACAGGAGCTTGACGTCCTTGTAGTCGATCTTGGGCGCGTTCGCGCCCGAGAAGGGGCAGGTCTTGCGACGACGGAAGAACGGACGACGTCCGCCACCCGCACCGCCACCAGCGGCAGGAGCCGCACCAGGTCCAGCACCGAATGCCATGGCTTAGTTCTCCCCGCCGAAGCTGCGCTCGGGACGGTCGCCGCGATCGCCGCGGTCACCACGATCCCGGTCGCCACCGAATCCACCACCACCGAAGCCTTCGTCGTCACGACGACGGCCGCGCTCGCGATCCTTGCGATCGTCGCGGTCGCGCTTCTGCATCATCGCCGACGGCTCGGATTCGAGCTCTTCGACGCGGACGGTCATGAAACGCAGGACGTCCTCGGAGATCTGCATCTGGCGCTCCATCTCGGCGAGCGCCGCCGGGGGGGCGTCGACGTTGAGGAGCGTGAAATGCGCCTTGCGGTTCTTCTTGATGCGGTAGGCGAGGGACTTCACGCCCCACATCTCGATCTTCTCGACCTTGCCGCCATTGGCTTCGATGACGCCCTTGTAGGTCTCGACCATGGTCTCGACCTGCTGGGACGTCACGTCCTGGCGCGCCAGGAAGACGTGTTCGTAGAGAGGCATAACGGGCCCTTCATAGCAAAAGGGGCCCGACGGCACGGATGTGCGGATGTCGATCGTCGGGCCGGTTCAACGCGTTTCACCCGGCGCCAAGCCCTTCGAGCCGTTTGAAGGCCCGAGCGGTTGATCGAAGGCGGAGACACGGGACGATGGAGCGAACTCCGCATGCCGGACAGGCCGGCACCGTCCGTTCAGCCCCCAGCCGGAGCGAACGCGAGGTGCGGCGCATAGACGAGTTCGGGCCCGATGGCAAGGATGGTCGCGGCCATGGCAGCGACATACTGACCACGGAATCCGATCCCTCCGTGATGATAGACGAGCCCCTTCGAAACGCACGAGACATCGAGAACCGCCGATGCGAAGCCGCTTCCGAGTCGCGGGCCTGCTGATCTGTCTCGTCGCGCACGGCCCGGCTTGCGCGGACGATCCCGTTCTTCAGACGGTCGATTACGCCAACACGCGCTATTCGAAGCTCGACCAGATCAACGCCAGCAACGTGAAGCAGCTGCAGGTTGCCTGGACGTTCTCGACGGGCGTCCTTCGCGGCCACGAGGGTTCTCCTCTCGTCGTCGGCAACATGATGTACGTGCACACGCCCTTCCCGAACATCGTCTACGCCCTGGACCTCGACAAGG
>NZ_JBHTND010000036.1:0-40895 GCF_042679825.1 Methylobacterium marchantiae | reverse complement strand
GAGCGTCCGGCCGACGGCCAGAACCGTCAGGCCCGTCCCGACCAGCGCGGCGATGCCCGTCCCGCACGCCAGGGCGAGCGCTCGCGCGGCGGCGGTGGCGGCAATGCCGCCGGGGAAGGCCGCGCCATCGGCTGGCTCGACCGCTTCCCGCGTTCCTGATCCGCTCACCCTCGTTTCGATCGCATCGACGCCGCCCCGGTTCCGCCGGGCCGGCGTTTTTGCGTTCGATGAACACCGGAGAGGTGGCGCGGGGCATTGTCGAGCCCAAATGTCGCGCCATCTGACAATCCTGCGGCCTTCGCCGCGAGGGAGACGGGACATGCGTTTCGAGCTGTATCGGGATTCCGGTGGCGAATGGCGCTGGCGCCTCAGGGTCACGAACGGGAACGTCATCGCCGATTCGGGCGAGGGCTATGCCCGGCGCGAGGATTGCGAGCGCGGCATCGCCCTGGTGAAGGGCTCGGCCGAGGCCAGCATCGTCGACATGACCCTCAAGATCGCCTGACCGGGCTCGCCCGGCAAGCCCTCGGAGATCGGTCGTTAAGCGTAACGGTAGAGCGCGTGAAACGCTTTGCAGGGATCGTGCGTTTGCGTGTCGGTCGCCCACGCATTCGGATGCGTGCGGCCCCATCGACACCGTCGCTCGATCACCCGAGGAGTCATGAACGTGCTGAGGAAACTCCTGCTGGCCGCGCTGCTGGCCCTGGGCTTCGCCGCCCTTGCACCGCAGGGCGCGTCGGCCGCGCCCATCGGTCCGGTCCCCGCCCTTCAGAGCGAGGCCGCACCGGCCGTCGCCGAGAAGGCCCAGTACTATTACCGCCGCCGCTTCTACCCGCGGCCCTACTACCGCCGTCCGTTTTACCGTCGCCCGTATTTCGCGCCGCGTCCGTTCTACCGCCGTCCGTATTACGGCCCGCGTCGGTTCTACGGTCCGCGCCGGTTCTACTACTGAGCCCCTAAGCAGGTTCGCAGAAGCGGTCACCGGTTCTGCGACAAAAACCTGCGACACACCAAGGGCTGAGCAGCGTGAAGCGTGGGCTTGCCGACGCGAACCTGCTTAGCGCCGGTATCTGCCGCGGCCCGGTCGCCCCTTTCGGGGCGGCCGGGCTTTTTCTTGACCTGATGCCGGCTGTCGGCCGATGCAGGAGACCAAGCGGAGCCTCGAATCAATGAAGGCTCTGCGTGACGACGGGTGGAGAGCGGAATGGGCGAGACCAGCGAGCCGCGCGGCGACCTCACCGTGCGCACCATCGCGATGCCGGCCGACACCAACGCCAACGGCGACATCTTCGGCGGCTGGGTGATGTCGCAGATGGACCAGGCGGGCGGCATCGCCGGCGTCGACCGGGCGCAGGGCCGCGTGGTCACGGTGGCGGTCGACGCGATGACCTTCATCCGCCCGGTCCGCGTCGGCGACGTGCTCTGCGTCTATACCAGGGTGGAGGGCGTCGGCCGCACCTCCATGAAGATCCAGGTCGAGGCCTGGGCCCGGCGCTTCCGCACCAAGCTGCGCGAGAAGGTGACCGAGGCGACCTTCACCTTCGTCGCGATCGACGACGAAGGACGCCCGCGCCCGCTCCCCGAGGCGGATGCCGCGCCCGGACAATGAAATTGCGTCGGGGCGGAGGAGGGCTCAGGCGTTCGGCGGCGCTACGCGCTGGCGCAATCCGGTGATCACGGCCTTCAGCATGTCCGACTCGGGCTGGTGGCCGGTCGCCGACCGCACGGTATCGACCCGGTCGTGGACGAAGGCGAGCTTGGCGATCACGGCCGGCGTCAGCTTGAACGGGTAGAGCGCCGGCTGCCCCATGCTCCGGCTCAGGGAATTCACCGCATAGGTCAGCGGCAGCCAGGCGGAGACCAGCCGGTCGAGGTCGGGGGTCTGGTAGGGATCGAAGTCGATCACCACCGGCTCCGGCGCCCGGTTGCGCAGGAGCGGCCGCACGTGCAGCTCGAAGGTGCTCGCCGTCTCCACCGTGTCGACGATGTGGAGGTAATGCGCCCAGGTCTCGGCGAAATCCTCCCAGGGATGGCTGGTGGCGTAGGCGCTGACATAGGATTCCTGCCAGTCCGGCGGGGCGCCCCGGGCGTAGTAGCGCTGCAGGGCGCCGCTGTAATTGGCGCGCTCGTCGCCGAACAGCTCACGGAACGCCCAGATGCTCTGGTCGTAGCGCACCAGCACGTTCCAGAAATAATGCCCGATCTCGTGGCGGAAATGCCCGAGGAGCGTGCGGTAATATTCACCGAACAGCGTCCTGCGGCGCTCGCGCTCCACATCGTCGGCCTCGGCGATGTTCAGGGTGATGAGGCCGCTGCGGTGCCCGGTGAGCACGGGCGGCCCGACGCTGTAGCTCTCCGCCGGGTCGACCAGGAAATCGAAGGCGAGGCCCGTGGCCGGGTTCTCGTCCCGCGTCATCAGGGGCAGGTCGAGGCGCAGCAGCGAATAGAACAGCCTGTGCTTGGCCGCCTCGATCTGGCGCCAGCGCGTCAGGTTCCAGCCCAGCGTCAGGTCCGGCACCACCCGGTTGTGCCGGCAGGAGGTACAGTAGCGGTCGGGGCTGTCCTCCGGCACGAGCCAGTTGCAGGCGCTGAAATCCGCATTCGCGCAGAAGCGGTATTTCCGGCCCGGATCGGCATAGGCGTGCCAGACCGGCCCCGACGGTTCGAGCGCCGACATCTCGTGGGAGGCGCAGACATAGCCGAGCCGCCGCTGGCAGCTCTCGCATTGCGTGCTCTCGAAGCTCACCGGCTCGTCGCAGGCCTGGCACTGGAAGATCTTCATCGAGCGCGCAGGCCCGTCGGATGCGGATCCGCGAGGGTCGGTTCCGCGCATGAGGGCGCAGGACGGCGACGCCCCGCGGCACGATGCATGGAATTTGCTTCGTCCCCGGTGACGGGCCGCATCGCCACGCCGTATGTCTGAATTGCCAGGGCCAATCTCGTCACGCGATGAACGTCTTCACCTCCCATCGCCCGGCCGGGCGACGCCGCTGTAGACTAGCACCGAATTCGACTGCCGTCGGTGGCGTTCCCAGCCTATGGTCATTCGGCCTCAAAACGCCGATGACAGCCGAGGAGCGCCACGGCGATGCGCCCCGGCTTCCCGCCGCCGGCGCGCGTTCCCCGCGCGCCCGGCACCATGTCTGAACCAGCGGGAGTCCCCGTGTCCATCAAAGCCGCCCTGCACCACGTCACCCATTACAAGTACGACAGGCCGATCCAGCTCGGGCCGCAGGTGATCCGCCTGCGCCCGGCGCCGCATACGCGCTCGTCCGTGCCGGCCTATTCCCTGAAGGTGCTGCCGGAGAACCACTTCATCAACTGGCAGCAGGACCCGAACGGGAACTGGCTCGCCAGGCTGGTCTTCCCCGAGCGGACCACCGAGCTGAAGATCGAGGTCGATCTCACCGCCGAGATGGCGGTGATCAACCCGTTCGACTTCTTCGTCGAGGATTACGCCCAGACCCGCGGCTTCGCCTACGAGAGCGACCTGACGGCGGAGCTCAAGCCCTACCTCGTCACCGACGATGCCATGGGTCCGGAGATCGACGCGCTCCTGGAGCGGCTGCCGGCCGAGACCAACACGGTGCTGTTCCTCGTGGCGCTCAACGCCATGATCGCCTCCGAGATCACCTACGGCGTGCGGATGGAGCCGGGCGTCCAGACGCCGGCGGAGACGCTGACCCTCAAGAGCGGGTCGTGCCGCGATTCCGCGTGGCTCCTCGTCCAGGTGCTGCGCCGCATCGGTCTCGCCGCGCGGTTCGTATCCGGCTACCTGATCCAGCTCATTCCCGACACGACGGCGGTGGACGGCCCGGCCGGCACCTCCACGGACTTCACCGACCTGCATGCCTGGGCCGAGGTCTATCTGCCGGGCGCCGGCTGGATCGGCCTCGACGCCACCTCCGGCCTCCTCTGCGGCGAGGGCCACATCCCGCTCGCCGCGACCCCGCATTACCAGTCGGCCGCCCCGATCTCCGGCCTCGCCGAGCCGGCGCAGGTCGAGTTCGGCTTCGAGATGACGGTGACCCGCGTGGCGGAAGCCCCGCGCATCACCAAGCCCTTCTCCGAAGAGGTCTGGGCGAGGATGGATGCCCTCGGCGAGCGGATCGACGTCGATCTTACCGAGCAGGACGTGCGCCTGACCATGGGCGGCGAGCCGACCTTCGTCTCCATCGACGATTTCGAATCCGCCGAATGGAACGCCGCCGCCGTGGGGCCGACCAAGCGCGGCCTCGCCGACAAGCTCATCCGCCGCCTGCGCACCCGCTTCGCGCCGGGGGGGATGCTGCATTACGGCCAGGGCAAGTGGTATCCGGGCGAGAGCCTGCCGCGCTGGGCCTTTGCCCTGTACTGGCGCCGGGACGGCAAGCCGATCTGGAGCAATGCCGATCTCGTCGCCGCCGAGGACGGGCCGCGCGACGCCAATGCCACCAAGGCGAAGGCGCTGATCGACGGCGTGGCCCGGCGCCTCGGCCTCGATTCCTACGTGTTCCCCGCCTTCGAGGACCCGATCTACTGGCAGGAGAAGCGGGACGAACTGCCCATCAACGTCACCACCTCGGACGCCAAGCTCCCGAACCCGGAGACCAACGCCCGCATCGCGCGGGTCTTCGAGCGCGGCCTCGGCGAGCCCGCCGGCTACGCCCTGCCGCTGGCTAGCCTGCCTCTCGGCAGGGACGATCCCGACGACCGCCGCTGGATCTCGGAACTCTGGCAGTTCCGCCGGGAACACGCCTTCCTGACGCCGGGCGATTCACCGGTGGGCTATCGCCTGCCCCTGAGCTCGCTGCCCTACGTGCCGCCCGAGCACTATCCCTATTACCAGCCGCAGGACCCGCTGGAGGAGCGCGGAGCGCTTCCCGAAGGCCATCCCGGCACGAAGACCGCGAACGGGTCCGGCGTCACCGGCGTCGCCGTGCGCACGGCCCTCGCGGTGGAGCCGCGGGACGGGGTGCTGCGGGTGTTCATGCCGCCGCTGCAGCGGGTGGACGAATATCTCGAACTGCTCGGCCATCTCGAGATCGTCGCCGCCGAGCTGAAGCAGCCCCTGCATATCGAGGGCTACGAGCCGCCCTACGATGCGCGCCTCAACGTCATCAAGGTCACGCCCGATCCCGGCGTGATCGAGGTGAACGTGCATCCCGCGACCTCCTGGCGCGAGGCCGTCACCATCACCTCCGAGCTCTACGAGGATGCCCGCCAGATCCGCCTCGGCGCGCAGAAGTTCATGACCGACGGGCGCCATACCGGCACCGGGGGCGGCAACCACGTGGTCCTCGGCGGCGCGACGCCCAACGATTCGCCGTTCCTGCGCCGTCCGGACCTGCTGAAGAGCCTCGTGCTCTACTGGCAGCGCCACCCCTCGCTGTCCTACCTATTCGCCGGCCTCTATATCGGCCCGACGAGCCAGGCGCCGCGCATGGACGAGGCCCGGCACGACGGGCTCTACGAGCTCGAGATCGCCCTGGCGCAGGTGCCCAAGCCCGACGAGCCCAACATCCCGCGCTGGCTGGTGGACCGGATCTTCCGCAACATCCTCGTCGACGTGACCGGCAACACCCACCGGGCCGAGATCTGCATCGACAAGCTCTACTCGCCGGACGGACCCACCGGCCGCCTCGGCCTGCTGGAGTTCCGCTCCTTCGAGATGCCGCCGGACCCGCGCATGAGCCTCGCCCAGCAATTGCTGCTGCGGGCCATCGTGGCCTGGGCCTGGCGCGAACCGCAGGAAGGCGGCTGTGTCCGTTGGGGCACGGGCCTCCACGATCGCTTCATGCTGCCTCACTTCCTCTGGACGGACTTCCTCGGAGTTCTGGAAGACCTCCGCGCGGCAGGCTACGATTTCGATCCGGCGGCCTTCCAGGCGCAGTACGAGTTCCGCTTCCCCGTCTTCGGGACGGTGGAGCAGGGCGGCGTCAGGATGGAACTGCGGCAGGCATTGGAGCCTTGGCACGTGCTGGGCGAAGAGGGGTCGATCGGTGGCACGGTGCGGTACGTGGACAGCTCGGTGGAGCGTCTGCAGGTCAAGGTCGAGGGCTTCGTCCCCGGCCGCCACATCATCAGCTGCAACGGCCGGCGCCTGCCGATGACGAGCACCGGCACGGCCGGCGAGGCGGTGGCGGGCCTGCGCTTCAAGGCGTGGCAGCCGGCCTCGTCGATGCACCCGACGATTCCCGCGCATTCGCCCCTCACCATCGACATCCTCGATGCGTGGAGCGGACGCTCGCTCGGCGGCTGCCGCTACCATGTCAGCCATCCCGGCGGCCGCAACTACGAGACCTTCCCGGTGAACACCTACGAGGCCGAGGGGCGTCGTCTCGCGCGCTTCCAGGCCCATGGCCACACCCCGGGCAAGGTCGAGATGCCGGTGGAGGAGATCAGCCGCGAGTTCCCGCTGACCCTCGACCTCAGGACGCCCGCGCCCAAATGACCGATCTGGCCGAGGCGCATGCCGGAGGTTTGGCGACGCGTCTCGCGCGCTGGACCTCGGACTACCAGCCTCGGCCGGGCATCCCGGACGAGTTCGCCGGGGCAGGGGGCACGCGTCGCGGTGCGTGGCCGCGCCTCCTCGACAGGCTCGGGACCCTCAGCGGAACCGAGATCACCACCCGTTTCGCCTCGGCCGAACGGCATATCCGCGACACCGGCATCTCCTACCGGATCTACGGCGACCAGCGCGAACATGCCTGGCCGCTGAGTTCCCTGCCCCTGGTGATCGAGAGCGCCGAGTGGCGGGCGCTCAGCGCCGGCATCGTCCAGCGCGCCGGATTGATGGAATCCATCGTCTCCGACATCTACGGCGACGGCCGGATGGTGTCGGAAGGCGTGCTGCCCGCGGCCCTGGTGGCCGGGAGCCCTGAATTCCTGCGTCCGCTCTCGGGGGTGAAGCCCCCCGGCGGGCGCTGGCTCAAGCTCTACGCCGCCGATATCGGCCGGGGCCCCGACGGGCGCTGGCGCGTCCTGGCCGACAGGACGCAGGCGCCCTCCGGACCCGGCTACGCGCTGGAGAACCGGATGGTGCTCACCCGCGCCTTCCCGGACCTTTATGCCGATCTCCACGTGGAGCGCCTCGCCCCGTTCTTCCAGGCTTTCCGCGACGGTCTGGTCATGGGCGCGCAGCGCAGCGACCCGCGCATCGGCCTGCTCACTTCCGGCCCCCTGAGTTCGACCTATGTCGAGCAGGCGGCTTTGGCGCGCTATCTCGGCCTGCTTCTCGTCGAGGGCGACGACCTCGTGATGCAGGACGGCGCGCTCCACGTGCGCACCGTCGCCGGGCTGAAGCGCACCGACGTGCTGTGGCGGCGCATCGATTCCGACTATGTCGACCCGCTCGAGCTGAACCCGGCCTCGCGCCTCGGGATCTCCGGGGTGCTGGACGCCCTGCGCAACGGCAGCCTCGTCATGGGCAACATGCCCGGCACCGGCATCCTCGAATCGGGGGCGCTCGCCGCCTACCTGCCGCGCATCGCCCGCTATTTTCTCGGCACCGATCTCGCTCTCGAAGGGCCGAAGAGCTGGTGGTGCGGCGACCCCGATTCCCTCGCCCATATCCGCGACGACCTCGACGGCATGACCCTGCGTCCGGTGGCGACGCCGACCAAGGGCATGGGGCGCGACGCCATCCTCGGGCCGCACGCGATCGGCGCCGAGCGCGACCGCGTCCTGGCGGCCCTGCGCGACCGGCCGTTCGACTACGTCGCCCAGGAACAGGCGCCGCTCTCGACCATGCCGGGCTGGGAGCGCGACCCCGAGGGAATGCGCCTCGTGCCGCGTCCCTTCGTCCTGCGCGTCTTCGCGGCGGCGACCCCGGAGGGCTGGCGGGTCATGCCCGGCGGCTTCTGCCGCATCTCCGAGCGCCCCGACGTCGACCCGATCGAGATGCGGGCGGGCATCAAGTCGGCCGATGTCTGGGTGCTGTCGGACGGTCCGGTGGAGCCGGTCTCGCTGATGCAGCAGGGCGCGTCCCGCGTCCGCCGCATCGCCGGGCACCTGCCGTCGCGGGCGGCCGACAGCCTGTTCTGGTTCGGCCGCTACGTGGAGCGGGCGGAGGCGGTGATCCGCCTCGTCATCGCCCATCTCGGCAGCGTCGGCAACGCCGTAATCGCCGACATGGCCGGCGCGGAGACCGCGCCGACGGCCCTGCGCATCCGCGCGCTCCTCGACGAATGGGGCGCCATCGAAGCGCCGGACCTGCCGACGGCGAAGCTCGCCCAGGAGGCGCTCGGCGGCCGCGACACCTACGGCTCGGCGCTCTCCCACAGCCTGTCGGCGCGCCACAACGCGGCCTCCCTGCGCGAGCGACTGTCCAGCGAGGCCTGGCGCGTCCTCGCCGACCTGAAGGACCTCCTCGACCTCGACGATGCGAAGGAACTCGCGGAAGCGCAGCTCCTCGGCCTGGCAGAGCGGGCGTTGAGCCACATCGCCGCCCTGGCCGGCCTCGCCCAGGAGAACATGAACCGCACCGCGGGCTGGCACTTCGTCGATCTCGGCCGCCGCATCGAGCGGGCGATCAACACCTGCTCCTTCGCCGCCAGCTTCGCCGGGGACGAGGCGACGGCCGAGGATCTCGGCGTCATGCTGTCGCTCTGCGATTCGCACGTCTCCTTCGGCGCGCGCTACATGCAGGGCGTGGCGATCGACCCGGTGCGCGACATGGTCCTGCTCGATCCGTTCAACCCGCGCTCCGTCGCCTTCCAGATCGATGCGATCTGCCGGCACCTCGCCGACCTGCCCGCCCTGCGGGTGGACGGCCTGCCCGAGGCGCAATTGCGCCTCGCCCAGAAGCTCGCGGGAGAGATCACCACGGGCGAGGCCTCCGACTTCGACGGCGCCGCCGTGGCCCGTCTCGAGAACGCCTTCGAGGGCCTCGCCGACGCGATCGTCACCCGCTACTTCCCCAACGGCCCGCACGCCATGCGACCGCAGAAGCTGGTGGGTCTCGCGTGATCTATACGCTGCGCCACCTCACCACCTACCGCTACGGCAAGCCCGTCCGCTTCGCCCGCTGCTCCCTGCGGCTGCAGCCGCGGGACGGGGAGGGGCAGAGCGTGCTGTCGAGCGAGTTGACCATCTCGCCGACGCCGCGGACCCGCACGGTGCGGCGCGATTATTTCGGCCTCGACGTGGTGTCGTTCCTGATCGACACGCCGCACAGCGAATTGCGGGTCGAGGCGCTGTCGCGGGTCGCGGTGGAGCGCCCGCCGCTTCCCCCGGCGGAATCCGGCCCGGCCTGGGAGAGTGTGCGCGATACGGCGCTCACGGGCCGGTCGATGGCGCCCGACGCCCCCGTCCATTTCATGTTCCCGAGCGTCCGGGTTCCCCTCGACCCGGACGTGACCGACTATGCCCGCCGGAGCTTCACGCCTGGCCGCAGCGCCTATGGCGGTGCCGTCGACCTGATGCGGCGCATCCGCACCGACTTCAAATTCGACGCGAAGGCCACCGACGTCCACACCCCCCTCGCCAAGGCTTTCTCGCTCAGGGCGGGGGTGTGCCAGGACTTCGCCCATATCATGATCGCCGGCCTTCGCGGGCTCGGCCTGCCGGCCGCCTATGTCAGCGGCTACATCCGCACCATCCCGCCCGCCGGACGGCCGCGCCTCCGGGGCGCCGATGCCAGCCATGCCTGGGTCTCGGTCTGGTGCGGGGAGAGCTGGATCGGCCTCGATCCCACCAACAATATCGGCGCCTGCGACGACCACATCGTCGTGGCGCGCGGGCGCGACTACACCGATGTCTCGCCCATCGACGGCGTCGTCTCGTCCTCCGGCCCGCAGAAGCTCAAGGTCGAGGTCGACGTGATCCCCGACGGCGAGGCCATGCCGGAGGACGCTGTCGCCGGGTCGGAAGCGGAGACGGCCTGATCTCGAGGGCCGGCCTCCTTCGACTCCTACGCCACCGACCGCTTTTCCACGATCGTGGTCTCGACGATCGTGTCCGGTCCGTAGAGCCAGCGCGCCATGGCACCCGCCAGGACGGCACCGAGGATCGGCGCCAGCCAGAACAGCCAGAGCTGACCCACCGCCTCGGCGCCCGCGAACAGGGCCGGGCCGGTGCTGCGCGCCGGGTTCACCGAGGTGTTGGTGATCGGGATCGAGATCAGGTGGATCAGCACCAGGGCGAAGCCGATGGGTATGCCGGCGAACCCGGTGGCCGCCCCCTTCGAGGTCGTCCCGATGATGATGAACAGGAAGAAAAAGGTCGCGAGGCACTCCACCAGGAAGCAGGAGAGCAATCCGTACTTGCCGGGGCTGAGGGCGCCGTAGCCGTTCGAGGCGAAGCCGCCCGGCACCCATCCGGCCTTGCCGGAAGCGATCAGGTAGAGCACGCCCGCGCCGAACACGGCCCCGACGACCTGCGCGACCACATAGGGAATGACGTGATGGTCGGCGCAGCGGCCGGCGGACCACAGGCCGAGGGTGACGGCCGGGTTGAAGTGACCGCCCGAAATGTGCCCCACCGCATAAGCCATGGTCAGGACCGTCAGCCCGAAGGCGAAGGCCACGCCGAGAAAGCCGATGCCGAGCTCGGGATAGGCCGCGGAGATGACGGCCGCGCCGCAGCCTCCGAAGGTGAGCCAGAATGTTCCGAAAAATTCAGCCGCCGATCGCCGGATCGTATCATTGGTCATGACAGCCTCTGCCCGAATGCAGAGGCAGGATCTTTCGGTATTCGCGACCGGAGAATCACTGTTCTGCTTGATGTTCGCGCATCGAAGCTAGGTTTGCGCCGGGCCCTTGGCAATCGTCAATCGACGATCATAGGGTGCCGGACTCATGTCTATGTAGAAAACCGACACCGTCATTTCGGGGCGCCGAAGGCGAGCCCGGAATCCGGAATGACCGAGGAGGTCTTCGACTCTTCGGCTCCCGGTCTGTCGACCCGACGTCACAGCCCTGGCCTCCCGGCCCGCGTCATGGACTTGCCCTGCCGACATCGCTATGGGCGGCGACGGTCGACGGGACGGCCGATGGGAGGACCGGAACGTGGTCGAGACAAAGCCGGTCGAGGCACATGCCGCCGCGCGCGAGGCGATCCTCGCCTTCATCGCCGGCCGCAATCCCGGCCTCGCGCCGGGAGCGGTGACCGACGCGACCTCCCTCGTCACCAGCGACGCCCTCGATTCCATCGGCGTGCTCGACCTGATGATGGAGCTCGGCGACCAGTTCGGTTTCGACATCGAGGAGGATGCGTTCGAGCTCGCGCATTTCGAGAGCGTCGACGCCCTGGCCGCCTTCGTCGAGGCCAAGCGGGTCCGGGCACGGCCCTAGGCCGATGCCGGCACCCGCCTTGCTGCACGACCTGATCGACGGGCCAGCCTGCGCCTCCGAGCGGACGGCGATCGTCGCCGGCACCGGGCGGCTGACCTATGGGGAGCTGCGGGCCGAGGTGGAGGCGCTCGCGGGCCGGTTGCGAGACGAGGGCGCCGGGTCCGGCGACCGGATCGCGATCCTGCTGCCGAAATCCCTGGCCGAATGCGTGGCGATCTTCGCCATCAGCCGGATCGGGGCGGTGTTCGTGCCGATCCATCCGAGCCTGCGCCCGCGTCAGGTCCGGCATATCCTGACCGATTGCGGCGCGACGCTCCTCGTCACCGACGCGACCCTGCTCGCCCCCCTCGACCTCGCCACTATCGACCCTCCCCCGCTACAATCCCCGCTCATCGTCCGGCTGAATCCGGAGTCCGCCACCCCGCCGCCGGCCGGCCTCGCCGCGATCCTCTACACGTCCGGCTCTACCGGGATGCCGAAGGGCGTGATGCTGAGCCACGCCAATCTCCTCGCCGGCACCCGGATCGTGCGCCGCTATCTCGCGATCACGGCGGAGGACCGCATCCTGTCGGTCCTGCCGTTCTCGTTCGATTACGGCCTCAACCAGTTGCTCACCAGCGTCGAGCAGGGCGCCTGCCTCGTCCTGCTCGATTTCCGCTTCGGCGACGAGGTGGTGCGGGCCGTCGAGACGCACGGGATCACCGGGCTCGCCGGCGTCCCGACCCTCTGGACCCTGCTGACCCGGGCGGCACCGCGGCTCGCGAAGGCCGATCTCTCCAGCCTGCGCTATCTCACCAATTCCGGCGGCGTGGTGCCGCAGGAGACCGTGGCGCGCCTGCGCCAGGCTCTGCCGCACACCGACATCGTGCTGATGTACGGCCTCACCGAGGCCTTCCGCTCCACCTACCTGCCTCCGGGCGAGATCGATGCGCGGCCGGGCTCCATGGGCCGCGCCATCCCGGAGACCGAGATCTTCGCCGTGACGGCGGAGGGCCGCCGGACGCGGCCCGGCGAGCCCGGCATCCTGCACCATCGCGGCCCCACCGTGTCCCTCGGCTACTGGAACCGGCCCGAGGAGACCGACCGCGTCCTGGTGCCCGATCCGCGCTTCCCGGAGGACGACGTCCTCGTCTGCCGCTCGGGCGACCTCGTGGTGGAGGACGAGGACGGCTATTTCCGCTTCCTCGGCCGCGAGGACGCGATGATCAAGAGCGCGGGGTTCCGCGTCAGCCCCACCGAGGTCGAGGAGGCGCTGATGGAGACCGGCGCGTTCCGGGCTGTGGCGGTCATCGGCCTGGCCGATGCCGGCCTCGGCCAGCGCATCCATGCCGTGGCGGTGCCGGCGGAGGGCGGAGCCGCCCCGCAGGAGGCGCTGCAGGCGGTGCGCCTGACGCTTGCCCCCCATATGGTGCCGCGCGCCGTCGAATCCGTCCCGGTCCTGCCGACGACGCCCAACGGCAAGATCGACTACAAACGCCTCGTGGCGGAACGGACCAGCTATGTCTGACACGGCCGGCGAAAGCCTCGCGGATCGCCTCGTCGCGGCGAATTTTGCGCGGTGCGACGGCGTGCTCCATGTGAGCGGCCTCGATCTCCGCGGCCTCGCCGAGACCTACGGCACGCCGTTCTTCGTCTACGATGCCGACCTGTTCCGACGCGCCTATCGCGACCTCGCCCAAGCCGTCGAAGGCTTCGCGGTGGTGGATTACTCGGTGAAGGCCAACCCGGTCCCCGCCATCATCCGCGTCTTCCGCGACGAGGGGGCGGGGGCCGAGATCGCCTCCGGCTCGGAATTCGCCGCGTCCTGGGCGGCCGGCATCGAGCCGCGCCACATCCTGTTCGCCGGGCCGGGCAAGAGCGACCTCGACATCGAGGCCACCGTCGCCGGCGGGATCGGCGAGATCCATCTGGAAAACAGCGAGGAGATGGCGCGCGTGGCCGAGGCCGCCGGGCGCCACGGCGTCGTCCAGCGGGTGGCGATCCGGATCAATCCGGGGCCCGACGCGCAGGGCGGCGCCATGCGGATGGGCGGCAAGCCCTCGCCCTTCGGCTTCGACGAGGAGGAGCTCGAGGCCATCGTCGATGCGGTGGAGGCCGAGCCGCGCCTCCGGCTTTCCGGCATCCACCTCTTCGCCGGTACGCAGGGGCTCGCTGCCGCGACCCTCCTGTCGCAATGGGCCTACGGCCTGTCCCTGGCCGAGCGGGTCGCCGGCCGGATCGCGCGGCCCCTGGAGACGGTGGATCTCGGCGGCGGTCTCGGCATCCCCTACTTCTCCGGCGACACGGCCCTCGACCTCGGCGCCATCCGCGCCGGCATGCCGGCGCTCATCGCCCGCGTGGCCTCCGATCCGCGCCTCGCGACGGCGCGGATCGTCCTCGAACCCGGTCGGTTCCTCGCCGGCCCCGCGGGCCTCTACGTGGCGAAGGTGAGGGCGGTGAAGCTGTCGCGGGGCAGCCGTTTCGTCATCACCGACGGCGGCATGCACCACCATCTCGCCGCCTCGGGCAATCTCGGCCAGGTGGTCAAGCGCGACTATCCCGTCACCGCCGTGGTGGACCGGGGCGGGCCGCGCTCGCCCTGCGCCGTGGTCGGCCCGCTCTGCACCCCCCTCGACATGCTCGCCCGCGCCACGCCGCTGCCCGACCTCGCGGCCGGCGATCTCGTCGCCGTGCTGCAATCGGGCGCCTACGCGCTGACGGCCAGTCCCACCGGCTTCCTCGGCCATCCCCGCCCCGCGGAGATCCTGGTGGATGGCGGAACGGCGCGCGAGATCGGCCCCGCTGGGTGGTAGGCGGGCTGACGATCCGGCGGGAGCGGGCGAGCGGGATCGGTGACAATTGTGGTATCAGGCAGCGCGCTTACCGAGCATGCATGAAGAGCTACAGCGACGGCTAGGCCTGCACCCACCAAGCCGAACCGTTCTTCTCCCGGCTGCGTCGCGCTGAGATGAGCGTTCGCACCGCATCAGTGGCGCGTACTTCGGCGCCTACGCTGGGGAGATGGCTTGGCGTGAGGATCACCGTCGCAGGAGCAACGGTGTCCAGTACCTATTGGCGACGAACGCGGCTCTCATTCACCCGGTTTCGCGCCAGTGGAAGGGGTATTGGCAGCGGGCGGCGTTTTTGTCGCCGGTTGATCGCTAGCTGCAGGCGGAGGCTTGGCTTCCTGCGGTTCTTTAGCCAGAGGCGATCCGGATGTTGGTGTCCTCTTGAACACCGTATCTAAGATACGCTCGCTGACCGTCGCGCCGAACCAGGGAGCAAAAACCGAAGCATATAGTCCTGCTACAAATGGAAAGAGGAAAATACCGATAATAAAAGCATAAATCAAAAACTGGTTTTTCTGTCCCTCCAGTTTGCCTACGCTTTTCTCAAGCTCGATTATTCGTGCAGAAAGTGCGAAAGGCGATGGATATGTTCCGTGAAGACGATCAGCCCAATCACGAGGGATAGAATCGTACCCAGTTTTTATGCTGCTTCCCGTTCCACGAAAGTCACTAATCCAAAATCTAAAGAGGGGCTGCCCCCTAAAAATACTGATTGGTGTTGGCCCAGCATTAAAAACAGTAAATATAAGTTTGCCTTCATACCCAGCGTCGACATGGAAACCAGATATGTTTACTAATCCTTTGAGCTTTACGCCCGTTGCTGCGTTGATGAAGCCAATAATGTCTGTGGTTAAAAAGACCTTTTCTTCAGTAATCAAATAGGCAAATTGGCCAGGTAAAAGTTTTAAAACGCCGCCTTGGCATATTTCTCGGTACGCGTCTTCAGAGCCGCTCTCAGAATATCCAGAAGATACAATCGCTTCTCCACCAAGCGTAAGCTTATATGCTCCATCAGATAGATTTTTTGGGTCAAACCCTGAGACATATTGATGAGTGGCACTCGCTGCAATCCAGCTTTCGTTTGCCCAAAAAGCCATGCTCGCTTCTACTCCGCAATGTAAAATTGCCTTTCGGCAAGCATCTTGCGCCGAGCCGCCAATTCAACCGAAATATTTATATTCAGGTCGAAGGAATAGCCGATTGCCCATTGCAGGATATCTACATTTGCCTTCTTAGCTATTCCTACAAATTCTTCCAAGTGATCGATTTTTTCACATGCATCAGCAAAACGACCAGAGGCATCAGCAAAAGGGCGCAATATATCTTTTTGCGCAGTCTGATAGGTAGGAATTGCTGACACGGCATCAAGCCGTTGATGAAGTGTATTGGCAGCACTCAAGCTCACAAGAACGGTGTCAACGACCGTTCTTGTCACAGATTTTTCCTCTTCAGAACCACGGGCGAGCCGTCCCACGTATTTGCAAAAATGCAATCCGTAATGCTTCAACCTATCGTTCTTATGAAGGCTTAAAATATCGCAGTGGTTGCGTCTGTCATGCCGAAATTGCTCTTTTTGCATTTCGAGAACGTCAGCCGAAGAAAGCACGGAACCCTCCCGCCGAATCGCCATCACAGGGCACCTGCATAACGCGCCAAATCGCTATGTGGGCCTTATGGCGGACTTTGAGGTGTGGATAAGGCGAGGGATGGAGGGGGGCTTGCGGCCTACTGTTGCCTGGATGACGCTTCCCAGACAACCGGTACGGTGTCAGCCCGCACGTAGAGAGGATGTTTCGGCGAACCGTTTTGATTGATGGATAAAACGCGCAGATCGCAGCCGGTCGAGCGTATCAGTGTTTCAACCTGCTTGATTCGCTCCTTGGCCATGGAGCGATGTGAGGCTGGTGGATTCACAGCTCCCCATGCCGCTACCATGAAGCCGCCACTCCCGACGCATTCCGCTGACGCAGACAAAATGTGCTCATCACATTCCGGGCCGACTGGGTCAGCCATAAGCCAGAGATCTGAAGGCTTTGTCGCACAACCGGCCCAAGGGTTGACGTAGATTAATCGCGACCCACCCCACGCGGTGACGAAACCAACGCCGCGCCGAGATGTCGGGTCGTCCTTGTCCGCACACGCCGTGCTCGGATTATGCAGACAAAATCCTATTGTGGGTCCACCTAGCATGTCGATGTGGCGGTCAAGCCGGTACCGATAAGCTCCGCATGGCGAGAAAACCGCGCTCCTCATCACTCTTTCACTGCCTCCTCACGCGCCAAAGGACGTTTCCTCGTACATCATTGGATTGCGCTATGGTCCCGCCTTCTTTTAGCAGGCGAAGCGCCTTAGATGCGCGCCTCGTGTGAGCCGTCATGAGCCCCCGGTCCCGCGCATCATGCCCTGACAGCGACAAGACGGACTGTGCCACCTCCCGGCTCGTCATTGGCCCTGTAGCGTCCCCAAGCGTGTCGAGGATGCCCCGGGTTAGTTCGGCCCGCCCGAACAAAGCTTTGCACTTCTGGCAAGGCATGGCGGTATCTTGATCATCCTCGTAGCCGAGCTTTTTCAGCACGCGGTCTATCGCCGCCGTCTCGTTCTCGATCTCCGCCATCCGGTCACGGAGCCGCATGGCCTCGCCGTACAAATTGGCTCGCTTGGTGAGCAGACCGGAGGCGGTACGTTCGAACGTGTCGATGCGAGAGCGGCGGATCGCATCATTCACCCGCGCATTCCAGCCGTAATCAATGCGAACGATGCGCGATAGCCCGCGTGAGCTTGCCACCTGAACCCTCAAATCCGTGCGAGTTTCGCAACGGAGCCGAAACGCCCGCCACCTAGCCTGCCCCGCGTTTCCAGGCGACGCGGGAGCCGAACGAGTGGGACGCGGCCTCGCCGTCAGGCGAAAATCGACGAAGCTCGAACTCCTCCAGCACATCGCCGCCTGCACCAGGGCCGGTCAGGACGGTCTGTCGCCCCTGATGACGAGCGACGACTACGCCCGCGACCATGTCCTGCTGATCTGCGAATCGCTTCAGCTCGGCCTGACCCGGCTGTTCCGGAACCCCGAAGGATACGGCTACGAGTTGCGCATCACCCGCGCCGGCCGGCTCCTCGCGGCGGGCGAGATCGAAGCGGCGGCCACCGCCCTCGACAGGGGCGGAAGCCGCACACGCCTAGCCGGCGAACCGCCGGAAGGCATCCTCGGCACGCTGCTGTCTCCCGGCGGCAAGGGCCTCTCCCTCTACGGCAGTGCCGCCCGGCACCATGCGCCGGAGATGATCCGCGGCGTGGCGACCGGGCATCTCTCCGTGGCGGATGGGTTCATCCATGCCGCCGGGACCACCCTCTCGCGATCACCGGAAACCGCCCGCGATCCGGGTTCTGGAGCCCTGGAATCCCGCACCGAAGGCGCCGCGATCCGGTCATTTCCGACCAGCCGATCCGCCCGAAATATCGCCGTGCGCAAGCCGTGAAAAGCGGGGGACGGGAGCCCGCGGGGGACCGCGCCTTGGCGCTCTTTCGTCAGCCCTGGCGTTCCGTGAAGGCGCGGAAGGCTTCGAGCGTTTCGGCGCTGACATGGTGCTCGATCCCCTCCGCATCGCGCCGCGCGGTCTCGGCGCTGACCCCCAGCGCGCAGAGGAAATGCTCGACGATGCGGTGGCGCTCGCGGCTCTGGACGGCGAGCATGCGGCCGCTCTCGGTGAGGAAGACGCCGCGATAGGGACGCTGCTGCACGAGCCCGTCCTCGGCCAGGCGCTTCAGCATCTTGGCCACGGTGGGCTGGGCGACGCCCAGGCGCGCGGCGATGTCCACCTGCCGCGCCTCGCCGCCATCGCCGATGAGGTCGGCGATCAGCTCGACGTAATCCTCCACGAGTTCGAGGCGGCGTGCCTCCCGGGCCTGCCGGAAGCTCTCCACATGGACGTCCGGATCGACAAGCGGAACGTCGGGCGCGGATCGCGACGAATCCTGCATGATGCCGGGCAATCCTTGCTTCACCGATGTGCCGGACACGGACCATCCGGTGCCCCGAGCCCGTGTTTAACCAAGGCCGGCGCCGGAGGGGAGCCCTAAACCGGGCCGTGTCCCGCCCTCGCGCAGATGAGCGACGAACTCGCGGGCGAAAATCGGCAGCCCTTCGAGGGACCGCAGGCAGATGGTGAGGTCGCGCGCCGCCCAGGGGTCGAGAAGCGGAACGATGTCGAGTCCCATGGAGCGCGCGGCGCGACGGGCCGTCGTCTCGGGCACGATTCCGAGCCCGACGCCGCATTCCACAAGCCGGCACACGGCGTCAAAGCCGCGCAGCTGAACCCTCAGACGCATGGGCGGCCGCCCGGTGCGCATGGCCTTGTCGGCGAGGAAACGGGTGATGGCGCTCGCCCTGTCGAGGCCGACGAGGTCGTAATCCAGGACCTCGGCGAAGGGCACGCCCTCGAGCGCACCCAGCGGATGTCCGGCAGGCAACACCGCCACGAACCGGTCCTGGCGGAACGGGTGAGTTTCCAAGGTTCCGGTATCCACCGTGCCGGAGACGATGCCGAGGTCGGCCGCGCCTTCCGCGACGAGACCGACGATCTCGTCGGAGGTCCGCTCGACGATATCGACGCTGACGCCGGTGTGCAGAGCGAGATAGGCGCTCAGCGCCTCCGGTAGGAATTCGGTGAGCGCATGGGTGTTCGACAGCACCTTAATCTGGCCGATCGCGCCGCCGGAATAGGCGGCAAGATCCCCCTGCATCCGCTCAACTCCCTCCAGCAACGTACGGGCATGGGCGAGGAGCGCGCGACCGGCCGGTGTGAGAAGCACACCCTGCCGGCTTCGGCTAAGAAGTGCTGCTCCGAGAGAGACTTCCATTGCCCGGATCCGGCTCGATGCGGCGGCCAATGCCAAGTTGGCCCGCGCTGCACCGTGGGTGATCGATCCGGCTTCGGCCACGTGCCGGAACAGGCCAAGATCGACAAGATCGAACCGCATCATTGATGAAGCATCGCGGCTGACGGCATCATCCTAAAGACATCCTTAACCCTGTGGCGCGATGGTCCTCCCCATGGTGGTTCGTCGTCGCGTCCGTTCAGTTCTCATGCCGCTCGGCCTCTACGCCGTGTCCGCGCTCGTGGTCGGCTATTTTGTGCATCAGGCTGAGAGCGGCAACCGTGGCCTCGAAGCCAAGCGCGCTCTCAAGATCCAGGCCTACGGCTTGAACCAGGAACTCGCCACTGCCAAAGCGGACAGGGCAGTCTGGGAGCACCGGGTGGCACTTCTGCGCAGCGAACAGATCGATCGCGACCTCTTGGAAGAACGCGCTCGCGTGGTGCTCGGCCGGGTTCATGCGAACGATGTGGTCATCATCAATCCCTGATCGTGTTTTCCAGACTTTTCTTCCTGACAACTCAGCCGATCTGTCGACGGGACGGCCTCGCTTTCCTCAAAACCCTGTCCTAGAACCGGTTTTAGAAAAGCCGTTCACGGGAGGAAAGCCGATGGATGCCGCCAACGAAGCGGGTCAGGCGAAAGCCGATTCGGCGAAAGGTTTGGCTCAGTTGGGAACAGTGTCCGGTGACGCACCGACGCATGCTCCCGCACCGAACACGCCTCAGTTCACGCGGGAAGAAGACCTCCACGCCTATCATGAGATGCTGCTGATCCGACGTTTCGAGGAGAAGGCGGGCCAGCTCTACGGTATGGGTCTGATCGGCGGGTTCTGCCACCTCTATATCGGCCAGGAAGCTGTCGTCATCGGTATGCAGATGGCCTCAGTCGAGGGCGACCAGACCATCACCGGATACCGCGACCACGGCCACATGCTCGCCTGCGGCATGGACCCTAAGGGCGTGATGGCCGAGCTGACTGGTCGGCGCGGCGGGTATTCCCGCGGCAAGGGCGGCTCGATGCACATGTTCTCCAAGGAGAAGCAGTTCTTCGGCGGCCACGGCATCGTCGGCGCACAAGTCTCGCTCGGCACCGGCCTCGGTTTTGCCGATGCCTACAAGAAGAACGGCAAAGTCAGCCTTACCTATATGGGCGACGGCGCGGCCAACCAAGGCCAAGTCTACGAAAGCTTCAACATGGCTCAGCTGTGGAAGCTGCCCGTGGTCTACGTGATCGAGAACAACCGCTATGCCATGGGCACGTCGGTGGCCCGCGCCTCGGCGCAGACGGATTTCTCAAAGCGCGGCATCTCCTTCGGCATCCCAGGCGAGCAGGTGGACGGCATGGACGTCCGCACCGTCCGCGAGGCGGCGAGCCGCGCGGTGGAGCATGCCCGCTCCGGCCAGGGCCCCTACATCCTCGAGATGCAGACCTACCGCTATCGCGGCCACTCGATGTCCGATCCGGCGAAGTATCGGACCAAGGACGAGGTCTCTAAGATGCGCGACGAGCACGACCCGATCGAGATGGTGCGCAAGCGCCTGATCGAGATGCACGGAGTGCCGGAAGCCGACCTCAAGGCCACGGATGCCAAGGTCCGCGAGACCGTCAACGACGCGGCCGAGTTCGCCACGCACGATCCCGAGCCGGATCCGTCCGAGCTCTGGACCGACATCCTGCTGGAAGCCCGCGCTTAAGGCCAACCTCGCGACGCTCCCCCATACGGGACATCTCCCGTGCCATGACGGCACGGGGAGAGCCGCAGCGAGGGACCGAGAAGCCGCCGCTTCCTCTCCAGAAGGCCGCCCGCCAACCTACGGATCAGAAACCTCATGGCGACCGACATCCTCATGCCCGCGCTGTCTCCGACGATGGAGGAAGGCAAGCTCGCCAAGTGGCTCAAGAAGGAGGGCGACCCGGTCAAATCCGGCGATGTCCTCGCCGAGATCGAGACCGACAAGGCGACGATGGAGGTCGAGGCCATCGACGAGGGCATCCTCGCCAAGATCCTCATCGAGGAAGGCACAGAGGGCGTGAAGGTCAACACGCCGATCGCCATCATCGCCGGTGAGGGCGAGGACGTGGCCGCGGCGGCGGCGGGTGGCGGTTCGAAGCCGGACGCCGCGGCCCCGGCGCAATCGGCCCCGACCCCGACGATGCAGGCCGAGGGCCAGGCCTCGGCACCGGCCGCCACGGCGAAGTCCGGCGACGACAAGGCGAACGCGCCGGCGGCTCCGGCCGTCATCACCAACAAGTCGCCCGCGCCGGTGATGGACGAGTTCCCGCCCGGCACCGAGATGGTGACCATGACCGTGCGCGAGTCGCTCCGCGACGCCATGGCCGAGGAGATGCGCCGCGAGGATTCCGTCTTCGTGATGGGCGAGGAAGTCGCCGAGTACCAGGGTGCCTATAAGGTGACCCAGGGCTTGCTGCAGGAATTCGGTGCCCGCCGCGTGGTCGACACGCCGATCACCGAGCACGGCTTTGCGGGCATCGCGGCCGGCGCGGCCTTCACCGGCCTGCGCCCCATCGTCGAATTCATGACCTTCAATTTCGCCATGCAGGCGATCGACCATATCATCAATTCGGCGGCCAAGACCCTCTACATGTCCGGCGGCCAGCTCGGCTGTCCCATTGTGTTCCGCGGCCCCAACGGTGCCGCCGCGCGCGTCGGCGCCCAGCACAGCCACGATTACTCAGCTTGGTATTCCAATGTGCCGGGCCTCAAGGTGATCGCCCCCTACACCGCCTCCGACGCCAAAGGCCTACTCAAGGCCGCGATCCGCGACCCGAACCCGGTGATCTTCCTCGAGAACGAGATCCTCTACGGCCAGAGCTTCCCGGTGCCGAAGCTCGACGATTTCGTGCTCCCCATCGGCAAGGCGCGCATCCACCGCACCGGCAAGGACGTGACGATCGTCTCGTTCTCCATCGGCATGACCTACGCGCTGAAGGCGGCGCAGGCCTTGGCCGACGAGGGCATCGAGGCGGAGGTCATCGACCTGCGCACGATCCGCCCGATGGATACCGACACGATCGTAGAATCGGTGAAGAAGACCGGCCGCTGCGTCACGGTGGAAGAGGGTTTTCCGCAATCGGGAATCGGCGCCGAGATCATCGCCCGCCTGATGGCCGATGCCTTCGACTTCCTCGACGCTCCCGTCCTGCGGGTCACCGGCAAGGACGTGCCGATGCCCTACGCCGCCAATCTCGAGAAGCTTGCCTTGCCGAACGTCGCCGAGGTGATCCAGGCGGTGAAGGCCGTCTGCTATCGGTGAGCCTGTGATGATCGCGGACTGACCATCGTCCTAACCAAAGCCTCATCCTGAGGTGCCCGCATACGAGGGCTCCGAAGGAGGGCTCAAGTATCAGCAGTTCGAACTGGAGGGCTCCTTCGAGGCCTCCGCTCCGGCGCCTTAGGATGAGGTCTCGGGTCGGAGTACGGGCTCGGAGGAGTTGAGCACCATGACCGACAAGTTCCAGGAACTCTCCGCTCCCCCTGACGCCCTGCACAATGGCGGCATCGAGGTCGTGCGCGCCAGCGTAGTGGACGGCGCTGTGAGCGTGGCCCTGCGCCGCTCCTTCGACGATCCCTATACCTGGGGCCGTCTTCTCATCGATCTCGCCCGTCAGGCAGCGCGGGTCTACGCGCTCGAGACCGAGATGTCGGAGGAAGAGGCGTTCGAGCGCATCCGCGCCGGCCTCGATTCCGAGAGCTTCGACCCCGACTTGCCGCCCGGCGGCACACTTAACTGACTGCCCCGCCCACGCCCATCCGCTGACGATCAGGATTCACACCGATGCCCATCAACGTCCTGATGCCCGCCCTGTCGCCGACGATGGAGAAGGGCAACCTCGCCAAATGGCTGAAGAAGGAGGGTGACGCGGTCAAATCCGGCGACGTCCTGGCCGAGATCGAGACCGACAAGGCGACGATGGAGGTCGAGGCCATCGACGAGGGCATCCTCGCCAAGATCGTCGTGGCAGAGGGCACCGCCGACGTGCCGGTGAACGATCTCATCGCCATCATCGCCTCCGAGGGTGAAGACCCGAAGACCGTCGGGGCTTCGGGCGATGGCGGCGCAAAAGCGGAGGCTCCCAAGGCAGACGCTCCGAAGAGCGACACGCCCGCACTGAACACCACTCCCGGCGACGGCCATAAGTCTTACGCGCGAGTCGACGCGGCGCCGGACGGAGCCAAGCCGGACGGAGCCAAGCCGGACGGCGCTCCCGCGCCCCAGGCCGGGCAGGGCGGTCGCATCGTCGCCTCGCCGCTGGCGCGCCGCATCGCCAAGCTCGAAGGCATCGACCTGTCGGCCGTCTCGGGCTCCGGCCCGCATGGCCGCGTGATCGAGCGCGCCGACCGCGCCGCCATCGCCAGCGGTTCGGCCAAGGCCGGCGCACCGAAGGCAACCGACCCCGCCGCAGCGCCGGCGCCCGCTCCGGCGCCCGCTGCGCCAGCGCCCGCACCAAAGGCCGCCGCACAGGGGCTCACCACCGATCAGGTGCGCGGCTTCTACCAGAAGGGCACGTTCGAGGAGGTTCCCCTCGACGGCATGCGTAAGACCATCGCCAAGCGCCTCACCGAGGCGATGCAGGTGGCCCCCCACTTCTACCTCACCGTCGATTGCGAGCTCGACGCGCTGATGGCCCTGCGCGAGCAGCTCAACAAGAGCGCGGGCACCACCAAGGACGGCAAGCCGCTGTTCAAGCTCTCGGTGAACGACTTCGTCATCAAGGCCATGGGCCTCGCGCTGATGCGGGTGCCCGCCGCCAACGCCGTCTGGGCCGAGGACCGGATCCTGCGCTTCAACAATGCCGAGGTCGGCGTGGCTGTCGCCATCGACGGCGGGTTGTTCACGCCCGTGATCCGCAAGGCCGACCAGAAGACGCTGTCCACCATCTCCAACGAGATGAAGGATTTCGCCGGCCGGGCGAGGGCCAAGAAGCTCAAGCCGGAGGAGTACCAGGGCGGCGTCACATCGGTGTCGAACCTCGGCATGTTCGGCATCAAGCACTTCACGGCAGTGATCAACCCGCCGCAATCCTCGATCCTGGCGGTGGGTGCCGGCGAGAAGCGCGTGGTGGTAAAGGACGGCGCCCCGGCGGTGGTCCAGGTGATGACCGCCACCCTCTCCTGCGACCACCGCGTCCTCGACGGAGCGCTCGGCGCCGAACTGATCTCGGCCTTCAAGAGCCTGATCGAGAACCCGATGGGGATGCTGGTGTGACCGGAATCCACTGACCCGTCCCCAGCCCGGCAATCACCCACCCCCGGCCCCTCCCTACAAGGGGGAGGGGAGTAGGAGCGCGCCATGTCCAACACCTACGACATCCTCGTCATCGGCGCCGGCCCCGGGGGCTACGTGGCCGCGATCCGGGCGGCGCAACTCGGGTTCAAGACCGCGGTGGTGGACCGCGAGCATCTCGGCGGCATCTGCCTGAACTGGGGCTGCATCCCGACGAAGGCACTGCTGCGCTCGGCCGAGATCTACCACTACATGCAGCACGCCTCCGATTACGGCCTGTCGGCCGAAAAGGTCGGGTTCGACACCTCGGCAATCGTCAAGCGCTCGCGCGGCGTCTCGACCCGGCTCAATGGCGGCGTCGGCATGCTGCTCAAGAAGAACAAGGTCGACGTGATCTGGGGAGAGGCCACCATCGAGGCCGCGGCCAAGGGCAACGAGCCCGGCAAGGTCACGGTGAAGGAGACGAGCCGCGGGCCCGCGCCGAAGGGTGCGCTCGCCGCCGGTTCCTATTCGGCCAAGCACATCATCGTTGCCACGGGCGCCCGCCCCCGCGCGATCCCCGGCATCGAACCGGACAAGAGGCAGATCTGGACCTATTACGAAGCCATGGTGCCTGAGACGATGCCGAAGTCGCTCCTCGTCATGGGCTCGGGCGCCATCGGCATCGAGTTCGCCTCGTTCTATCGCACCATGGGGACGGAGGTGACGGTGATCGAGTTGCTGCCGCAGATCCTGCCAGTGGAAGATGCCGAGATCGCCGGCCTCGCCCGCAAGCGCTTCGAGAAGCAGGGTATCAAGATCCTCACCGGCGCCAAGGTGACGAAGGTTGAGAAATCGGCCGATTCCGTCACCGCCACCATCGAGACCACAGATGGCGAGAGCCAGCAACTGACGGCGGAAAAGCTGATCTCGGCGGTGGGCGTCGTCGGCAACATCGAGAATCTCGGCCTGGAGAGGCTCGGCATCGGCATCGAGCGCGGCATCGTCGTCACCGACGGCCTCGGTCGCACCAACGTGCCGGGCGTCTACGCCATCGGCGACGTCGCCGGACCGCCGATGCTGGCCCACAAGGCGGAGCACGAGGGCGTGCTCTGCGTGGAGACGATCAAGGGGCTTCACACCCACGCCATGGACAAGGCCAAGATCCCCGGATGCACCTATTGCCAGCCGCAGATCGCCTCTGTGGGCCTCACCGAGGCCAAGGCCAAGGAGCAGGGCTTCTCGGTCAAGGTCGGCCGCTTCCCCTTTGCCGGCAACGGCAAAGCCATCGCGCTCGGCGAGCCGGACGGCCTGGTGAAGACGGTGTTCGACGCCAAGACCGGCCAGCTACTCGGCGCGCACATGGTGGGTGCGGAAGTCACAGAGCTGATCCAGGGCTACGTCGTCGCCATGAATCTCGAGACCACTGAGGAAGACCTGATGCACACGGTCTTCCCGCACCCCACTCTCAGCGAGATGATGCACGAGAGCGTGCTCGATGCCTACGGAAAGGTGATCCACAGCTGAGTCTCGCCCTATCCACAGGCTTGTATGAGTCGCGGTAAGGTCTCGTTAACCGTCGTCGCATGTTCTATCTTCGTTCTCATCGCGAGTCGGAGACGAGCCATGCTGAAGACGTTGCACAGGAACTGGGACGAGGCCGATGTCGTGCCGGGCCATTCCTGCCCGGTCGAGGAGATAGACCAGGCCTATCTCGGCACAACGCAAGGCAATGCCGACCTCGCCCTGCGCTGTGCCATCGCCGATGCCATGTCGGATTTGCTCCAAGCGGAGCACCGCGTCTGCGAGAAGAGCCGCCTGATCTCACGGGGCTATGTCCGCTCCGGCGTGGCGGTCTGAAGCGGGCTTTAAGCAGAACGCATCGGTTGAAGCGCGCCCCCGCTGGTGCATGGTACCGTGCATCACAATGAGGACGATCATGCGCCGCTGTCTCACCGTCCTTCTTTCGGGCCTTGCCGTCGCGGCGTCGGCGACGGCATCCCTGGCCGACCTACGCGTCTCGGTCGACAAGGACAGGCAGCGCATGAGCGTCGCCGTCGACGGCGAGATCCGGCACGTTTGGCCGGTCTCGACGGGGCTGTCGCGCTACGACACGCCGAACGGCACTTACAAAGCTTTCCGGATGGAGAAGACGCATTTCTCCCGCGAATGGGACAATGCACCGATGCCGCACGCGATCTTCTTCACACCTGCCGGCCACGCCATCCACGCCACCAACCAGACCCGTCATCTCGGCCGCCTGGCCTCCCATGGCTGCGTTCGCCTCTCTCCGCGCAACGCCGCGACCCTATTCGCTCTGGTCCGGCAACAGGGCCTCGGGCGCACACGCATCGACGTGGAGGGCAGCACGGCCGCCACCGTCTCTGGCCTCCATCGCTCACAGCCGGTCCGCGCGGCGCGGAGCGGCGACCGCAATGCCCGCTTCGCCGCCCAGACAGCGCGGGACAAAGCGTGGGAGCAGGAGAACTACTACGGGGCGCCGGTCAGGCAGATGTCTCGTAACCCGTTCGAAGCGGGGTATGGCTATGCGCCGGTGGTAGTCTACGACGGTGACTATTGATGGCTGGAGTAGTCGATCGCTGTCCGATCTCGTCTTGCATGGATCGACGAAGTTCATACGTTCGGTCTTCGCAAGATCGGCTCGGCAACCAGCGCGTCGCCGTTGCGCAAGAGGTACATTCAGCGGGGATGCTCGAACGCTTCGGTACAAGCTGTGACCTGAAGGCCAGCGGCGGATTTTGGCTTGGCGCCCTACTCTCAGCGGGTAACGTTCGCATATTGAACGTTGGCCTTGAGGTCGGATTAGAATCTGAAAGAGTGAAGATCGCGCCGATTCTCGCCGAAGCCCCGAGATTTGCCTTCTCAAAATATACAGTAAGCCCTGGAGAAGGGGGTCCCCGCCGAGGAGCACGGGGCCAGGACAGCGAGGATTTGAACCTGCGACGCTCTCGACGGAAGCCCGCTCAAGACAAATGCCGACGTGGAATTTAGCTCCGGTGAGAAAAAGATCAGGCAGAAGCCGTCCCGCGCCTCGCTATGTTTCGGCCAGCAGTGCCGTCGAGCACGGCCGCGCCATCAGTGAGAGGCAGCCGCGTACGCGGTAGCCGCTCACCCCGAGGCACGGGCGCAAGAGCGAGGTTGCCAAAATCCTCGTGGAACTGGTCGATAATGTCGCCGGATGTCTCGATGCAACGGCCGATATAGTCCGATAGCGGTGGTGGCGCCGTGAACCCTTCAGACAGAAGACGCGTGTTATCGAAGGTCACGTTGAGTTCGCAGAACCGGTAATAAGCCTGTAGCGCCCTGAACATGGCGACCTTGATCGCTTCGTCCATCCCAAATACCGCAGTGTAGCGTGCCAACAGAGCCGCCCGGTCGCTAGCATCGAACTCGTCGTAATGGCGCGGAATGTCATCCGGATCGACGATGTCGAGGGTACGGCCAAGGTCGCTCCAACGGGTACGACTTTTGAGACCGGCGGAGAGATGATAGGTCTGGTGAGCGAGATCGGGCCTCGCCAACATCTCCACCAGGGTTTTCGCTACCCAGTCGATGGGAACGATGTCGACAGTCCCGTCCCGGTCGCCAGCCACGAGGCGCAGGCGGTCGCAGGCGCGGATAACCCATAGAATGCTGGAGCCTGGCCGCGCGCCCAGCGTCGAGTGCCCGAGCACGATGGAAGGGCGGGCCACCACTAGAGGCATGTCCGCGAACCCGGCCATGAGCGATGTTTCGGCAGCGGCTTTCGAGGCGCTGTAATGCACGAGATGAGCGGCCTCGGGATCGGGATATCGAGTCTCGTCCAAGATGGCGGGCGGTCCGCTGCCGCAAATCATCGCCGTGCTGACATGAAGGAAGCGGTCCAGCCGCTTCATCCTCATCGCGCGACGGGCGAGAGACAAGGTACCGCCATGGTTGGTCCGGTGGACCTTCTCATGCGCCCACCACGACGTGTCGGCGGCCAGATGCAGCAGTTGCGTCACTGAATCGAGGCGCGGATCGGCCATCTGGTCGGCCTGGGTAAAATCTCCAACCACAATTTCCACGCGCTGGGCGAGGCGCTGCGCGTTCAACGTGCTCGTGAAGCGCGACAGCCGCGCCGCGATACGCTGGCGGCCGGCTTCTTCATCGGAGGCTCGCACCAAACAGACCCATTCCGACACTGGTCTCGACGTCAAAGCATGGTGAAGGACGGCACCGCCAATCAGTCCCGTCGCTCCAGTCAGAAGAATTCGGCTCACGGCACACGCTCCTCAAGCGCCGATTCCGACAAGAAGACCGGCGAGCAGAAAGAGATTTAAGCAACTCCTAACAGCACCATGGCAATAATATAAAAAATTATAAGTAAAAACTTATGTTATTATAGTAAAGATTTATAGTTAATTTTTGCTTTTCTGCATCTTGCGCCTTGCCGCTTTATAATTTCGGCTGAAATCGAGATACACCACTCAAGGTAGGCTATCAGCCCTATGACCGGCAGATAGCCTCGCGAGGCTTCTCACAACAGCGCCATCCCGGCGAATGAAGGTTCGACCGACATTGAACATGATGGCTTGATCCCGCCGCGGAGATGTCACAGGTCGAGAAAGCGGCAGGGCCCGAGGCTTTTCCCTGTCACTGAATGGAGCGACAGCGATGGATAGTGAAGTCTACGGCGCGCTGGGTCAGCCTGGCATGGGATTGTTCATGGCGATCGTCATCGGTGCCCTGGCGGGCTGGCTCGCTGAGCAATTCACATCGGCGAATATGGGCCTCATCGCCAATATCGTGATGGGCATCCTCGGCGGTCTGCTGGGCAATTACCTTGCCTCCAAGCTCCACATTCCGATTTACGGGTTCTGGCGCAATCTTCTCTCGGCCACGGTCGGCGCAGTGATCATCATCACCATTTACCGAGCCATCCGCGGACGTGGAATGAGCTACTGACCTCGGCGCCTGACAGGTTCGACGTATCGTTTCCCGATCGTTTGCGATGCGAGACCCGAGCCATTAAGTCTCAGTTTCAGCGTCGGCCTGTCGCCGGCGCATTGCCTGCGGTATGCCATGGCCGTCGTCCTCGATCTCCTGCGAAACGACCAGCGACCCCGGCACCCGGAAAAGGCGCATCGCCCCGACAATCCGATCCAGCGCAAGCCCGATTGGATTCGCGTAAAGGCACCTGGCTCGCCCGGATGGAATGCGACCCGTTCAATTGTGAAGGAGCACGGCCTCGTCACAGTTTGCGAGGAGGCCGGTTGCCCCAATATTGGCGAGTGCTGGGAGAAGAAACACGCCACCTTCATGATCATGGGCGATACCTGCACCAGGGCCTGCGCCTTCTGCAACGTCCGCACCGGAATGCCCAATGATCTCGATGGAGATGAGCCGGCCAAGATCGCCGATTCGGTAGCTAAGCTCGGCCTAAACCACGTGGTGATCACTTCAGTGGACCGGGACGATCTCGCCGATGGCGGGGCTATGCACTTTTCCCGAACCATCCGAGCCATCCGCGAGCGCAGCCCGATCACAACGATCGAGGTGCTCACCCCGGATTTTCTGCGCAAGGATGGTGCCCTGGAAATCGTTGTCGAGGCCAGGCCCGACGTGTTCAACCACAACATGGAGACGGTGCCAGGCAATTACCTTACCGTCCGCCCAGGAGCGCGCTATTTCCATTCGGTGCGCCTGCTGCAGCGAGTCAAGGAACTCGAGCCAACCATCTTTACCAAGTCGGGCATCATGGTCGGCCTCGGAGAGGAGCGGAACGAGATCGTTCAACTCATGGACGATCTGCGCTCGGCGGATGTGGACTTCTTGACCATCGGGCAGTACCTGCAGCCGACGAAGAAGCACCATGAGGTGAAGCGCTTCGTGCCGCCGGACGAGTTCAAGACGTTGGAGACGACGGCCTATTCCAAGGGTTTTCTTCTCGTTTCGGCGACGCCCCTGACCCGCTCCTCGCATCATGCAGGCGAGGATTTTTCACGATTGAAGGCAGCCCGGCTTGCTCGCCTGATGCCTGCCAACGCCTGAGGGCCGATGCCTTCCTTCCGTATCAACCGCGCGGTGCGCCACACGCCGCAGCAGATGTACGACCTCGTAGCCGATGTGGAGCGCTATCCCGAATTCCTTCCGCTCTGTGAGTCCCTGCGTGTTCTGCGCCGCCAACCCGGCGCTGACAGCACGGAAATCCTCGTCGCTGAGATGGGTGTGGGCTACAAGGCGATCCGCGAGCGCTTCACGACGCGCGTCACTCTCGACCCAAAGAACCTACGAATCGTCGCTGAATACATCGACGGGCCCTTCCGGCATCTAGAGAACCGCTGGGGCTTCAAGGACAGTGCGGCCGGCGGCTGCGACGTCGATTTCTTCATCACCTATGAGTTCAAGAGCCGCACCCTCGGCCTCCTCATGGGCACGATGTTCGATCGCGCCTTCCGCAAGTTCACTGACGCGTTCGAGGGCCGAGCGGACCTAGTCTACGGGGCTTCATAAGAGTTGAAGCGTTGGAGGAGGCCTTTCCGGATGCACAAGCGATGCCTTGAAGACGATGTTCTTGGTGGCAGACAATCAACGATCTTCACAGACGCATCAGTTCAGGCTCCGTGAACGTGTGATTGTCGTAATTCCCAGACAGGCCAAGCATCCGCTTATCAGTCGCCACACCATCTATTTGGATCAGCACCCCCGATTTGGAATCAAGCCTGGACGTCGCCTCGTCGAGGATCAGGATTCTCGTATTCGCTACTAGCGCCCGCGTAGGATCTACACGCTGGCGCTCACCGCCGGAGAGCTTCACGTCGGGCTCGCCCATCAGCATGAAGTTATCTCTTGGCAACCGCGCGTTGGTGCCATGCTGATGATGGTTTTGCGCAGGGCAAGTAGCAGATCGAGTTGGCAGCGCCGCTCCAGGTCACCGCATCCAGGTGCGTCGCGTGCGCTTCACCCCCTTACTGAGAATGCTGGCGAGGGGCGTATCCTCCCGAGGCCTCGGCGCCGAAGAACGTCACTGCTGCCTCGCTGCCGATTGGCTCGCTGAGTTTCGTGTTCCTGCCGTTGGACAAGTGCGCCGCTGGCGCGATCACGTGTGTCGCGAGCATGATGCTGCTGGCGAAATAGCGGCTCACCCGGCGGGTAGCAGGGAAGGAAAATGCATACTCTATGCAACCTTTCCATACGCTCGAGGACACCCGGATGGCGCGACTGGCAGAACAGCGAATGATTTGCAAACCGCCCATGGGAAAAACCATGTCGGGTCTCACCGCTCGATCGATCATGTCGATGACCCTCGATTGATCTGCGGCTCCTTGGCGTGGCTAGACTGATACTGGCGCGAGGCCGCGATTCGATGGATTTCCACAGCGTCGTCCCTTCGCTTACCCCGGCATTACAGAGGCGAAGGTCAAATGAATTGGTCTCTATCGCATCGACTCACTGGATTTACAGCTCCGCTACTCGGCCTAATAATGGTGGGACCAGGATTTGCCCTGGACCGGACGATCACGCGCGCGCAGGTCGAGGCGAGGCTTCCTGTACTCGAAGAACTGGCACAACGGGCTATCGACACAGGTGAGGTACCCGGTCTAGCGATTGCCGTCGTCCTTGGCGATGAGACGATCTTCCTGAAGGGTTTCGGGCACCGAGAGGTCGGAAAGCCGGACATCGTCGATGCCGATACGGTCTTCCAAGTCGCGTCTCTGTCAAAGGCCGTCACCTCGACCGTCGTGGCGACCCTCGTGAGCGAAGGTCTGGTCGACTGGGATTCGCGCATTCGTGATCTCGATCCCGCCTTCCAGCTTCTCGACGCTTATCCGACCTCACAGGTCACCGTACGGGATTTTCTCAATCATCGGAGCGGTCTGCCGGGCAGTGCCGGGAACGACCTCGAAGATATCGGGTACGGTCGCGACGAGATCCTTCACAGGCTGCGCTTGGTTCCACCGTCCTCGAGCTTTCGCGCCGGCTACTCCTACAGCAATTTCGGTTTCACGGAGGGCGCCATCGCGGCCGCCAAACCGACCGGCAGACACTGGAACGTCGTGGCCCGCGACAAGCTCTTCGGCCCGCTGGGGATGACGTCCACGAGCACGACACACGACGATTTCCTGGCACGTGGCAATCGCGCGGCGCTGCATGTCAGGGCCGATGGCGCATGGGCTGCCAGGATCGATCGAAATGCCGATCCGCAGGCACCGGCCGGTGGCGTCAGTTCGAATGTCGGTGACCTTGCCAAGTGGGTGAGGCTCGAAATCGGCAATGGGATGTTCGAGGGACAACAACTCGTGTCTGCGACGGCTCTCGCTCAGACGCATGTGCCGCTCACCGCACGCGGCAACAACCCCGTCTCAGGGGGCGCTTCCTTCTACGGACTCGGCTGGAACGTCGAGTACGGCCGCCACGGCCTCGTCTGGGGACACGCCGGCGCTTTCAGCGTCGGCGCACAGACACTGGTCTGGATTCATCCGAAAGCCAAGCTCGGCATTGTCCTCCTCACGAACGCGTTCCCGACAGGCGTACCGGAAGGGCTTGCCGATAGCTTCGCCGACCTCGTCTTCGACGGGTCGATCGGAAAGGAATGGTTGAAGGAATGGGGCGTGGCCTACAGGGACATGTTCGCGGTCGGCATCGCTGCGAACAAAGCCGCCCATGGAAAGATTCCAATCCATGCGACTGCTCCCCTCACGCTTGCAGCTTATACTGGACGATACGCCAATGCCTATGTCGGTCAGGCCGTCGTGAACGAGGCGAAGGGTACCCTTTCCCTGTCGGTCGGACCCGGCGGAGCTCGGACTTACCCCTTGAGTCACTTCGATCGCGATCTGTTTCTGTACTTTCCCGATGCTGAAACGCCCGACAATCCAGCGGCTATTCGCTTCACTATCGACAGTAATGGTAAGGCCAGTCAGATGATAGTGGAATCATTAAACAGCAATGGTCTGGGCACTCTCGAGCGAGCGGAGGAATAGGCGCAGAATCGAAATTATGTTTCCCAAATACGTCTTGATTGCCGCGGCACAGGAAAAACCTGGCCGAATGGATCAATTTCCCGCCGCGGGCATCACGAAGCGCTCGAGCAGGCCGAGCGCCTCCTTCACGGCGAGGCGGCGGATTTCGGCCCGATCGAGATCACCGTAGCGTCTCTCGATATGCCGAGTCGCGGTGTTGCGGCGCGCGAGTCCGAAATGGACGAGGCCCACCGGCTTCGTCTGGCTACCGCCGCCAGGCCCGGCAATACCAGTGATGGAGACGGCGATATCAGCGTGCGAATGGGCCAACGCACCCTCCGCCATGGCGCGAGCCACCGACTTGCTCACCGCACCATGGGTCTCGATGACATCGGCGGACACGCCGAGCATCTCTACCTTGGCTTCGTTGGAGTAGGTGACGAAACCACGCTCGACCACGGACGACGAACCCGGGATAGCGGTTAGAAGACCGGCGACGAGGCCGCCTGTGCAGGACTCGGCACTCGCCAACCGAAGTCCAGCGGTGGCATAAGCCGCAACCAGCGTTTCTGCACGGGCAAGGAGCACAGGGTCGTCGATCAAACCGCGTCGAGCCCATCGGCCTCGGGCAGGCGGATCGTCGCCGCAGCTTGGGCGGCAAGCCCTTCGGCGCGACCGACGAAACCCAGCTTCTCGGTCGTCGTCGCTTTGATCGAGACCGAGTTCAGCGGCACGCCGCAGATCTCCGCGATACGGAGGCGGATAGCCTCGCGATGGGCGCCGATGCGCGGAGCTTCCGCGAGAACGGTGATGTCGAGATGATCGATCTTACCGCCTCGCTCGCGGACCAGCTTCACTGCATGGGCCAGGAAACGATCGGACGACGCACCACGCCATTGCTCGTCGCTGGGCGGGAAATGCGTGCCGATATCGCCGTCGGCGATCGCGCCGAGGAGGGCATCGGTGAGAGCGTGAAGCGCCACGTCCCCGTCGGAATGGGCCAGGACCCCGCGATCGGCGGGGATCTTCACCCCACCAAGCCAGACATGATCGCCCTCCGTGAAGGCGTGAACGTCGAAGCCGGTCCCAAGGCGGGTCACGTAGCTCGTCATGGAAACGGTCTCTGGTTCGAAGAGTCGGGCATCGCCGCCGGAAAAGCGCGATCAGCGTCGATCAGGTCTGAGGGCTGGGTGATCTTGCGATTGCGCGGGTCGCCCTCGAAAACCACGACGTCGAGCCCGGCCCATTCGGCAAGCGCCCCATCGTCGGTGAAGCCGTGGAGTTCGGCCTCCGCGGCCCCGCGGTGGGCGGCGAGAAGCGATGCGAAGGCGAAGGCCTGCGGGGTCTGGACCGCGCGCAGTGATTCGCGAGCGGGCGTCTCACGCACGCGGGCGATGCCGGGTCCGACCTCTTCCACCAACTTGATCGTATCGGTGACTGCGATGCCGGGTACGGCCGCGCCGTATTGTCTTCCTGCCGCGAGCGCCCTGTCGATCAGTGCGTCGTCCACGTGCGGACGCGCAGCGTCGTGGACCAGGACGAGGCTAGGCGGGCTTCTTCTAAAAGCGGCGTTCGTCGAAGCCTCTTTCGCCAAGGCCTCGAGGCCGGCCCTGACGGATTGCTGGCGCGTGACACCACCCTCGACTGGCGTGGCCAGCTTGTCCCTGAGAGCGGGGTCGAGTTCGGTGAGGCAGGCGTGGTAGAATGACGCTGCATCTGCCGCGATCACCGGTTGGATCACCGCCAGATCGGGGTGGCCCGCCAGCGCGGCAAGGGTACGTGTGAGGACTGCGCGTCCACCAACGCTGCGATATTGCTTCGGAACGTCACCGCCGATGCGGATTCCGCGGCCGGCCGCAACGACTACCGCTGCGTTCCACGCAGTGCCGGACATTGAAGATCGCTCCCGCGCATTCCTAGGGTGGCACGCATTCGTAGGTGGGGTTCCGTTTAAGCGGGGCATAGCGTGAAATCAAATCCCGCAAAGCGCTTGCGTCGCTCCTGCGATTGTCTATTTGTTGGGCAGAATGAAAGCTGATGATTATTTGAGCGTTCTGCGCTCGGAAAAGGGTCCGGTAGCGATCCGAAACGGGACGTGTGGCGCCGCTTCGGTGCCCGTCCTGCTCGCGCCCCTGTCGGGTGTCACCGATCTCTACATGCGTCGCATTGCCCGGCGCCTGGGTGCGAGCGCCGTCATCTCAGAAATGGTGGCGGCAGCCGAATTCGCCCGCGGCGCAGAAGAGGCACGCCTCCGAGCCGAGGGAGGCGGAATCGATCCCCACGTGGTCCAGCTCGCGGGCTGCTCCCCCCAATCGATGGCGGAGGCCGCAAGGCTCGCGGAGGCCAACGGCGCCGACATCATCGACATCAACATGGGTTGCCCCGCCAAGACCGTCACCGGCGGCGAAGCAGGGTCCGCGCTCATGCGCGATATCGAAGGGGCTACCCGCATCCTCGCCGCCGTCCGCGGGGCAGTGACGATTCCTGTCACCGTGAAGATGCGGCTTGGCTGGGACGATGCAAGCCTCAATGCCGCCGACTTGGCCAAACGCGCCGAGAGCCTCGGCCTCGCGGCGGTGACGGTACATGGCCGCACCCGCCAGCAATTCTACAAGGGCCAAGCCGACTGGGCCGCCATTCGCGCGGTAGTGGAAGCGATCTCGATTCCGGTCATCGCCAACGGTGACATCACCGACCTTTCCAATGCGGGAGCCTGCCTCGCTGCATCGGGTGCCGCAGGTCTGATGATTGGCCGGGCGGCGGTCGGGCGTCCCTGGCTCGTGGGCGAGATCGCCGCCGGGCTGGCGGGCCTCCCCATTCCCTCACTCAGCGCCGAGCAGAAGGCCGCTCTGGCACTGGAGCATTACGAGGGATTGATCGCGCTCTATGGTCCCGCCATGGGCGTGCGGCACGCGCGCAAGCACTTGGCCGCCTACGTCGATGGGTCGGGCGCCCTTGCACCGGAAGACAGGATGCGTCTCCTCACCACCACAGATCCATCGATCGCCGCCAGCCTTCTCCTGAGGGCGCTGCGGATGCCGTGCACATCGTCCATCACCGAGGAGGCAGCGTGAGCGTGGACAAGGAATACGGCACCCGAACTCGCGCATTGCCCACGAGTGAGGCAGTGATCAATGCCCTGCCGTTGCCGGTGCTGACCATCGGCGCGGACGACCGCATCCTCCACGTGAACCACGCGGCTGAAACCTTCTTCGACCACTCTGCCCGGTTGATGCAGCGCCGGCAATTGCGTGACATCATCCCGTTCTCGTCGCCGATCAGCGCACTCGTGTCCGAAGTCCGCCGTCGCAAGGCAAGCGTCAGCGAGTACGGTGTGGAACTCGTCCAGCCGCGCTCCGGCCTGGAGCGCAACGTCGACGTGTTCGCGACGCCGCTGGGTGACGAGGAGGACGCCGTCGTGATGATGCTCCAAGAGCGGACCATCGCGGACAAGATGAACCGCCAGCTCACACATCGTGGCGCGGCCCGCTCGATGGTCGCCCTCGGGGCCATGCTGGCCCACGAGATCAAGAACCCGCTCGCCGGCATTCGTGGGGCAGCGCAGCTACTCGAACAATCGGGCACGGAGGACGACCGCCTCCTGACCCGGCTGATCTGCGACGAATCCGACAGGATCGTCCGCATCGTCGAGCGGATGGAGCTGTTCGGAGACGAGCGGCCGGTGGAGCGGGGTCCGGTCAATGTCCACGGCGTGCTCGATCAGGTGAAACGCTCCGCCCAGTCCGGCTTCGCCCGGCACATCCGTTTCGTCGAGACCTACGACCCGTCGCTGCCGCCGGTACTGGGCAATCGCGACCAGTTGATCCAAGTCATCCTCAATCTCGTGAAAAACGCCGCAGAGGCAATCGGCGCCGATGCGGTGGACGGCGAGATCATCCTCTCTACCGCCTTCCGCACAGGCCTGAAGATGCAGGTTCCCGGCTCGCGGGAGCGCGTCAGTCTGCCCATCGAAGTCGCGGTGCGGGATAACGGACCTGGCGTAACGGCCGAGCTTCTACCCGACCTGTTCGACCCCTTCGTGACCACCAAAGCCCAGGGTTCCGGCCTCGGACTTGCATTGGCTGCCAAGATCATCGGCGATCACGGCGGTATCGTCGAATGCGATCCTGTGCCCCGCCGTACTACCTTCCGCCTCCTCCTTCCTATGTCGAGCGCCCGCGACGGGCGCGAATCGGTCGTGGAGCTTTAGAGTCGCGTCATGCCCAACGGCCACATCATCGTCGCGGACGACGACGCTGCGATCCGCACCGTCCTCAACCAAGCCCTGTCGAGGGCGGGATACGAGGTCCGCTCTACCGGCAACTGCGCCACACTTTGGCGCTGGGTCGCGCAAGGGGAGGGCGACCTCGTCATAACCGACGTAATGATGCCGGACGAGAACGTCTTCGATCTGCTGCCGCGCATCAAGCGCGTGCGGCCAGAACTACCGATCATCGTGATGAGCGCGCAAAACACGTTCATGACCGCGATCCGCGCCTCGGAGCGTGGTGCCTACGAGTATTTGCCGAAGCCCTTTGACCTGAAGGAGTTGATCGCCATCGTCGGCCGCGCCCTCTCGCGGCCTCGCGGAACACCGGCACCCGGTGCCGATCCCGGCAACGAAGATATTCCGCTGGTCGGCCGTTCGCCTGCCATGCAGGAGATTTATCGGGCGCTCGCCCGCTTGATGCCCACCGACCTCACGGTGATGATCACCGGTGAATCCGGCACCGGAAAGGAGCTTGTGGCCCGCGCGCTGCACGATTACGGCCGTCGACGTTCGGGACCGTTCGTACCGGTGAACATGGCGGCGATCCCGCGCGACCTGATCGAATCCGAGCTGTTCGGCCATGAGAAGGGCGCCTTCACCGGGGCGCTCTCCCGCTCGGCCGGCCGGTTCGAGCAGGCCGAGGGTGGCACGCTGTTCCTCGACGAGATCGGCGACATGCCGATGGAAGCGCAGACGCGCCTTCTGCGCGTGCTCCAGCAGGGCGAGTACACTACCGTCGGCGGTCGCGTACCGATCAAAACCAATGTCCGCATCATCGCGGCCACCAACAAGGACCTTCGCGTCTCGATCCAGCAGGGTATCTTCCGCGAGGACCTGTTCTTCCGGCTCAACGTCGTGCCGCTGCGCCTGCCGGCCCTGCGCGAGCGTTCGGAGGACGTGCCGGATCTGATCCGCCACTTCTTCATCCTGGTGGAGAAGGAGGGTCTGAGCCGCAAGCAGCTCGACGGCGAAGCAATGGACCGCCTGAAGCGCTACCGCTGGCCCGGCAACGTCCGCGAACTGGAAAATCTTGTCCGCCGCCTGGCGGCTCTCTACCCGCAGGAGACGATCACCGGCCCGGTGATCGAGGCCGAGCTCGATACGCTGCCCCTGGCGCAGCCGCAGGGCAATGGGTCCGGTACGCGCAAGGCCGGCGCGGCGGACAACGAAACGCTATCGGCGGCGGTGGAGCGACATCTGGCCGAGTATTTCGGTGGTTATCGCGACACGCTGCCTCCACCCGGCCTCTACCACCGCATCCTGCGCGAGATCGAAGGTCCGCTGATCGGCGCGGCCTTGGCCGCCACCCGCGGCAACCAGATTCGCGCGGCGGAGCTTTTGGGAGTCAACAGGAACACCCTGCGTAAGAAGGTGCGGGACCTCGACCTACAGGTGTTCCGCAACGCCCGGTGATTCCATTGCAGTTTCGCCCCCTGGGCGGCTGTTCCATGTCAGTGAAGACCCGAACATCCGGGTCTTCGAGCCGGAGCCGGTTCGGATCGTGCTGGATCGCAACCCGGTCGAAGCCCTGCTGAACGGGCCACCGGTCACCGGTCCGAGCGATCTATATCGAGCGGCGCCGGCTGCACCTCTTCCATCTTGCTGCTGGCGCATTGTAGTCTCGACGAACGCAGGAATTTCGTCGGTAGACTAGGTCCTATGCTTCGGGACAGCGACAGTCGTGCCGATACTTGTGGAAGAATTTTGGCAGTATCCGATCCAGACCAGCTTAATCTATCGCAGCCACCGGCAGCCAGAGCTCTTCAGGTCGTTCAACGATATCGGCTTCTGAGGGTCGCGAAAACGCCGTTCTATCGGAACTGCGGGCAGCCATACGACGGAGAGAATGAGGCTTTGCTACTCCCACGACTAACGTCACTTGTACCGACCGAGCCTACGACCCGCTAGCGAGCGGAATATTTCTAAGCAATGCGCAAGATTGCCTCGTGCCGGATTGCGGTTCCCCGACGCCGATGCACGTCTCGCATGAAACGCGACACGCGGACAGATTGCTCCGTCCGCGCGCCTCGCTTTCAATACAACCGACCGCTCAAGCCATGGCGGGTTTGGCCGTCATCGCCCGCTCGTCACCAAGACCGAGCCAAGTCCGGCGCATCGGCTTGAGCACGAAATAAGCGAGGATCGCGGTCAGTACGTCGAGGGTGATGATGATCGCGAAGACCGGGAGCCAGGAGCCCTGGACGAGATAGATCCAGGCCGCGATCGGGCCGCCGAAGAGCGAACCGATGCCCTGCGCCATGTACAGGAAGCCGTAATTGGTGGTGGCGTGCTTGGTACCGAACGTGTCGGTGAGGATCGAGGGGAAAAGCGAGAAGATCTCGCCCCAGGCGAAGAAGACCACACCCGAGAGCAGGGCGAAGGCATAAGGATTTTCGCGGAAGACGAGCAGCAGCGCGATGGCCGCCGCCTCGGCGGCGAAGGCGATGCCCATCGTGTTCTCGCGGCCGATCTTGTCCGAGACCCAGCCGAAGAAGGGCCGGGTGAGGCCGTTGGTGATCCGGTCGAAGGTGAGCGCGAAGGGCAGGGCCACGAAACCGAAGATGATTGCGTCGGCCACACCGAAGTCGCGGGCGAAGGAGGCGAAGTTCGCCACTACCATGAGGCCGCCGGTGGACATCATCGTCATCATGGCGAACATCAGCCAGAACAGCGGCGTCTTCAGCATCTCCTTCGGGGCCGTGTCGTGGACGCATGTCGAGAGGTTGCGGGCGGGGACCGGCAGGACCTCGTCGGCGCGCGGCGCCCGCAGACCCAGGGCGGCCAGGGCTCCGATGGCACCGAGCACGATTCCGAACACGGTCAGGGTGTGGCGGTAGCCGGAAGCCGTTAGCATGTCGCTGATCGGGAACGTGCTGAGCATTGCGCCCATGCCGTAGCCGGCGGCGACGACGCCCACCGCGAAGCCGCGGCGATCAGGAAACCATTTTACCATCAGGCCGACGATGCCGACATAGACGATGCCGGTGCCCAGACCACAGAACAGGCCGTAGGTCGCATAGACACCCCAGAGCGTATCGACACGCGCTGCGAGCACCCAGCCGAGTCCCGACAGAATGGCGCCGACGGCGATCATCAGCTTCGGACTGAAACGTTCGATCAGGTAGCCCTGAACCGGCGAGAAGAAGGTCTGCAACACGATCAGGATCGTGAAGGTCCATTGCAGCTGCGGCAGGGTGGAACCCGTCGTCGCGATGAGAGGCTTTGTGAACAGGGTCCAGACGTATTGGGGACTGGAGATCGCCATCATGGCGACAAGACCGAGGGCGAGTTGGACCCAGCGGTGACGGGAAACGGTCGTATCCATTATGCACTCCATGCTGCATGCACGGAGACGCAAAGTGTATACCACGTAGTGCCTAGGTGTGGAGCATCAACAGGTTGTCCTCGGAGAGGCGGAGTCGGCTGATGGGTGTTTGTCGGTTGATGCCCATGTGAGGGCGCTGCCAGTTGTAGCGGAA
>NZ_JBHTND010000035.1:0-41782 GCF_042679825.1 Methylobacterium marchantiae | reverse complement strand
TCGTGATCAGGCTCCGCATGCGATGCCCTCCAAAAGCCTCGCAGAAGCCCAATTCCCAAACCGGCGCTACATCAAATCCTCAAATGCGATTCCTCTGAATCAAGGAAGCAATCGAGGCTGGTATGGCCCGCTGCAAGCTCATGGCGACCTTGGGCTGCCTTCCGCTGGCAGACGTCATTCTACCCTACGCTGGCGAGCCCATTGTGGATTGCGCGCCTTGGGCCACAGGCGAGCTCATGGTCCGCTACCTTGCGCAAGACAAAAACGGCCCCATGCTGCCCATGTGACGGGCAGGCCCTGAAAAGCAGCGAATGTCATCCTCGTCGTCGAGGACGATGGCGTCGTACGCTTGTACGCCGTCGAGACAGTCGAAGGCGCAGAATTCGCCATGGTCAAGGCGCACCGTGCGGACGTGGTTTGGTCGGTCCTGCATCGGCGGTCAGAAATTGGCATGCCTTCCTGCGTGAGCTCTGCGACGCCCTCTCAGAACGCGGCGTCCGGGCAAGATCATCGCCCAACGACGCGCGCCGCCGGGATCGACGACCGGGTAGAGGCTATCCTCGTGGCAGTACTTGCCCGGCGCGCTCGCACGACCGACCGTCAGCGCGTTAAGTTTGTTAACCGTCCGAGCCATGTGTCCGCCCAGCCCCCAGCATGTGCGGGGGTTTCAGGTGGGATTGAGCGAAACCGCGTCGATCGCCTCATCCAGAAAAGCGGAGTGATTACAAAGGCTAAAAGTCTGGGGAAGCTGCCTCGGACAGGCTAATTGGCGGAGAGGGGGGGACTCTCCCGCACCATCCAAATAAACCAGTTATCACAATAGCTTAGACGTCTCACCAGGAAATCGTGTGTACCACCCAAATGCACCAAAACACGCCTTGCTGCAAGGATTGTTTAGGCCATTCACACGGGGGGAGGATGGCGGTTTGGGCCGACCGATATCCCCGCCATCACCAAGGGCGTGTCTTCCGGGGACCAACAGCACGTCCGAGGGCGCTATCGATGGTGGGGGGACGCTGCCAGGCCGCCATCGAATGGCCCCCATAGTTAAACTGCCCTGGAAAGTGCATCGATGGCCGATGATGGGAAATGGACACCTTCGAGCGTGGGGTTCACGTCCTTTCGTTCCATCCCGCCACATCATGGCGACTTATGGTTTGCTTCCGCCCTTCAGCAACGGGCGGTAACTTCGGGTGCCCCGCCATCCGTCGTCGCTTCAGCGGAAATGCGAAGGGCTGTGCTCTCCTCACGCCTGTCATGGAGAAGGCGAGAGCAGGGAATGTGACAGAGAAGGATAATGCCCTGATCTGAGGATCCACGCCCGGTTCAGCCGGTATCTACCTTCCGGCATCCTCCCACCAACCCAATCCACCAAACTTGGCGAAGAGCCACTTTTAACGGGGCAGGCCAGCGAGCAATGTCTGAAGTGTCGAATCCATCCTGGCCGCATGGCCCTTCCGCTCCAACCGAGTCTCGCGGCGGTCTGGGACCGACTGAGGCGGTTCGACGAGCCTCGGGCGCAGATACCGCCTTGGTGTGATCGTGCGACATGGAATAGAGTGCCGCGAAGAGAACGAAGCAAGCCGAAGTTCGGAAGGCTGCGAGGCGGAGCAGTACCTGCGTGGCCGGGAAAAATCGGATCGCAACGCCATGGCTGATCCTGTGCGGAACATTGACGGCATTGGGCGTTGCAGACGGGATCACGACGCTCGCCGTGGCGCAGCTCGGCGGTCCCGCCCAGGCTCGCACTGCTCAATCCGACCTGCGTGCGCTGGGTTTCGAGCCCGGCGTCATCGATGGTCAATGGGGGCGCCAGTCGCTGGAGGCTCTTCGGCGGTTCCAACGTCACGAGGGCCTTGCTGAAACCGGGCGCACCAATCCTGAGACGGTCGCACGGCTCAGGGACAGAAGGCAGTCCCTCGTGGCGGCAGACCCTTCAGCGATCCAAACGGCATCGACCCCGATGCCCAGGTTCGTCTCCAATACGATTAGCGCATCCACGGCTCCGGTGCTCATACCCGTGATCTTCGTGCCGGTAGCCTATCCGAATGCTCGGCCCGGCTTTCCTTCGTCGCACCCTGTATGGATATCCCCGGCCGGCAGCGAGGAGCGACCGAAGCCCGTCATCCCCGTAGATTCCTCACGGTCGCCCGGCCAGCAACCAGCATCCGCAAGCACAGTCGTACCGGCTCCCGAAATTTCAACCGACGTACGGGCTGTCGCGGTCGCCGGCACCGACGACGTCGCGGTCGTCCCACCCATGGGAAGTTCGCCGTTGCCCTGGATCGCAGCCTCGGTCCTTGGAGGCATCCTGGCGGTGTGGGGCCTGCTGCGTAGGCGGCGGAAGCAACCGGATGATGCCACGCCTGGCGCTACCTCGAACGCCGCTTATGAAACGGTGCCGAACAGCGTCGAAGGCCCGGGCAGGCTCCTCCAGGCCACCTCCCCCATCGGCTCACCCCTCCCGACACCGGCCCTCCCTGAACCTCCGCGGGCCCCCGCCACGGCGAGGGCCCTACCCGATCCTCCGGTGCCAGTCGTAACCACCGAGGGCGTTCCGGTGCAGGGTGCAACTCCCGTTGCCCGGATCACGTTCGGAACACGGACGACCGCCTTACGGATCCCGGCGAGCGATCCCCCGACGTTCCCCGCGGCAGTAGGCGGCGCCAGGCCAGCAAACATTCCCCGCTCGCCCGAGCCAAAGGCCGTCCTATCCCCGTATCGGCTGGCGGGCGACCGCGTGTGGGTCCCTGCGGGCGCAAAGGCGACCGTGGCCGGCTTCAGCCTTCCGGGGCTCGTCTATGTCGGCCGGGTACTACCGCGCATGGATGGTTACGGGCGCAACGATAATTGCCTGATCGATCCGGGAATGACCGTAGCCAAGAGCAACGGCGACACCAGCGGCCAGCACATGGATTACTGGCCGGCCTACGAGAGCATGCGCCCCTCGTCCCGACGCGCGTTCCTCGAATGGCTGTCGGGCAGCCGCTCGGACCCAAGCGCGCACATCGGATATGTCTTCGTCCACCTCTACGGCCTGGAACGGCGAGGTGTGTTGGAGAGGTCCCAGGAGGATCGGCCTGCCATCCGGGCGGAGGTCGAACGGCTGCTTTCGGTCTACGGTCACCACGGCTCGTTCCACCGCTACGCGACGGACCTCCTGTCAGCCCTCGAAATCCTCGACCTCACGCCGGGGCAGGATCCGGCCCCGGTCTTCGTCCCGAGTGGCGGTGATGTCTCCCCCTCGGTCCGCCTAGCGGTCGGGTCCCGCATCCGGGACGGCCGGCCGATCGAAGCCGATTGGCTTCTGGCATGGACCATGTCGCATCCGGAGACACGGGTCCGCACTCCGGCACGTCGCGCCTTCGATCATCTCAGAACAGAGTTCGCCGCGGAGTTCGCCCAGCGCCACCCGTCGGGCGGCTTGCTCCTGAAGGCCCGCAAAGGCAAAGGCGCATCCATCCCCTATCGGGCCGCAAGCGGGAGCTTCACCGTCGGTCTGGAGCCAGACGGCGTGGAAACACTGCCGGACCTGTCGCGGTATCCCGAGGCACTCACGGCCGGACGCGAGTTGTTGGAGATCTGCACCAACAGGCTGGATGCTTACAGCAGGCGTCTCGGGAAGGCTTCCGCGACGGCGAGCGCCACGACGCTCCAGGCTTTCGCCCTGCTACCGCCGGCTCGGCGCGAGGAGGCGTTGGAACCGACCGCCGCCGAGGATCTGGCTTGGGTCAGGATGCACGCCGCGTCCGGCACATCCGTCCCATACATGGAATTGAGCCAACGGGTTCTCGGGCAGCCGGGTGAAAAGCCGACACCGACGAAATTGCGGGATCTCGCGGACACTCTCTGCCGCTTCGGAGTGGGAATGATACCGGACCCACGCTTCCCCGCGCGTCTACCGGCATCCCTGACCGTCATGCCGTTCCGGTTGGACGCCCCGTGCGAGACTGTCGCTGTCCCATCAGACGCCTATAGGGCAGCGTTCCTGGCCCTTTCGGTGGGCATGTTGGTGGCCAAGGCGGATGGCGAAGTCTCCGACGACGAGCGCGCCGTTCTGCGCGAGATGGCTTCCGCATCGCCTGGCCTCAGCATCGATGAACGTCACCGTCTCGCCGCTGACGCGACTTGGTTGGAGGTTAACCCGGCGGAACTCCCGTCGCTGCGTACCCGCCTCGCCGAACTCGGCGTCGAGCACAGGCAGAGCATCGGCGCTAGCCTGGTTCGTGTGGCTTCCAGCGACGGTAGCCATCATCGAGCCGAGATTTCCCTGCTCGAAAAGGCTTTCCGTCACATGGGTCTCGACCAACGCCAGCTATACGCGGCGCTGCACCAGGCAGGACCGGATCCCGAGGCATCTAAGGAGACTCCCGCGGGTGGGTACGACTTGGTCCGCGTCACGCTCGGCGCCGATCACGAGAGGACTTACGCCATCCCCGGCGCGCCGCTCGTCAAAAGCGTTCCGCTCGCGCAAGAATCGCCCGTCCAGGGTCGCGTGACGGTCGGATCGGCGGGGCGGGTCGACAGCGACCTCCTGGCGGCTATCCGCGCCGAGACAGTGGCGGTGAGTTCAGTCCTCTCCAGCGTCTTCGAGCTTGACGCGGATCCCGTGACGCCGGACGGCGAAGCCGCCACGGGCGTCGATGCACAGGACAAGGGGACGGATGCGGAAGACGTCCTCGCCGGCCTGGACCTGCGACACGCCCAGCTCCTCCGCGAGCTCGTCGTGCGGTCCGATTGGCCCCGAACGGAATTCGATCGCCTGGCGCGTGAGTTCGGCCTCCTGCCAGGCGCCGCCATGGAAAACCTGAACGATTGGGCTTTCGACCGCTTCGAGGACGCCCTCGTCGAGGAGGGCGACCCCGTCCACATCAACCTACACCTGATCCCGGAACCGCTGTTGGAAGCCGTATGACCACCGTCGGAACGAAGTCGCCGCCATCCATCAAGCCCCGAGATAGGGACACCGTCATCAATGCCCTGCGAGCCGGTGTTGTCCCGCGCCTCGGCCTCCAGCACATCCAGGTCGGTCGGAGACGCGAGATCGAGGCCTTGATCGCCGATGTCACCCGCGTCGCCGACGGCGGTGCCGCGATGCGTTTCGTCGTCGGGGAATACGGGGCGGGCAAGACCTTCTTCCTGTTCCTGGTGCGGCAGCTCGCACTCGCCAAGAACCTCGTCGTGCTGCAGGCCGACCTGGCGCCGGACCGCCGTCTCCACGCGACGGGAGGTCAGGCGCGCCTGCTCTACGCGGAACTCGCGCGAAATCTCGCTACCCGCACCGCGCCGGACGGGGGCGCCCTCCGCAACGTCCTAGAACGCTTCGTCGCCCAGGCCATGGAGGACGGCAAACGGGAAGGTCGGGGCACCGAGGCCCAGATCCGGACCCGCCTCGTCGACCTGCAGGAACAGGTCGGGGGGTACGACTTCGCCACGGTCGTGGCGGCCTACGCGACGGCGCACGAGGATGGCGACGAGACCAAGCAGGCGAACGCCCTGCGTTGGCTTCGCGCCGAGTACACCACGAAGACCGAGGCGCGCCAGGACCTCGGGGTGCGCAGCATCATCGACGACGCGAACTTCTACGACTGTTTGAAACTGCTTGCGCGGTTTGTGCGCCTCGCCGGCTACGGAGGGTTGCTCGTCTGCCTCGACGAGTTGGTCAACCTCTACAAGCTCCAGAGCGCCCAGGCGCGTAACCAGAACTACGAGCAGATCCTACGCATCCTCAACGACGTCCTGCAGGGCACGGTAGAGGGGCTGGGACTGGTGCTTGGCGGAACGCCCGAGTTCATGCTGGATACGCGACGCGGCCTGTATTCCTACGAGGCGCTTCAATCCCGCCTCGCCGGCAACAGCTTCGCCACCGACGGACTCGTCGACCTCTCGGGACCCGTGGTCCGGCTCCAGAACCTGACACCCGAGGAGATGTTCGTACTGCTGGAACGCCTCAGGACTGTCTTCGCTGGCGGGAACCCCACACGCCATCTCGTGCCGGACGAGGCCTTGCACGCCTTCCTCGATCACTGCCGGGCCCGGGTGGGCGACGCGTACTTCCGGACGCCACGCAACACGGTGAAGGCCTTCGTGGACCTTCTCGCCGTACTCGAACAGAATCCCGGGACGGACTGGCGCGAGCGGTTGGGCGTCCTGGACGTGGCCGCGGATCGCGGCGGCGTCGATGAGATGGCGGTCGCGGGCGGCACCGATGGTGACGGTGGGCCCCGAAACGCGGACGACGAACTTACCCAGTTGCGCCTGTGAGTGGCACGGGGCCGGCGGTCTCCGAGGACGGTGCCTCGCGGGCGTTCGAACTGCTCGCCGAGCCGGTCCGTCGCTGGATCTGGCAGCAGGGGTGGTCCGAGCTGCGGGACGTGCAGGAGCAGGCCATTCCCGCCATCCTGGCCGGTGGCGACGTGATCCTCGCGGCGCGCACCGCCGCGGGGAAGACGGAGGCCGCCTTCCTGCCGCTGCTCTCGCGGATTCTTCCGAAACTGGACGGTGGGCGGCCCGGCTTCACCGTCCTCTATGTCAGCCCCCTCAAGGCCCTCATCAACGATCAGTTCAGACGCCTTGAGAGCCTCCTCGAAGCCTGCGACCTACCACTCCACCGCTGGCACGGCGATGTCTCGGCGGAGGCCAAGCGAAAGGCCCGGGAGCGCCCGCAAGGCGTGGTGCTCATCACACCGGAGTCGCTGGAGGCGACGCTCGTACGACGCGGTGCCGACGCGGGACGCCTGTTCGGAAGCCTCGATGCCGTCGTGATCGACGAGCTGCATGCGTTCATCGGGACGGAGCGGGGCCGCCAGCTCCAATCCATCCTCTCCCGCATCGAGGCCGGGACGGGACGGGATCGGATCGACCGGATCGGGCTGTCCGCGACGCTCGGCGACATGCATCTCGCCCGTGAGGCGCTGCGTCCTGGCGATGCCACCTCGGTCGAACTCGTCGAGAGCACGGAAGGAGGCGCCGACCTTCTGCTGCAGATCCGCGGCTACGAACGCCCGTCTCGCCCGGAAACCCCGCAGGGTCTACTTCCACCGCCGTCGAGCGCCGGACCCGTGGCAGACCGGAGCAAAATCTCCCTCATGTCGGTTCGCGAAGCGGACGCCGACCCGGGGCCGTCGATCGCGGTCGAGGCCGTCGCCCGTCACCTGTTCGAGGTGCTGCGCGGCCGAAGAAACCTGTTGTTCGCGGGCTCTCGGCAGAACGTGGAGGTCTACACCGATCGGCTGCGCCTACTCTCCGAGGAGGCGCGACTTCCGAACGAGTTCTTCGCCCATCACGGCAACCTTGCCCGAGCCGAACGAGAGGCGGTCGAGACCCGCCTGCGGGAGGACGGCCGTCCGACAACGGCGGTGGCGACGACGACGCTCGAACTCGGCATCGACATCGGCGACGTCGAGAGCGTGGCGCAGATCGGTCCCGGGTGGTCGGTATCCTCGCTACGCCAGCGGTTGGGACGGTCCGGCCGACGGAAGGGAAAACCGTCGATCCTGCGGGTCTACGTCCCGGAGATCGCTTTCGGCCCGACACTCCATCCCGCCGATCGCCTCAGGCTCAATCTCATGCAGGCCGTGGCGATGGTCGAGCTCCTGCTCCGGCGATGGTGCGAGCCGCCGCGGGTGGAGGGTCTCCACCTCTCCACCCTCATCCACCAGACGCTCGCGCTGATCGCCCAGACCGGTGGCCTCCGTCCGGATACGGCCTGGCAGGTGCTCTGCCAGCGCGGCCCCTTCCGGAACATCGATCGGGCGTCGTTCGTCAAAGTGCTGCGGGCCATCGCACGACCGGAGGCGGCATTGATCGAGATGTCGCCGGATGGCCTATTGATGCTCGGCCGCGTCGGCGAACGCCTCGTCGCCGGATACGAGTTCTACGCCGTGTTCCAGACCCCCGAGGAATACCGGGTGGTGGTCGTGGGTGGGAAGCCCCTCGGCACGATGCCGTTGAACGCGACGCTCGCCCCTGGTCAAACGATCATCTTCAACGGGCGTCGTTGGCGCCTCGAAACCATCGACGCACGCGCCAAGGTCCTCCTGGTGAGACCGACGACCGCCGCGCTGCCGCCACGGTTCGGCGGCGAAGGAGCCGGCGTCCATGACGAGGTCGTGGCCGTGATGCGGCAATGCCTGGCAGGGACGCACACCCCGACATTCCTCGATCCGGGGGCCCGTGCGCTCCTCGAACAGGCTAGGGGCGCGTTCCAAGGCTATGGCCTGGATGGAACGTCCATTGTCACGGTCGGGCGGGACTGCTTGATCTTTCCCTGGGTCGGGGGCCCGAAACTGGAGACGCTCGCGCTCGCGCTGCTGATGCGGCATTTCCAGGCGTCGCCGACCTGGCACATGATCGAGGTGAAGGATTGCTCGGCCGAGAATCTGCGGGCGGTCTTATCGGAGATGGCGAGTTCGCCACCTCCCGACGGCGAGGAACTTGCGTTGGCTGCAACGAAGCAGCTGCGTGAGAAGTATGATCAGTACCTTACCGAGCCCCTGCTTGCGAAAGTCGTGGCAGTCGAGCGCTTGGAGGCGCATGCAATCCCAGCCATCGCGCGATCGATTTTCGAACCGTTGTGAATGATCGTAACGAACGTGTCGGCCTCGGCTGACCGTCTCAGCCACAGCCGGGGCAACGGCGCCCCGAGCTGAATCCCTTGCGGCGGTCGTTCATGCGGAATTCGGTCTCCCGGACATATCAGTCGATCTAGACGCTTGATGCCGCCGCCCATTCCGCGATGCGAGCGGTCTGACGATCCGGGGCCTTGATCTGATCGTGGGATGCAAGATCCAAGCATTTGATGGAGCGGGTTCGACCCGAAGCGGCCTGCATTGGCGGATCGTGCCTTGCAGATGGCCTCATAGGGTGTCGACCTACATCGAGTGGATGGCGGGCCTGGGCCTGGGCTCGAATGCGCGATACTGGGAACCCATGAGCACGAACCGATCCCTCTGGGGTAACCTGGCAGGCCCCCCCGTCCGATACTCCCCCATGGTGAGTGGGGAACAAGGAAATACGTTTCGCGGCTGGATCAAGCTCCGCCTGTGCCACTCCCGCGGCCGGTCCTATCTTCTACCGGACATCCTCATAGGCTTCGGAGGTACACGTTTTTTCGTCCCGAGCTTCTTCGGGCCACCGTGCCTTACCTTCAACATACCGGTTGGATCCGGCTCAGGCGATCGGATCCACGAGGCGAAACTCAGCCTGGATGTCGCGGCGCCACGGGGCGAGACCGCAACGCGCCTGCAGGTAACCTTCCGGTCGGACGAGCATGTGCGGTCCTATGAGGATGGAGCGCAGCTTTATCGCTGCACCTACACCGGCCCGGCAGACACGCGCCTCGCGCCGCTCGTCTCCGGACGATGCGCTCGCCTCCCGGAAGGCGATTTCGCCATCGAGGTGTTTCACCACACCGTCGAACCGACGGTGGAAAAGATCCTGGCCAGCGGCGAGCTGTGGTCCGGTCCGTATAACATTGCTGGCACGGCCGAGCTCGACAACGTCTCACACATCTATTTCACGACGTTGCCGAAGATCATCGACGAAGCCGACCTGCGCCGGATCGCGATGAGCTCCGGTGGCCAGATCGCGTTCCAGACCACGTCGGACAGGCCACGCGAGGACGCATTGGACCTTCCGGTCTATCGCAGCTTCACGGCCGACCGTACCGCCACATTGCCGTTTCAGGTGCCATGCGAGATCGTGGCCCCCGCCCACCTCCTCTTCCATCCCTATGTGCCCCCGAATCCCGCATATTATGAGATCGTCGGGTCCGAGATCGTCCGGGTGGCGATGAGCCCGGGCGCGACGCTGAAGTTCGTCGACCTGAGCATCTCGCCCATACAATCCGCCCTGAAGCGGTTCGACTACATCGTGGAGGGTGACGCCTCCACGGTCGCGGGGCTGGAAGCACCGATGCGTGAGGACGGAACCACGCAGGTGGCCCACCTCGAAAGGCTCGATCAGGGACTGGACCTGTTCGACTTCTGGCGTAGGCATCAGAACAGCGACCAGCATTCCGGCCGGTCATTCGAGGAGAGGCGGATCCGGCCAAGGGCCTGATGTCCGCCGCGAGACATGAGCAGACCAACCTTTCCGGGGGCTGATTTGACGGCCGGGCCACGCCTTCGGTCGGTTCCGGTGAGGGCTGGAAGAATCGAACGCCGGGTTGTCGGTCGAAACGCCCTAATCCCTGGATACTTGCCCGACGAACTTCTCAAGGAGCATCCTTCACCTGCCGCACCATCCAATCCAGCGCTGAGATCAGCTTGGCCGACCCGTCCAGGTCGGCGGCGACCCGCGCCAATGGCACTGCCGCCCAACCGGTCAGCGATGTTTCCTTGAGGTCCGTGCCGTCGACCCTAGCAAAACGCCGCAGCAACTCGCGTCGCAGCTCCATGTCGCCGAACACAGGCTTGCCTTCCAACGACTTGAACTGGAGCCAGATCTTGCCCTCCGTCGAAAGATACGCCGGGTTGATCGCCACGCCCTGAGGCTTCAGGAGTGGGTACGCCGATCCATTTTCGCGACCGGTGCCGAAGACGATCGGAAGGCCGGTGCCCTTCATCCAATCCATCACCGCAGCTGCGACCGAGCATACCTCCGGAGGGAACTTGTCCTCGAAGGCTGCCATCAGGCGCTCCTCGGTCCAGCGGCTTCCCCTGACCGCCTGCTTGCGGCCGACTGCTTCCCGGGTTTGCCCGAATACGACGGGCACGATGGTTCGAAGTCCCTGACCGGCGAACTGTCGAAGCTCCAGGGCCAGCACCTCGGCCGGGCTCATCTGCTCGTTCAGGAACTCAACGATGCGGCGCAACTCCGAGGGAACGTGGTCGGCCACGAACATCAGCCTCAGCTTACCCGCACGGATGTTCGTGTCCACGGCAGTCCAGAACCATTCGGATGTCACTTCGGGGCCGAGGAACTCGGCGAGCACCGCGTCGCCCTCCGTTCCTGCCTGGCTGCAAGCGGCCTCGAAGGCCGATGCGATTCTCTCCGCACTCCAGAAGGACTGAAAGTTTGCGGCATAGTCGAGCATCTGACCGACTACCTCGCGACGTAAGCGGCTGTCCGTCTGCCGCTTGACCTCCACGAGGGTCGGTACTCCGTCTTGATCCAGGAAGAGGTGGTCAACGGACCAGCGAGCAGTCTCCTGCTCGTGACCGATGGAAAGCTCCGGCTTTACCAGAATAAAGCGCCTCGGGTTTTCAGGGTCGATCTGGTCGCCGACCAGCAAGGATGGAAACCTTGATAGCAATCTCTGGAAGTCGACCTCGGCTTCAAACTGCGCCGGCAGCATGGGGACGAGCGCTTCGTCGCCCTTCAATACGAACACCCCAGATTGTGACATGATCGGTCCTTATCCCGGAAAGCCGGAGACCTTTCTAGGTCCAAGGTTCTTTCCCATGCCCGGAGGTAGGAAAGCCAGGGCTCTCCAAGCCGATCCCTGTCCTATCCCGTCCAGTCTCTGGCATCTCGCCGAAATCCACTGGGAGCACCGGGGGACGAGCCAATCGCGCCCAGCCGGGTACCGGCATCCGCATCGGGCGAGCAAGAACCATCCTGACGGTTCAGGATGGACGAGAGGAGGACGGGCCATCACCTAAGTCGTCCGCTCCGGCGTAGTGGTAACCATCGATGTACGCACCAACCGTGGTCGGCTCGCCGTCGTCGTCCTGGATCTCGTGGTTCCAATGTTTGCGGAGCAGCTTGACCGCATGGAGGGGATTCTCAAACGGATCCGTCAGGCGTACGCCGAGCGCCGCGCTCACTCTTCGGTAGATCAGCGAGACGCTCCTCCGCTTCATGTCTTCCATGCGAAGCTGCCGCGCGAAGCTCTCGACAAAGGCGTTCCAAGCGCGTGTGTCGACGCGGAAACGCGGTACGTCGATGATCTCGACGCCGTCGATGAACCGGGTTCGGAATTCTTCGTCGGCGGCTCGCGTCAAATCATAATCGACCCGCTGCTCGAACAGCCTTCCATACCGCTCCAAGTCGACCCGGCCTCCGTTCGAGGACAGATAGGTTTTCGCGTCCGGGCCCAACGCGGTCCAAAGGCCTTCGATACGGTCCAGGTATCGTGCCCGGGTTCGATTGCGTCGTGAGGGGTCCTTAAGCCCATTCAGCAGGGCGAGGGTACGGGCCCGTCCTACGTGGCCGGCCTTCCGAAATTGATGCTTGCGTTCGGCGTGGCAGGCCGCGGAGCACCAATCGCCCAGATGGGTCAGGGCGAAGTAGCGGCTGCGCCAATGCCCGTGACCCTCCGTACCGCCGTCGAGGAGCCCCCCGGTCCGTAGGTACGGTATGCCGAGCCGTCGGGTCCGCTGCGTCTCGAAGCCGAGGTCGAGCACGGTCTGTTCCAACGTCCCGGGCGGAAGATCCGAGTGCAGGTTTATGTGCACGCGCAGGAAGGACGGATCGGGACGGAAAGCCGCAGCCAGGCGGCCCCTCTGCAGCCAAAGGTCGAAGTTGCCGGCCTTTGTCGTTGCGTCCTTGACCACGATGGTCGGCAGCCGCACGACGATGCCGTCCGCCAGCGCGACATCCCGCACCCCTTCGACCCTGGCGTCCCCATCCGCGATGGACGCCACCGCATCCCGTACGGCTCGCGTCCACTGCAGAATAGGTCGATGGTGGACGGCGGTCAGCCGGGCTCTGCACATCAACTCGGCGTTGATATCGCCTTCGAAAGCCTGTCGCGTCGCATTTCCGGAGCCGTAGACGAGGGAGTGCGCGCTCCTCCCGCCGGGCGTTTCCCATTCGACGTGGAACACCTTCGCATGCATGAGGCCCGTCGCGCCGCCAAGCGCCACCTGGATCTGCTGGCCCTTGGAGCGCAGCGCCTGGATCATCCTTATGTCCTCTGGGCGGCAGCCATCGTCGATGACGACGGTCAACATTCCCGGGGCCAGATCCCTGACGAGGCGCCGAAAGAACTTGCCCTCGACGTAGGGCGTCACGACAAGCACCGATCTCGCCCTCCAGTCCGGTCGGGCAAGCAGGTCGTAATGATCCACGGCTGCTTTCCCCTATCTCCGGAACGCCGAAGTTGTTCTCCCTGCGCAACGCCCCATAACTCGCATATGGCCAGCATTAGATGAGACGGAATTACCACGTACCCAGCCGATGGGGCCCATTGCGTCGATTGCGCAGCCTTGCGGATGGAAGTTACCGCGCCCCTCGTCTCACGGTAGGCCTATCGAGTTCGTGAGGCATGCAAGCTACCTTCAGGCGGCTAGGTTCGAGTACGGCATGGCGCCGTGCTACATGCGAGATTGCAACCTTGCGGTGATGCTACGTTGGAAATCCTCATCCATGGCAGCTATCGATGCCAAGGCCCGGGACGTCCTCAAGCGGCTTGCCGACGCAACGGACCAACTTCCAACGGACGTTCCCGGCATAGTTCACATTGGCTTCGAGGCCGTTGACGGGGATGACGTCGAGCGAATCCGCTACGGAAAGATCCTCGCAGGCACGGGAAAATTCGATCCCGAGGGGAAGCCCCTTGAGGACGTATACTGCCACTATCTTGTGCCAGGGAGTCCGCCCATGGAAGCCTGGGCTTTCGACGAGACAGTGCAATGGCAATGCATCAGTGGATCGAGCCCCCGGCCGTTGCTCCCAGGATTTCTGGTATTGCCTCACGAGGCGGGCAGCCGTTGGGGCACGCACTGGGAACCGTGAGTTACCTCGTCAGCTCAGGGCTGACTCCCTGCCCATCCTGCCCGCACCTACCGGGTTTCAGCTCAACGGTCGGGATGCTTACGTCAGGCGCGACGAAGTGGTTGAGGACGCAGGCATTGAACGCCCTTGATAACCCTGTCTCGGCACTGTTCACGAACGCCTAAATCCGGCAGCGTCATCAGTTCGAGAGGCACCGCCGCGGGTGATTTCCAGCAGTCGTTGTCTAGGAACATGTCGGAAGGCGGCGTCCGACGAGTTCGGCGGGAGATGGCGAGAGGGCACGCTCGCGCCAAGTCGGTCCCGTGCGTGGCCGTGTGTGGATAGGCATGGCTTATAAGGCAAGAGAGCGAAAACCACCGGTCCTGGCTCTCAATGCCATCCGTCTTCTCACCCCGAGCGTCCCACTGCCAGCTGCACTGGTCCCCTATGACCGTGACACGCTCCACGCTCTGCTGGACAGAGAGGACCAAGACGTTTTCGCAATCCGGCACGGTGCCACGGACATGGTGGTCGTTCCGTTGGTGTCCGGCGCCGTTCTCCCCGGGGAGCGCCAGGGTCTCCCGGCCCACGAGAACCTTTCACTGGTTTCCGCCCTGGCCCGCGAGACGGTGTTCCGGCTCTTGGCCGGCATGGGCGAGCAAGGCTACCGGGTGACGCGCCGGCGGCCGCCAACGGTCGAAGCCGCCAAGCATGCGAACGTGATCCCGCCGGGGCTGGGCCTTCCGGATTGGCTCAAGAAGCGCGTCGTACTCGAATTCCAGACACGCGTCCTGCATCCGCGCAATGCCGCCCCCTACGTGGTCCTGACCTGCTCGAAACGATTACGAACGACAATCGCGGCAACCTGCGCCGATCTGCAGGATCTGGGGGTACCCTTGCTAGGGTCCGCCGTCACCACTTACGCGGACGATCCAGATCCGAAGGTCTCCGGACGTCTGAGGTATGCGGGGCGGATCGTCGCCGTCGACCCCGGCGTCCTCACGCTCGATGAGCACGGCGAAGGGGCGCAGGCTGTCGCGGCCGGGGATCTCTTCCTCGAACCGACGCGGTCAAACTTCAACAAGGTCGTCGAGGCGCTCACCCAGGGACGGTCGGAGCGCATCCTCAGGGACATTCAGGCCGCCGAGGCGGAATGGCATGCCGGAGGCAAGACCCTCGACACGGTTCAGTCGAGCCTCACTTGGCTATCCAGGAAGAGCCTCGAACTCGCCGATGGCGTGCCATTGGAGTTCGACGGGCTCATGGACCAATCGATGTCGCGGCGCTTCCCGCGCACCGAGAGCATCTGGAAGCCGAAATTATCCTTCGACCCGAGCATCGCGCCCGAAACAAGCCTGACATGGGCGCAGAAAGGCCTTGACCAGGTCGGGCCATACGACCGCCAGTCGTTCGTTAAGAAGAGGTTGAGCATCGCCGTGATCTGCGAGGCGGAGAACCGGCACCGGACGGAAGTGGCAGTCGACCACCTTTTGCGCGGGCTCCCCGATGTGAGGAGTGGCGGTACGAACCCGCTTGCGCCGCATGGGACGGGTCTTCTCGGGCGATTCCGGTTGGCCGAGCCGGCGGTCAGTTTCTTCGAGGTCCCGGACGATAGCGCCAAGGCCTACGTCGCGGGTGTCCGACAGGCCGTCTCCGCCGCGTCGGCGCGAGACGAGCGATGGGATCTCGCGATTGTCCAGGTGCGGCGGTCCTGGCAGGAGCGCCCCTACGACGACAGCCCATACTGGTCGAGCAAGGCTGCGTTCCTGAAGCAGGAGACGCCGGTTCAAGCCCTGTTCCTGGATCTCGCCGCACTGGAGGACCTCGGGTACGCCATGGCCATGGCGAACATGAGCCTCGCCATCTATGCCAAGCTCGGCGGCGCACCGTGGCTGCTGCCGGTCCGGTCCGCCACGGACCATGAACTCGTCTTCGGCCTCGGATCCCATACTACCAAGGAAGGTCGACGTGGCGCCGGCGAACGTATGGTCGGCATCGCGACGATGTTCTCCGGGCAGGGTCACTACTACCTCGACAGCCGCACGGCGGCCGTGCCTTTCGCAGAGTATCCCGCGGCACTGAGGGCCACTATTGTCGATGCGGTCGGCCGCATCAGGCACGAGGAGGGCTGGCGGGAGGACGATGCGGTCCGCCTCGTTTTCCACGCCTTCATCCAACTTCGGCGCGAGGCCGTGGAGGCCGTCGCCGCGGCGGTCGCGGACCTGGGCTTGAAGCGGGCGACATTCGCGTTCCTCCATGTCGTCGAGGACAGCGCCTTCGTTACATTCGACCGCGCGGTCACCTCGGGAAGGGGCGCCTATGGCCCCGAACGGGGACAGGCGGTTGAGTTGGGCGACCGGGAGTGGCTTCTCACCCTGACCGGCCGGGACCAGCTCAGGAATGAGATGCATGGATTGCCGGATCCGGTGCTGTTGCGCCTGCACGATCTCTCGACCTATCGGGATATGCCCACGCTCGCCCGTCAGGTGTCCGATTTCGCCAACCATTCCTGGAGGACGTTCGGCCCGGCCCGGCTGCCCATCACCCTCGGGTACGCGAACGAGATAGCCAGGCAGTTGGCGGGTCTCGAACGCACGCCGAACTGGGATGTCGACGCAATGGAAGGCAGCCGCGTCATGAGGCGACCGTGGTTCCTGTGACAGAGGGCCCATCCGTCGCGGCGATACTAGCCGGGCTCACAGCCGGCTCTATCCTCGAAGCCGACGCCTCGCCTCACCTGCTGGCCCATCGAGCCTGGACGCTCGGAGATGGTGCGGCTCTCGCCGGCTTATCGGAAATGGCCGCGCAAGGGATGGCATCCCCTGCCGAGCGCTCCGCCCGACACGTCGCCGTGCTTGGCTACGCTGCCGGGTCCGAGCATCTGGACCCCACCCTGCTGCCGGTCCTTCGGGAGGGACTTGTCTGGCTCGCCGCCCGCCCTTGGAACCGCCCGTTCCGGCCGCCGACGCTGGAGGTCGACGGCGTGTCGATGCTTGGCGTGGCCCTGGGTGCGAACAGCATCGGAGCCTCGACCGAGGTGGGCGGCCTCGGGGCGCTCGCGGTCGCAAGTTGCGCGTCTTCGGGCCTATCGGCCTTTAACCGTTCACTAATGGCGGCCGCGGCCCACCTCCTCAAGGCGCCGGGGCGGCCGGATCTCTCGACGATGCTGCCGGAGGTTCGCGTCGCTCTCGCTGAACTTGGTATCGTACCGGGTGATGCCGGCACCCACCGCGATGCCTGGCGCAACGCCATGCTTCATGTCGCCGTAGAAGGCGGGGTCGCACAGACGGTCCTGACCCTGCGTGCCTTCAATGCCCTGTGCGAACGCAACATGCCCGCGCGGCTCGGGCGGCTTGAGGCCGATGACGTGGTTCGCGTCCTGCAGGGTGTCGTGCGGTCGTTCCGACACTGGACCTGGGAGGACAGGCCGCGGACCAGGACCTCGCCAACGGTGCGCTGGGACATCGAGCATGAGTACCATGTCCAGAACCTCCTCTGGTCAGTCATGGCGCCCCTGTTCCCGGATCTGAACGCGGAGGAGTACACGCCTCCGGTAGGCCAGAAGAACCCGCGGATGGATCTGACGGTGCCCAGCCTCCGGCTGGTCGTGGAAGTCAAGTTCGTGCGGCCCGGGGCACGTTTCGCGGACATCATTGAGGAGGTCGCGGCTGACGCGTCCCTCTACGGGGCCGACCCTAAGTGGGAGGTGTTAATCCCGTTCATATGGGACGACTCCCGCCGCTCCGAGGAGCACGCCACCCTGGTCGAGGGACTGCGCAAGCTGGAGATGGTCCACGATGCGGTGGTCGTGCAGCGGCCGGGCAAGATGGAACGTATGGTTCCTCCGGTCATCAATGGCCCCGTTGCCCGGAGGGCCGGGCGTAGGGGACCGGACACGATGCCGGCCGGTTCGGCACGGTCGGGGTCGTGCGACCATGAACCGGGATGACAGGCGAATTCGATGAAGCTTGAACGACTGACAATTCAGAACTTTCGTTGCTTCGGTCCCGAGCCATCCCTCATCAAGTTCCACGAGGGCGTCACGGCCTTCGTCGGCAACAACGGTTCGGGCAAGACGGCGATATTCGCCGCGCTCGGCAGGCTCTTCGGCGTCTCGACGGCGCAAAGGAGCGTCGTGAGATCGGACTTCCATGCCCCGCCGGATCTGGACGAGGTCGCCTCCGGGGCGAAACTGGTCATCGACTGCGTGCTTGGCTTTCCTCATCTCGGCGAAGGTGAGGACGACGCTGCGGTCCCGGAGGTGTTCAGTCACATGGGGGTGTCGGGGCCCGGCGAGCCCCTGAGAGTGAGGATCAGGTTGGAAGCGACCTGGACCGACGACACCACTCCTGGGGGTGTCGTCGAGGAGGACATCCGTTGGATATCCTCGTTCGACAACGAATATGATTGGGCAAGATGCCGAAGGGTAGCGGCGCTGGAGCGCAGCCTCATTCAATTGGTCTATGTGCCGGCGAACCGCAACGCGTTCGATCAAGTCACAAGCCTTCTGAAGGGCAGACTCTGGCGGGCTGCGCGGTGGTCGGGCGGCATGTCCGAGGCGGCTTCGGCAACCGCTGGTGAACTGCAGGCGCGCTTCGACGCGGAAGCTCCCTCCCGTTTCATCATCGAACGGTTGGAGAGGCGATGGAACCAGGTCCATCGCGGGGATTCCGCTGCCAGACCCGTGCTACGGCTCGTCGAGAACCGGCTTGAGGATCTGGTGCGCCAAGCGGAGTTCGTGTTCCTTCCGGACGCATCAGGACAGGCTCGCCACCTGCACGACCTGAGCGACGGCCAGCGGTCGCTGTTTCACATCGCGCTGACCGCAGCCACATTGGAGATGGAACGCGACGCCTTCGTGGGGGAGCCTACGGAAGGAGCCTTCGACCAGGAACGTCTACGTAGGACCTACCTGACATTGCTGGTTATCGAGGAACCAGAGAACAGCCTTTCCCCGTTCTTCCTCTCCCGCATCATGACGCAGGCGCGAGAGATCGGGGCCATGGACGGGGCGCAGGTCGTCGTCTCCAGCCATAGCCCGAGCATCCTTGCGCGTGTCGAGCCGGAGGAGGTGCGCTACGCCAGGCTCAATCCACGAACCGGCATCTCGCATATCCGGGAGTTGAATCTTCCTGACCAGCAAAGCGAGGCCAGCAAGTTCGTCCGGCTCGCAGTGAAGGCCTACCCGGAGCTGTATTTCGCCCGCTATGTCGTCCTTGCGGAGGGTGAATCCGAGGCCATTATCCTTCCACGTCTGGCGGAGGCCATGGGTGTTCCGTTGGATAAGTCATTTGTGCCGGTCGTGCCTTTGGGCGGCCGCTTCGTCACCCACTTCTGGAGGCTACTCGAAAGCCTTCAGATCCCATACGCCACACTTCTGGACCTGGATCTCGGGCGCCAGCACGGCGGGGGCAAGGCTATCGAAAAGATCGTCCAGGAGTTGGGGGCGGTTGGCCGCTCTCTCGAAGGAACCTGGGAGGTGGTCATAGGCGACATCGACCTCGACAGGATCGACGAGATCGATGATGCGAGGCTTTTGGACGACGGTGATGACAACGATTGGTTGACGGCCCTCAGGGAGAAAGACGTCTACTTCTCTTTCCCCATCGACATCGATTTCGCGATGATACAGGCGTTTCCCGATGTTTACATGCGCACGCCGGAGGGCAAGCGAGGTCCGAGGAACGGTCCGGGGGCACTTACCGAGAAAAAGGCTACCACCCTCAAGACGAATGGCGACGTTGCGTTGTACGATGAGGATGAAACCTACGACAACGCGTTCGTCTGGTACCCCTATCTATTCCTAGGCGCCAGCAAGCCCGGGGCGCATTTGGCGGCTTTAGGGTTGATGGATGAGGAAACGCTCAGGACCGGGGCGCCAGAGGTACTTGTCTCGCTCGTGGAAGCCATCAGGGCGGGACTGCCAGCATGACGCTCGTGCGCCCGCAGGATTGGCGACCGCAGGGCATCGCCAGTCTTGAGGACCGGGCATGGGAGGCATTGCGCGAGACCGACCAGTGCGTCTGCGTCACGGCCGGCGCCGGTTCCGGCAAGACCGAACTGTTGGCTCAAAAGGCGACCTATCTCCTACAGACCGGAATCTGCCCTGCGCCGAAAAAGGTGCTGGCCATTAGCTTCAAGAGGGATGCCGCCGCCGCGTTGAGTGCCCGGGTCCGGTTGAGACTCCCCAGGGCTCATTCCTACCGTTTCGTATCGATGACCTTCGATGCCTGGACCAAAGGACTTTTGGACCAGTTTCGGCGTGCGCTCCCATCGCCTTACGCCCCGGACGCAGACTATGACATCAGCTTTCCAACTCGCGACATCGCCAATGCACAACTCGCGAGGATTGGATCGAGCCTCACTGCGAAACAGCTTGAAGATCTGGTCGCCGCCACGAAACTTCCCCTTGAGGGACAGGACTTGCCCCGGGGGTCGAGGGCGCTCCTCGAAGCTTACTGGCAGGACCAGTACGAAGGTCGTGAGACGACACTCCTGACATTCACGATGATAAACCGGCTTGCGGAATGCATGTTGCGCCAACATGCCGGGATACGGGCGGCGCTGCGAGCAACCTACCCTTTCGTGTTCCTCGACGAGTTCCAGGACACGACCTCCGCGCAGTTCGAGCTCGTCGGAACGGCCTTCTGTCCCTCCACGACGCACATCACGACGGTGGGCGACGACAAGCAGCGCATCATGGGCTGGGCCGGGGCGATGCCGAACGGTTTCCAGACATTCAGCGAGGCGTTCCACGCCCGACGCGTCAGCCTGCTGGCCAACTGGCGGTCGCACGCGGACCTTGTCGCGATCCAACACTTGGTGGCTGCCCATATCGACCCCGGGGTGGAGCGGGCGGAGGCGAAGAGAACTCGGTCAGTCGACGGTCAAGTATCTGCGATCTGGGTCTTCAGGAACAGGCAAGCCGAGGTCGACAGGTTGGCATCCTGGCTTGCGACGGAGATCCGTTCGGGTCGCGTCGAGGCACATGACATCGTCCTGCTTGTGAGACTCCACGCCGACAGGGTTGAGGCGGAGCTACAACCCGCCTTCGAGGCGGAGGGCATCGTCCTCCGAAACCTCGCGCGCAGCGTCGGCGAAGTGACGCTCCAAGATCTTTTGACGGAGGAGCTGACGACGCTCCTCCTGCCTCTCCTACGAGCCAGCGCGAGTACGCGGGCGCCGGAGGCTTGGTCCACGGCGGTGGAACGGATGACGGCGCTTCGGTTCGTTCACGACGATGACGTGCCGCGCCGCGTGATGCGTGATGTGGAAACCCTCACGATCTCAGTCCGCCGGTTCATGGCGGAAACCTCGCCGAAGGAGGCGCTCGCGGAGTCCCTGGTGTCGCTTCTTGTCGAAGGCATCGGCGAGGACCTGATCCGGCAATCCACGTCTGCCTATCAGCGCGGGGCCGATTATGGGCGCATACGCGACGGGTTCGTCAGCCTGCTGGGCGAGTGCATGTCCGCGTCCCGTGACTGGCAGGAGGTGCTGGATCGCTTCGAGGGCAAGGGACAAGTCCCCTTAATGACCATCCATAAGAGCAAGGGGATGGAGTTCCATACCGTCGTGTTCTTTGGGCTCGACGGTCAGAGTTGGTGGAGCCTGAAGCCCATGAACACCGAGGAAATGAACTCCTTCTTCGTCGCGTTGACCAGGGCCGAGCAGCGGGCATTCTTCACCTGTTGCGCCGAGCGAGGTCGACCGATCGGCTGGGTGGAGGAACTGCTTGGGGATGCCGTTCCCCGCGTCATTGGCGGGCCCGTCGACACTATCCCGCGAGACGGTGCCTAATCCGGGCATGTTGGCAATCAATCGCATGACGCCCGTCCCCTTGGTGCCGGCGCGGCACGCCGTCGTGGATTGACTGGCGTTCGTGTCCCGGATCGCAATGCCCCGGATATGAACCATAGGAACCCAGACCGTGCCGGACATTCGTCTATGACCGCCGCGCTATTGACCCTAAAAACGAGACATGAATTCCTGCCTAGGAGAAGGAGTTGGGCAATCCGTCATGGCGCTTGATCAAGACGGTTGCGGCCCGTTCCCGGAGGCCGGCACTCCCGCGGGCGAGACCAGGGTCGATCTGACGCTCCCTGATGTATGGGGCCTTGACGAGGCAGGGCTGGCACGCTGGTTCCCCCATCTCGATGGGCGATGGACCGACCAGACCAAGGCGCTGGTCCAGCGGTTCACCGCGTCGGGCCTCGACCTAAACTGGAACTGGTTCGAGACCGCCACCGACTGGCAGTGCACTTGTTGCGGACGCCGCAAACCCGAGATCGTGCGTCTTATCGAGGGCGGCACCCTGTTGGCGCACCTGCACGTTCACCACGACCATCTGCGCGAGCACCTGGGAGGACGTTTAAACGAGCGGTTTGGAATCCCCTGGGCCAAGAACGTACCCACGGCGGCACGCAATGCCAGCGACCACATGCGAGCCCTCGTGCTGCGCTTTCTCGACACGATGGTCTGCGACGGATGCAACGCTGCCGAGGGCGAGGCGAAGAAGGCGCTTGGGCGCGACGTCCATCGACATTTCTCGTTCACGCCCTCGGAGATCTCGCGTTTCGTTCGCCCGCGGGCGAACGCCCTACACGAGGTCGACATCGAGACGGCGCGAGCCATCTGGCTCGATCTTAGAGCAGGGTTCGAAGATAGGCTCGCGTTCGTCGAGGTCTTGGTGGAGCGTCTCGCCACCGGGTCTTTCGCGGTAGAGCGCAACGCCAACTCCCGGCCATTGGTGCAGCCTTCGGCCCTGGACGACTTCCTTGGCCGCCAGTTCCTGAAACAGAGTTCGGTTCGGGAACTTTGTTCGTGGCGCGGCCGTCTCTGGTCTGACTTGAGCGTGCGCTCCTTGAGCCGCGATGGCATCGGAAGGTCGAGGCGACCGCAGCGCTTATCCCGCGCGAGAACACCTACGGACGTGGAGTATGCCACCTTCGAGGAAAAGCCGAAGCGGGCCTGGGAGAGAACCTCTTCGGATTGGTCCTGCCCGGGCTGCGGGAGGGGCAAGCGCGCGATCCTAAGGCTGGGGGGCTCCGGGCAGTGGTTCGGCGAAATCCGGATCCACGAAGGCGTGCGGTTGGAGGGCAACGCGGAGAACCTAGCTTACCGACGTGAGCTCTACCCCGAGCATCTCGACGCCCCCGTCGTATCGGATAGGCGTCAGAGGTTCGTCTGCTCGGATTGCGGCGACGTGAGCTCCGAACTTCGGAGGGCCCGACCGGATTTAGGAACGCCCATGCTGACACTGCAGGACGTTCGCGATTGCCTCGGCGATATCCGCGACAATGAGAAGACCCACATTGACCTCGACCGGGCAGCGGAGAGGGCCGAAGGCAACTTCGACCTACAGCGGGCGGATTGGGAGTTCACGGTTCACAGGGACATCTCCGGCGACCTCTGGGCGCTTCGACTCCGCTACGGGTTGGCAGCGAAGGATGAGCTGCGAGCGGCATTGACGAGCTTCGCACACGCGTCCGGGGTGGCACCGGATGCAACGCCCGAAGCACTTGGATGGCTGTTGCGTCAGGGCAAGGCCTTCAGGAACCAGACTTGCGGGCCCGATTAGGGCAGCGAAACGCGTCCGACACTGAGAGTTAGGCCTGAAGGGACTTTCACGCTCCGGCAACGGAGAAGTCTGCGGTGGGCTCGGCAAGGCCGACTTTTCCATCCCGAGCTACCGGTGCCAAGCCTCGTGGTGACATCCAGTCCATAGGGCCCTGCCTTCTTCGCCCAGGTAGCACGGCGCCTACCGCCTATCGGGGCCATTGGGGAGGAGCTCCAACGTTCCCTCTCTCTCAGCCTAGGAAGTGGAAGGCCGTGCGGCGAACGATAAGGACACAGTCCCACTGTCGCGGTTCGCTGATCCCTTCGTCTACGAAGCATTGCGCTTCCGAACGAAAGGCCGCTCTGGTGGGCTACGGATGAGGTCCGCCCATTCAGCGATCCGGGACCGCACTCGTGTCGAGAAACCGGTTTCCTTGAACCTTCCGTTGACACCTGAGGATGGGGGACTTCCGCTTGGCGTCTGCAAGCCTTATCATCTGCTTCCATCAGGAAGGGACGTGGGGAGGACCCTGCGTCGAGTCAGTCGAATGAGTGATTTCCGGCAGATTTCCGAATTCATCGCGGCTGCGGGATCCTCCCGTCCCGCGACGCTTGCGCCTGGCCCCTCTCTCGACGACTTAAGCCGCTCGACCAGGCAGCCGCGGAAGCCTCAGGCAAGTGGGAGTGCGTTGGCCGCAGGAGATCGCCCCCGGGTCGATGGAAGCTCAAATATCGAGAGAGCAGCTCTGCGCAGGCTCAAAAAGAGGATCGCGCGTGTAGGCGCAACAGGACCAACCCTCCTGGAGGGATTGGAAGCCCTCAAAAACGAAGATGTATCTCGCCGGGAAAGCGAAGCTGCTTCGGTACCTCATGCGGTCCCACCGGGCGTTGACACTGCTTGGGCAGCCCTTGGGCGGGACATTGGGTTCCTTCCGGTATGGGATGGGATTGCGGTCATCGAGTACACGAGCCCGACCTATGTTGGCTCGCTGAGTGGGATCGATGGGGCACCGCAGAAAGCCGCTAGGCTGAGCGAGCTTCTCTCTGAGAGAGGTGGCGAGGACTCCACGTTGGTGGTGGCCATACCGAAGCTGCCTTCCGAGGAAACCGACGCGATTTGCGAGACGGGCGCCTACCTCGTCGAGGTGCCGGAAACGTTCTGGGCGCTTGATGCCACGGGCCGGATCGAGGTTTGCCGAGGCTTGGTTCCTGAGCCTAAGGGTATCGAGCACTTGCTCCCTGACATCACGGCCAGCGACATGAAGCTGTCCGAGAGGGTTGTCGGTGCGTATTCCGCCAGGAATTCAGGCCTTGACGCGGAGGACGTCAAGGAATGGCTTCGTAGGCTGGATGAAGCTCAGCGGGTCGCATAAGTCGACCGCATGCACATGGACCCGGTGCTGGTGGCGCATGCCGCTGGCGACAACTGCTTCGAGATCAGTGGTGAGTTCGCGCCTGCGAGCATCCGTGACCAGATGGTCAGGGCGCGCTTGGTCGTCGATCGCCTGATCGAAAACGGCCTCCTCGACAACGAAAGCCTTAGCCTTCTCGTGATCGGGGCAGGATCCACGGGCCTGACGGCGGCGATCCGCGCAGCAAGCTTGGGCGTCAGGACCGTCGTTGTGAGCAAGGACAAGCCCGGCTTTCGATTGAGACGCTGCCTATCAAGAGACGTCGAGCCGACGCTCTACGATTGGCCGGCTTCGCACTGGCCGGAGGCGCGCTTCCCATGGGCCGGTGAAACCATGCCACTGACCTGGGAGGCCATGGTCGCCAGCCGGATTGCCATCGATTGGAGCAATCAACTCAGAGCCTGGCGGAGCAAGCTCGGTTCGTTGCTCGACATCCGGTATTCGACAACGGTCAAGCTCGCCTTCTCCCCTTCCGGAAGCATGCGGGATGACGTTGAGGCGACGTTCAACTCCCCAACGGTAACATACGCAACGGAGCGGTTTGGGGCGGTCGTCAGTTGCATCGGGTGGGGCAGTGAAAGTTGCGAGGCCATCTCGACGCCTCATGCCCAGAGTTATCGCGGCTTCGATTTCTGGGATACGGACCAGTTCCAGGGCCTGAATTGCGGATTGTCGTCGCAGCCGAACATCCTGATCTCGGGAGGCGGCGACGGTGCTCTCCAGGACCTTATCCGGATCTTGACGCGCAAAAGCGCGGCGCAGGCCTTCGCGCTCATCCTGGACGCCCTGCGAGGCCATGCCGGCGTGCTCGCGGCCATGACGGAAGAGATCCGCGAGGCGGAGGACATCGCCCGGCGTGCCTTGTCCTGGAACTTGCACGAGAAGCATGACGCCATGGCATTCAAGCGCCTTGAAGCCGCACATATCAGGGCCATCGCGCACCTCCAGGGATCGGCTGCCTGGCCGTCGGTCGACCGTGCCATCAAGGCGATGCTGATCCCTTCGATGCCCCTTATCCACTTGGTGCACTCCAAGCCGTACTTCGCTCAGTGCTACCCATTGAACCGGTTCATTGGCTTGCTACTCATCGCCGTTGCCGCCGGGGAGATCAGAAAACCGAACACCCGGGTCGTCCGCGTCGTGGGCAAAGGTCACATCTGCGAGGGGAAACCAAGGACTTGCCACGGCAAGGCCCACGACGTGAGCATCAGGGATGCTGCCGGTGCCATCACCACCACGACGTACGATGTCGTCATCCTGAGGCATGGCCTCGTGGGCCCGAAGCGCTTCCTTCCAGGTAAGGCCGTAAGGGTCAGGCAAATCCTGCCGTATTGCGTCCAGCAATAAGCCATTCAAGGATTAAAACTTCATTCCCGTTACGGTGCGCCGGAGGACGAAAAAGTCCGACGTCTGAAACCGGCAGCCCGCTCGTGGTGAGGATTAGACCGCGTCGTACAGTCCCGCCGGATCCTTAAGCATTCGTCGTCACCTCATTGGCGGGGGATTACGTCGCCGTACGACGGTATCGCTTGGCGCCATCTTCATCCTCGTCGAGGTCAAAGTATTTCCAATGCGTTATACGGACGCCCATTTTCTTGTTGAGCATGCCCCGGGTCAGCGGCTCGCCAAGGGCGTTGGCTTCGCCGGCCAATGATGCCGGGAGGAGCCTGAGGATATCCCGGTCCGGCACCCACACATCTTGCGGAAGAACATCCGCAATCGCACGCATCACCCTATCCCAGAACTCAGCCGCCTTCAGGTCCGAAACCCGCTTCCGCAACGCCGCCACGTCGGCCTCCAAGTCCACGCGACGCGCGCGGAGGGGCACCACCTCGCCCTCCATCTCCGCCAACCGAGCCCGCAGCAGCACGTTCTCTCGTGTCGCCACTTCAGCCTCGACATAGGCCTCGTCCATCAACTCACGTGCCGCCTGCTGCTCCGCATGCAATCGCCCGAGCTCGGCTTCCAGTCGATGGTTCGCCTCGATCATCGCAGCACCCCATAGGCCCCTAACGAAGCTCACGAGGTCGCCCTTCATGCGATCGGGGATGTCGTTCACCTCAAGACGGGCGTCGTAGTTCCGCGCAACCTTCCAACTCAGCAGGTGCGGACCGACCTCTCGGGACGTCCCACCCCGCCCGTGTTGTTGCAAAACCTCGATCACATTCCGCTGGCTGACACGCTTACCCGAACGACGGACCTCGTCCGCAGCCCGCCATACCTGCGTCTCGTCCGGCATCTCAACCCCCTGTCAAACAACGGATCTTATCCCGCACAGGGTTAATTCTTCCTGCCGTTTGGGAAGCAGGCTGCGGGATGCGCATCCCGCGTCCCGCTTCCATACGAGTCGCACTTACTAGCTGCGCCTGGTCGCCCGGAACGCCTGGACGAACCCTTTCTGTGGGTGATCGACCGCCCCTCATCGGGCCACGCCACCAATCGGGAGGTAAAAATTGCACGGGACCCTGGGCGCCCCATTTCCTGTCCGATAGGCCTGCCAAGCCCGCTACCTTACTGAGAATGAATCATTTTCATGATCGCTATACAATCAGCCCTGCTCATCGCGACCTTGCTGACATCTAGTGCAAACACAAAATTCCATAGCTCCCGCTAGATTATGACTTGAAATCGTATGGGATCAGCTGCATCTCGGGGGGCATGACCTCGATGATGAAATTCTCGGCGAACGGGACGGGGCATCCCGGACCGGCGCGCACTGATTCCTCCTCCTGCGGATAGCCTCGCGTCCAAACGCGATGCCCCGGGAGACCCATTTGACGGACCACTCCCGATGACACGATCCCATTCCCCCTTTCGAAAACCCGCTGCCGGCATCGCGGCGAGCATTGCCTCGCCTGCAACCCGTCACTGGCGCGCCAAGCGCCGTCCCGACCCCGACACCCGCGAGGGCTGACCCGGCGCCGAAGAGCGTGCCCGGCTGCCTCGTGTGGGGAGGCAGCCATGACACGCAATACTTCGACCGAGGAATTCCTCGCCTATCCCGAGCCCGATGACGACGGGACCGACGAACCTACCACCGTGACGTCGGGCTTGGTTGCCCCGCATCTGAGCCTCGGGGGTCATTTGCTGGAAGCGGCGATGACCCCGGCGCAACTGCGGCGGTTTCGGTACTCGCCCGGCCTTTCTGTCCTGATCGAGGCTCCGACCCCGGCCTGGGTCGCCCCCCTGCGCTCTGCGGCGGCGGGAATGGCAAACTGGCAGCATATCGAGGCCAGGGACGGGACCGCCAGGCACGCCCGGAAGCCCACCGAGGGCGAGAACGAGCTCGCCCGCGTTCTGGGAGCAGGGCATCGCCTGGTGGCCGTGAGCCACGCTCCTGAACGCCTCTTGCCGCCTTCCGTGGTGGCTGCCGCGGATATGAGGATCCGGACCGGCCACCCGACGGCGGCGGTGATCCGCAAGGCCATCCGTGACGCTACCGGAACATGGCCCAGGCCTGGCTCCGACAAGCTTGGGGCTAGGCTCGATTTCTTCGACCTCGTGAGCGCCATCAGGGTCGGCAGCGATGCCCGGTCATGCCTGGATCGTCTGGCGAGGGCGACCGCCGGCATGACGGTGGTGACCCAGTTCCAGGCGCATGTCCCACCGCTGGAGGACTTGTGCGGTTACGGCGAGGCGGGCCAATGGGCGAAGAGGCTGGTCGACGACGTGAATGCATGGCGCCGAGGCGAGATCCCAGATTTCTCGACCATCGACCGGCAAATCGTCTTCGCTGGTCCGCCAGGCACAGGAAAGACTACGCTTGTCGCAAGCATTGCCAAGTCATCCGGTTTGCCTCTGATCACGACCAGCGTTGCCAAGTGGTTCATCGACGGGACCGGCTACCTCGACAGTGTGCTGAAGCAGGCCGAGGCCACCTTTTCGAAGGCTGCGGATGCTGCCCCGGCGATCCTGTTCCTGGACGAGATCGACGCCATTCCCAATCGGGCGACCACCAGTTCGCGGAATGCGGATTACTGGGCACCTATCGTTGGGTACATCCTGCAGTTCCTCGACGGCATATCCTCCAGCGCGCCATCGTCGTTTAACCTCGTCATCATCGGTGCGACGAATTTCGGTGATGCCCTCGATCCGGCCTTGGTACGCCCGGGCAGGCTGTCGAGGGTCATCAAGATCCTGCCGCCCGATGAGGAGGCCATTCCCGGTATCTTGCGCCAGCACCTGGGCAAGGATCTCGAAGGCGTCGACCTTGGCCACATCGGAGGTGTCGCCGTCGGTGCCACGGGGGCGGTTATCGCGGGGTGGGCGAAGGGGGCAAGGCGACGGGCTCGCGTGGCACGGCGCCCGATGGAGATCGGCGACCTCATGGCCGAGATCCTTGCCCCGGATAACCGGTCACCGGGGGCGATATGGCGATGTGCCGTCCATGAGGTTTCACACGCCCTCGCGGCGCACATGACCGGTTCATGCGTTGTCCAGACGATCTCGATCCTCGCAAACCCCACCCAGGGCGGTCGCATGATCGGGGCCTACCCCGACGGAGAGGTCACGCGTACCCGTGCCGACATCGAGAACATGATCGTCACCGCCCTGGCCGGACGTGCCGGCGAGATCGTCTTCGGCATGGAGGCCTCTACCGGGTCGTATAGCGACCTAACGACCGCCACGAACCTCGCGGCCTCCATCCATGCAAGCTTCGGCATGGGCGAAGGTCTGGTGCAGCGGCGGCTAATGGATCGCGCTGCCTCACTGCTCGACGAGGATGCGAATTTTAGACGCCTCATCGAGATGTCGCTTAAGGCCTTCAGCGCCCAGGCGGTGGAGATCATCACCCGCTACCGCGACCTCGTCGAGGTCTTGGCCAATCGCCTAGTCAAGGACCGCCAGATCGACGGCGTTGCCTTCCGTGAACTCATTGATGGCTATGAACGCAAGCTCGTTCAGGGTCCCGCCACCCGGAATGGGGGACCCCGCCATGGATGAGCAGCTTCTCGCGTTCTTAGGCACCTTGGTCGAAGTGCGATCCGAGCTCGGCGAGGGTGTCTACGAGGCGGCAATCGAGCGGGCCAGGGTCGCCGTTGCCCACGAAGTGCTCGTTGAGGCGGAGCGGAGGGCCATCCGGGGACGACGCTCAATGGTTACCCATGGCCACGCCCCGGGGGTTGTCATCGCATTCCCGGGCAATCCTGGTCATGCCTGAAACTAACCGGCCATGACGTCACGAATTGGATCGCACTCTCGAAAAACGCTCGACCGTTCCATCATTCCCTGGGCTTTGATCAATCGCCCAGGGTTTTGTTAACCTGATGGCAGGGGAACTCTGGCAGTATAAAACTCCCGACCAACAGACGCGAACCCGGCCATGACCTGGCCCAGACCGGAGGAGGCAAACATGATCTGCATGACCAGCATCGCTCTCCGGCTCGGTGGCGTTATGAACGCTGCACGCCTTCCCGGTTGGAAATGACCCGGCGCCCTCTTGGGCGCCCACACCTTCGACATCGACCGAAGGCCCCCATCATCACGCGATGCCGCCGATATTCCCGATAGCCTCGCCCCTTCGCTGAGTACCGGCGCCCTTCTCGCCCATATCATCCCCGAACTCATACCCTCCGTCCGGCGCTGCTTCCATGCTGGTGCTTCCCCGCCGGAGCTGACTTGGCACCTCAGCGGTGCCCTAACCTTCGCACCCTTCCGAAGGCACGCCCGAAGGCGTGCGGTGTCTTGCCCGATCCCCAGGAGTTCGCCATGTCAGGACTTGAACGCATCCTCGCCGCAATGGCCTCCGGCGAAAACATCCCCGGCCACATCGCGGATTTCCTCGATCCCAAAGGGGGACAGGCGCGTCGTTGCCAAAGGGAGACATGGGCGCAGCCGTTCGCGTGCAGCCCGATCTCATCGGCGTCGACTTCGCTGGAATGACCCCGGACCGGAAGCTCGCCCCTCGCAAGACGGGCCCTCAGGTCGGTACGGTCAGCGATCCGGTTCGAGGCGCCAGCCTGATGAAGCGCGTGCACCGTGATCGGGGCGTCACCCTGAGTGACGCTCACGTGGACGATCAGGTGGCCCAGGTCATCGTCGGCCTGATCCGTGTCCGGCGCGCCCTTGACCCGCTGACCTTCGACAACCTCCTGGGATCGGTCCTCGCCGAGATCCAGATTGGGCTGGACGTGGCGGAGGAGCGGTCGCTGGAGGAATTTCACACCCGACCCACCGGCCCGAACGTGGTCCGGTTCCCCGGTCTACGCCCGGAAAGGAATAGTCAAGCATGACCCAAGGAAGGAGTCGATGGTTCTTGAAACCGATCGTTTCGTCCTGGGCGCCGAACGCCATTTCTGGCATAAGGAAACCATGACGAACGCAACGCAACACATGGCCGCCTTCGCGTGGGCCTACCGTCAGTCCGGCTCCAAAGCCTGAGGTCGTTGCGGACCTTCGGCCGGGAGCACCGGCCGACCTAAGCCCCCGAGGGACGGCCGCCCAGCGGCCACGCACCGGCGCAATGCCGGACCGGGAGGCTATCATGTACCTTAATGTAAAACCCCCACGTCTTGCACGGCAATTGACGCCGGTTAGTGCATTTGCGCGCCGGCAGATCCCTGCCTCACAACAAGTCGAGGCCTTGGGTCCGTCTCATCACCCTTGCCTGGAAGTGAACAGCCATGCCCGCGGTCGTGTCGAAAGACAGTTCTGCCGCCCACCCACCTGTATCCCTTCATCGCTCCGCGCGCTCTTACGCGACGGGTCACTCAACCGGAGGATGCCTCGATGACACCCTCGAAGCCGTTAAGAAGCTACGCGTCCGACGCGTTCTTCTCTGAAACGCCCACACTGGGTCGCAAGAACACTGAAGACCAGACGGCTCAACTCAGCAGTCTCATGAACCCGGCCGGCTCCGGTCAGTCCGACTTCCGCAAAGCAGGCTCCTGAGCAGCGTGTCGGAATCCGACTGACCGAACCGGCGGCCCGCCTGCGGACCGCCTCCCAAGTCCCCGCCCTCGTGATGGGCAACCGGGAGTCAGTACGATGAGGGGAGCGTTTAGGTACGCTGCCGATGAAGGCGGCGAAGTGGAAGGCTTGCCTTGCGGCGACGGCGGTGAAGTCGACCTCCATTTCGAGCGCGTGTTCACCATCGCCGAGGTGTCGGAAAAGCTTGGCCTTTGCGTTCGACAAGTGAAGGCTCACATCGACGACGGCAACCTCATCGCCGTCGATGTTGGGCGCGGCAAGGAACGTAGAGACCTGCGGATCCTCGATGAGGATTTGGAAGGCTTCGTGCGCCGTCGAAAGACCGGTGCCGTTCCGACGCTGCGCGCCGCTAGGGATCCGATTACCCCTCCGCCATTGCCGTCAGCGCCGAAGGGCTACGCCGCCCGCAGGGAGGCACGACTAGCCGCTCGGCGCTGATACCCAACGGTCTGCGCCAGACCGCCGACGGAACTCAATCCGTCGGCGGTCCCAACCACCCCTCAACCGAAATGGCCCTGAACCACTCCATCGGCACCGCCCGTGGAGACAGGAGCCGCATGTCCAAAAAAGGTAGGACCGGACGATGAGCACAACGACCGACACCAGCACGATCACCGCCATCCAGGCGATTGCCACCAAGAAGTGCAAGGCTGCCAGTAAGAAGGGCAAGTCTCCTGCACTAGTCTGGAAGCCGGAGAATAGTCCGTTTTACCACATGGACTTTCGCGTGAAGAAGCAGAGGGTCACAGGCTCGACAGAGTTAAGTGATAAGCGTGCCGCAACTGTCTTTGCTAAGGCTGAGCGAGACAAGGTCATCGCGCTTCAGCAAAAGCTTGGAGCCGCGCGGGGACGCGACATCACTTTCCTCGCCGCAGCTGACCGCTACTTCAGCGAGCGTGGGCAGTTCGCGACTAACAGCTACAAGATCGAGATGGCGCTCGATTGGCTCACCGATCGCATTGGTGAGAAGACCATGATCTCTCGTATCGACGACGAGATGGTGGCTCGTCTGATGGCGGAGCGGCGCCAGATGTACCGCTACGACAAGCCAAAGTGGGGGCGTGTTTCGACAAACACTGTAAATCAGCACGTTCTAGATATTATCCGGGTCGTGTTGACCCGGGCACGGAAGAGCTGGAAGATCCCGCTCCCTGATGAGCCAGATTATAAGCTCCATCGGTTGCCAATCAAGGAGCGCGTGCAGGAACTCAAGGTTCGCCAGGAAATAACCTTGAGTGGGCAGCGTCAAGATTACTGGGCTTTGTGCCAGTTCGTACTCGTGACAGGGTTAAGGAAGCGCGACGCTCTTATCATCTGGGAAAGCGTCGACTGGGAAGATCGCGTCATACGCACCACAGTCAAGGGTGACAAGCATCATGAGGTGCTGATCACGGACGAAATCGAAAAGATGCTTCTTGCGCAGCAGGGGCATCACGAGACGTTCGTTTGGACTTACGTGGAGACCAGAAATTGGACCAGGAAGAAGACAGGAGATACTTTCCGCGTAGGTGAGCGTTATCCAATCACCTACAACTCATTCAGCTCTAACTTTGCCCGGATGCGTGCAAATGCTGGGCTAAAGGACATCCGCATCCACGACCTGCGAAAGACTGCAGGCGCGCGCATGCATCGAGCGACAGGTGATTTGGTCGCGGTTCAGTCTTTGTTGGGCCACGCGAACATATCACTCACACGGAAGCACTACATTCGCATCACTTCGCAAGACGTGAAGCAAAGAATGCTGGCGACAAGCGCCTACTACGCTAAGCTTTTGGCGAGCGCAAAGAAGGGCGGGGCTGACCCATCAGAGGCCAACGAGGCGTAGGCCGGGTGCAGTTTGTACGTAAGCGGAGGCGCTCGAAGGGGTGCCCCCGCTTTTTTGTCAGGTGTCAGCCTGCGGTCGCAACAATCGCGTCAGTAGGCCATCAAACGCTGCGCAAGCGGTCGCAGAGATCATAGGCCAAATCACGGTGGCTCGGCGGGAAGTCTCTCGGCTCCCCGAGCGTACTAAGGCGCCTAGCGAATGCCGTCAGCATGGATGCCACGGATACCCAAAACCAGTCGGGTACGGGATCCTTTGCAGCATCTAAAACAGCCCGAAGGCGTTCGCGGACCGGCGGATGATCCTCGGAAGCGTCCCAAAGATCACGAGGGGTTACGACGAGGATGGTAAGCTGAGCGATAATGACACCCAGGATACGCTTAGCACGAACCCAGCCAGGACGATTTGGGTGATGCTCTTGCTCGTATTTGACGGCTCCGTCGAGCATCAGGCTGAGTGCCCATGCATCACAGGCACGCTCTTCCTCAATGATGTCATGCGGTGCATCTCCGCCCGCATCAAAGAGGGCATGCCGGATCTCGTGAGCAAACACATATGTTCCGGCCATGCATACGAGATCGAATGTCGCCTTCTCCTCAGGGTCTGGCAGTTTCATCCCCTCGGCCGGGAAGGGGACATCCGATGGCCAGTCGAAGTCTGCAAGCGAAAGTATCCCCGAGAGGCCGCGCACTTTGTCGTAGACCCTGTCGAAGGCCCCATCCCGCTCGGCCTGCGCTGGCACCTCGCCCCAGCTAACGGGATCAAAATCAAGATTTTCGAACGCAAGGACCGTGAGGGCGTAGTTGTAGGCCTGGGTAGCGCGCCAGGCTGCATAGCCGGTAAGCCAGATCTGGCGGAGTGCGATTTCATTGACTTGGATCGTTTCTGTTCCGGGAACGAAGCCGAGCATAAAACCGTCTCGGTCGAGCAGCCGCACTCTGTCCTGCGCTAGCCCCCATTGGGCTTTGAGTTCAGCCTCACGTTCAGGTACGGCGCCGCTAAAAAGCGTATCCACAGCTGCTGAAACGTCCATCACGTCCTCCTCAGGCGACGTCGGCTTTGGTCAGCGATGCTGGGTATAGCAACAGCAGGCTGGCGTCATATGCCGGTGAGCGGATCCTCCGCTTGCCCAGGGCCCATTTTGAGGCCGGGCTTTTAGTGGTGTCTATGCTGCTCGGCGGCGATCACTACGCCCGGTTCACACAAAGTCCCGAAATTGATTCCAAATCGCCCTGCGTGATCGGGGCATCTTTAAGCCGTTCCAATGACTTAGCCTGGCGACAAAATGAAGTGAGACACTTCCTGCTTCCGTTTAGAGGGTAAGTCGGAAAAAGCCCTAATCTCGCTCGACCTGAGATGGATAAGTGGCTGATTTTGCTGGCGCTTGCCTCCTGCGGCAAGCATGGGATTGGCATTTCAATCAAGGCATCTGCGATGCATGGATCTGCAGGCATTGCATCACTTCGGGCCCTAAATCACCAAACTCGTTCCAAACTCAAAACGCCCGGTTTTTAGGTGGCTGATGAGGCGAAGTTGTCTTAGGTGCTCGCCCCGGACGCCTGAATGTTAAGCCTCTGCCGATTACGCGGCCATACGATCGAGGAGTTCGGAATTGGGCTATCCGAGAGGTCCCCTCCTCAAGACCCTCGCGGCGCGTATCCTGGCGAACCTCGATCATGTCGAGGAGCACGCCCCATTGTCTCAAGCGGCCCAAGATGTCCTTAGCAGGTGCCTTCGCACGCCTACCCGAGCGCTATCGATTATGGCGTAGCAATGACTGCTTAGGCCTGCCGAACCTCCGAAACTGCCGTTCTACATTCCACCCGACCCAGCCGCGCATTCCTCCGATCCCGATGCCCGTACGCGGACGTCGAACCATAAACGCCCTAAGAACGGGATCTTCTCGACCAGTGCTTGGCTGCATCCGGATACCTATCGGTCGATGCAAGCGAACTTCAGGACGACGTGTCCGCGGATTGGAGTTGGCGCCGCTACGATGCCGGGATGCCATGGTCTTTATGGCCCAGGGCATGACGCACTCGCCGATTGTGGCTGCCAGCTGGGCTGATATGGTTCGCCCGTCAATCGCCGGGGCGACCCTAGCAGCAGGATCGCAAGCACCCCTTGCGTTCAAGGTCCGGCCAGGCGATCATGCGGACTCATAAAGGACCGTAACGATGAAACGCTTGGTGCCGCCCCCGACCGCCTGATCCCGGAGAGCGATGCCGCGCGCCCAGCCTCCGCCATTGCGAGAGGCTGCCATGCCCCAAGTTCATTTCGTCTCGGATTCCCACGTTGGGCACCAGGCCCTCCTCAGTCCGAGGATGCAGACACAACGGTCGTTCGCTTCGATCCGGGAGCATGACGAGACCCTGGTCGAACGCTGGAACGCCGTCGTCCGCACGGAGGACACAGTCTGGCACCTGGGCGACTTCGCCTACCGGTGCACCGAGGCGTACGCTCTCTCGATATTTTTGCGCCTGAACGGACGTAAGCTCCTCATCCGGGGCAATCACGAAAGGATCGGTGAGCGTCTTCCCTGGGCCGAGCCCGTCCGGGACGTGGCGATGATCACCCTGCCGGACTCGGAGGGCGTGATGCGGTCCATCTGGCTGAGCCATTACCCCCACGTGAGCTATCCACGCTCGAACCGGGGCGGGCTTCACCTGCATGGGCATTCCCATGGCTCGGTCCCGGGCACGGCGACGCGGGCAGATGTCGGCGTGGATTGCTGGGACTGGGCCCCCGTGACGTTGGACCGGATCCTAGCGCGCTTGGCGACGAACGGATCGGGGACATGACTGCCTCCCGCCTTTGGGTTTTCTCCGACCTGCATCAGGACTGGCCGGAGAATGCCTGGGACCCTGCTGCGCATGCGCCGGCGGGTGGTTTCGACGTGGCGGTCGTCGCCGGTGACGTGCACATGCCCCTGGTCCGGGCGCTGGAGTGGCTGGGCGAGCGCTTACCCGGCGTTCCGGTGGTCTACGTGCCCGGCAACCACGATTTCTGGTGGGACCGGGGTGAGGAGCGCTACACGATCCATGACCAGCTGACCCGGGGGCGTGAGCGGGCGGACGCGCTCGGCATCCATCTCCTGATCGACGACGCGGTCATCATCGACGGCGTTCGGTTCGCAGGTGGCACCCTCTGGACGGACTTCCGCCTGGGGTCATTCGACCTGAACCATGGCTTTCGGACCGCCCAGGGGCGTGGCGGGATGGTGGATTACCGCCGGATACGGACGGGTCCGAGGTCGCGCAATCGCATCGAGCCCGAGGAGGTGCTCGCGATGCACCGGATCACCCGTGCCTTCATCGAGGACACCCTGGCCGTGAATCATCCCTGCCCCACGGTGGTGGTGACCCACCACGCACCCCACCCGGCGAGCCTTCCCAGGGCCGACGCGGACCTTCGGTGGTGCGATGCCTCGGACCTGTCCGATCTTATCCTGGCCCGGGGCCCGGACGTCTGGGTACACGGCCACGTCCACCATGCCTCGGATTACCGGGTGGGTGAGACGCGAGTGGTCTGTAATGCGAGGGGGCATACCGGGGAGCGTACCGGTTTCCGGCCTGGCAAGGTGCTTCAGATTGGCTGGGCGTAGTTCGGTAAAAGCGCTCAACACCAAGTGAGGAACAGGCCCCACTTAACACATTAGCCTGCTCTCGTTGGTTACCACTCTGGGGTTCGTACCGTTGTCCCGGTATGGCCGTAGGCTTAGGCCCGACGTCTTATGCAGGGATTCACTTCGCGACGAGGCGTTGGACGATACGGATGTAGAAAACAAGTTGTCCGGACAGTCCCATTACCGAATTATAAAGTGCCGTCCCCTGGCACTTTCGCGGTAGGAGGTACCGTACGTCTGCCAGCAAGTTTGCGCGGGCTCCTTCGCCTGTCTACGGTATCGCTTGCCACCACCTCATAGCGGGGGATCTTGTCGATTTCTGGCTTGAGTGAGCGGGGCGGGAAATGCCCGTACTTCTTGCCTTCGGTGCTGGGCGCATGCCCCTGGATGTAGTCGAGCTTTGTCGAATCGACACCGGAGATCCTGGCCACCGTCTTGAACCGGTGACGCCACCCATGGTTGGGCTGGACGTTCGGATCATTGACGCCGAGCACGCGAACCCACTCGGCGATCTTCTGCCCCATCCTGACGCTGGGGGGGGTCGCGGGAGAGCCGTTACGGCTACGCCCCAGGTTGTAGAACAACGGACCTGCTGGCTTCTTCTTGACGAAGTCCAGGAAGCCCTGCTCGATAAGGTGCTCGTGGATCGGGACCTCACGTGCGTTGCCGTTCTTTGTCGTACCCGCCTCGGGGGTTATGTCCACGACCCAGATACCCTGCCTTAGTTTCACGTCCTGCCGCCGGAGCTGTGTCATTTCATTGACGCGGGCTCCCGAGTAGGCGCAGAGCCACGGCACCCAGCGGCGGGCATCCTTCAGTTCGCGCGAGGAAAGATCGTTCTGTGGCGCCAGCGATGCCGACAGTATCATCTCAGCTTCCTCGTCCTTGAAGTCAGGCTCCCTGAAGGTCTTTTTCTTCTTCACCCTCACCGTAATGTCGGCGGCCGGGTTGGAACCGAGCATGGATTGTTCCACTGCGAAGCCCAAAAGCGCCTTGGGTGCTGCCAGGTAAACGTCCCGGATTGTGAGCGGCGCAAGCTTAGAGCCCTCGCCAGACACCTTGTCGCGCCAACGGATCACGTCCTCCTTGGTAACCCTACGCAGGTCGTCGAAGCCGACGAAAGCAATGAACCTCCTCAGGACCGGATGCCACCGCTTAACGGTCGCCGCGCTTGCCTCTGTCTCCTTTACGTATTTGGCCCAAAGCTCCTCGAACTTCAGGGGTGTGACAGCCGACAGTGACGCCGGGAAGCGGAGGGCGTTCGCGTCCGGGGTATAATCGCCCTGGGCGTTCCGCAGGAGAGTTTCATGCGCCATCCGGGCCGCCTCCCCGGCGGCCAGTACGATGCGGCGACGGTCCTCCTCGGAGACGACGAAGCCCTTGGAAGCCAGGAATTCGTCCACGGTTGCGCCGACACGGATGTCGACCACTGCATCGGCCTCGGTCCAGCCGGCCGCAAGCCTGAGCGCCGATGGCTTTTTCTCAAAGCGTCCACGCAAATCCGGCTGGCCGGTTTTCGCTTCCGTCGGATGAGGTGTCGATGGCGCGGGCTGAAAGCGGTCACGCAGTTCCTGCAGGACCCTGTCCGCTCCTATCAGCCGGCGCCAGTGCTCCGCTGGACCCGGCTCGTCGGAATGTTCGGCCACCTTTGCCCGGTAGATGTCGCCAGCCAGGGCACTGACCTGCTTGGCAGTGAGGGGTTGGACACCGTTGCGGAGGTTCGCCCAGCGTTCCTCCAGCTTAGAGGCGGCCGCATACTGGAGGGCCCTGGCCTGGGCCGGGTCCTTGGTCCCGAGCGATTTCTTCTCGTGGGTACGGCCGACGAGTTCGATCAGGTCCTGAGGCACGCGCCTTCGGAGGTAGTAGACGCCGGTCTTCGGATGCTTCCAGGGTCGGGCCATTGGCAAGGGCAATGTGTACCACCTGTGTGTACCACCAGGCGGACGAGAAAGCCAAGATAATCAATAGGTTGAGTCGGATCAGGCACTTAGGGGAGTGCTTGGCGGAGAGGGGGGGATTCGAACCCCCGATGGGCTTGCACCCATGCCGCATTTCGAGTGCGGTACAATCAACCGCTCTGCCACCTCTCCGCGGGGCGCCTCGATGAGACGGAGGCTCGTTAGCACGAGTGCGGCGGAGATCGCAAGACGAGAACCGCCCCGCCAACCGATGATCCGCCCCGTTACCGGAGGCGGCCGCTGCCAGCGGCCGCCTCCGGTCCATCGTTCAGGCGCGGGCGCCCAGCGCTGCGGCGACCTTGCGGGCGAAAGCGACGGGATCGCGCGGGGTGTCGCCGTCTTGGATGCGGGCGAGATCGACAAGGGTGGAGGCGGCCTCGGCAACGTCCTCGCCGGCTGCCGCCTTCGCGCCGAGGGAGACGATCAGCGGGTGGCGCGGGTTGATCTCGAGGATCGGCAGCCCGCCCGAGCCGCGCCCGGCCCGGCGCAGGAGACGCTGCATCTGCAGGTCCGGCCCGCCGCCGGAGGCCGAGAGCACCACGGCGCTCTCCACGAGGCGATCGGTGGTCCGCACGTCGGCGACGTCCTTGGCGAGCGCCGTCTTCAAGGCGGCGATCAGGGCATCGACGGAAGCCGGTGCCTCGCCATTCTCCTCACCGGCAGCGATCTTTGAGAGGTCGAGGCCGCCCTGCGTCACGGACCGGAGGGGCTTCTCCTCGAAGCGGCCGAGCTGTTCGGGCCAGAACGCGTCGACATGGTCGGAGAGCAGCAGCACTTCGACTCCGCGGGCGCGGAACCCTTCGAGCTGCGGAGAGGAGGCCAGGGCGTCGGCATCGTCGGCGACGAGATAGTAGATCGCTTCCTGGCCGTCCTTCATGCGCAAGACGTAATCCGGCAGCGAGGTCCAGCCGTCCACCGCGGACGAGCGGAAGCGCAGGAGCGGGGCGATCTCGGCGCGGCGCTCGTAATCCTCGTAGATGCCCTCCTTGAGGACGGGGCCGAAATTCTCCCAGAACGGCTGATAGCCCTCGGCATCCTTGGCCCTGGTCGTCAGTTCGGAGAGGACGCGGCCGGTGACCGCACGCCGGATCTTCGTCAGCACCGGCGTCGCCTGCAGCATCTCGCGGGAGACGTTGAGGGGCAGGTCCTCGGTATCAACCACACCCTGGACGAAGCGCAGCCAGGTCGGCAGCAATTCGGCCTCGTCGGTGATGAACATGCGACGGACGTGGAGGCGCAGCTTGCTGGCGCGCTCGCCTTCCACCGCCTGGAACGGCTTCATGCCGGGGATGAACAGCAGCGCCGAGAATTCGAGCGCGCCCTCCGCCCGCCAGTGCAGGGTCGCCCAGGGCTCGTCGAAGTTCATGCCGACATGGCGGTAGAACTCGGTGTACTGCTCCTTCGTCACCTCCGATTTCGACTTGCGCCACAGGGCCGTGCCCTGGTTCGCGGTCTCGGTCTTGCCTTCGGAGACGATGGCGACCGGCACGGTGATGTGGTCGGCCCATTTGCGTACGACGTGGTCGAGCCGGTAGCTCTCCAGGTATTCGTCGGCATCTTCCTTGAGGTGGAGGACGATGTCGGTGCCGGGCTCGTCGCGGGTCGCCGCCTCCAAGGTATAGCTGCCCTGGCCGTCGGAGGCCCAGGTCCAGGCCTCGTCTGCGCCGGCGCGGCGCGAGGTGACGGTGACGCGGTCGGCCACCATGAAGGCGGAGTAGAAGCCGACGCCGAACTGCCCGATCAGGCTGGGTTTGTCCTCTGCCTTCCCGTCGCCGAGCGACTGGCTGAAGGCGCGGGTACCCGAACGCGCGATGGTGCCGAGGTTCTGCGCCAGCTCGGCCTTGGTCATGCCGATGCCCGCATCGGCGACGGTCAGGGTGCGCGCGGCCTTGTCGGGCGAGATCGTGATCGTCGCGTCGGGCGACGGTGCCGAGACCGCCTGTGTCAGCGCCTCGAAGCGGCGCCGGTCCATGGCGTCGGCGGCATTGGCCACCAGTTCGCGCAGGAAGATTTCGCGGTCGGAATAGAGGGCGTGGACGACGAGGTCCAACAGCCGCCCGACCTCGGCACCGAATTCGTGCCGTTCCAGGGTATCGCTCAAGGGGTTGCCTCCGGGGATCGAACGCTGGGCGATATGACCCCTGCTGCACGGAAATTCAATGCGCGCGGGCGTTTGCCTGGCCTTCCGGAGAGCCGGTCCGGACCTGGACGGACCGGGGGCTCATCTCCGCACGCCGCCGAGGGAGCGCATCTTCGCGGACATGCAACCATGTCCGCTCTCAGGCGTAGCCGTGCCAGACGCAACATTTTGAGGGACGGTGACGATGGAACCGATGAAGCCGATGAAACCCATGGAGCCAATGAAGCCCATGGAACCCATGAAACCCATGAAACCGATGTCCGGCGGCGAGGCCTGGTGGCCGCAGGAACTCGGCCAGCCCTCCACCAGCGGCGGACAGAACGGAATGCGCTACGCCTTCTTCCCGGATTCGCGCCGCCTCGTCATAGACACCGACGGCAAGCGCACGACCTACGATACGGGCGACCACCAGATCAGCGGCGTTTCCCAGAGCAACGGCTCCGCGCCGACCTTCTCGTCCCGGCAGGGCGACGTGTCGGTGAAGGACCTGAAGACCGTCGACTGAGTATCGGCGCGGCGCCGGGGCTCGGCCCGGCGCCGCGAACTCCGGCGATCGACATAGCTCACCAGCACCGGGCAATCGCGTTCCGTCGGTCGTGTGCCTGGGCGTGGTGTAGCTCGGTGAGGACCACCACGATCACCGGCTTGGGCCGGGACGATCAGGCTGCCAGAGTGGGC